>VAWY01000103.1 GCA_005888335.1 Actinomycetota bacterium
ACAATCGCTCCAGTTCCCCACGGCTCCAAGGAGGAACCGTTCCCATGCTCATCATCACGCGACGGCCGGGCGAGAAGGTCATGCTCGGCGACGACGTTGTCATCGAGGTGATCGAGGTCTCCGGGTCCAGCGTGCGCATCGGCATCGACGCGCCCAGGTCCATCCCCGTCTACCGCGAGGAGCTCTGGCAGGCCGTCAAGGCTGAGAACGAGGCGGCCGCCAAGTCGGACGCCAAGCTCCCGGACGACTTGCCGCTCAAGACCTGAGCGGCCCTGCCGACTACCCGGGTCGGCAAGGGAAAGGACGCCAGAAAAACACCATGTCTCTTCGTATTCAGCACAACGTCGAGGCGCTCAACGCCCACCGCCAGCTTCAGAGCACCTCTGACAAGCTGTCGAAGGCCATGGAGCGCCTTTCCTCCGGCTACCGGATCAACCGGGCCGCCGACGACGCCGCCGGCCTCGCCATCTCCGAGAAGATGCGCGGCCAGATCAGCGGCCTCGCTCAGGCGCAGCGCAACCTGCAGGACGCGGTCTCGATGGTGCAGACCGCGGAGGGCACGCTCTCCGAGGTGCACTCGATGCTCCAGCGCGTGCGCGAGCTCGCCGTGCAGTACAAGAACGGCACGCTCTCGCCGCAGAACCAGGCCGCGCTGCAGAGCGAGGTCAACCAGCTCGCCTCCGAGATCGACCGCCTCGGCGTCTCGGCCGCGTTCAACGGCATCAAGCTGCTCAACTCGCAGGTGACGATCTCGTTCCAGGTCGGCGCCAACGACGGCGAGACCATCGGCGTGGCGACGATCTCGCTCGGCGCGTCGATCGGCACGGCCGCCTACAACCTGGCCGGCGTCTCTTCGATCTCCGACATCGACGCGGCCATCGATCAGGTCTCCGCCCAGCGCGCGGTCTTCGGCGCGGTCCAGAACCGCTTCGAGCACTCGCTGGCCAACATCGCGATCTACCAGGAGAACCTGGTCGCCGCCGAGTCGCGCATCCGCGACGTCGACATGGCGTCGGAGACGGTCGAGATGACCAAGAACCAGATCCTGTCGCAGGCCGGCACCGCGATGCTCGCGCAGGCCAACCAGCTGCCGCAGAACGTTCTCTCGCTGCTCAAGGGCTAGGCGACAGGCGTTCTCGCGAACGAAGTTCGCGTAAGCGACCGGGGGTAAGCGCGAACGAAGTTCGCCGCCACCCCCGGTCGCCAGGCCCGCTTCCTTGCTGGACAAGGGGGCGGGCTTCGTCGTCTGAAGCTCAAAAACCCGCCCATGCCACCGATCACTCCAGACGTGGACGTCGCCGAGTACCTGCCCCTGTTCCTGGCGGAGGCCGGCGAGCACCTCGGCGAGCTCAACCTCGCCGTCGTGCGCATCGAGGCGGACCCCGCCGACACCGCCACCGTCAACGAGATCTTCCGCATCGCGCACTCGCTGAAGGCGATGAGCGCGACCATGGGCTTCGCCGGCATCGCCGCGCTGACCCACACGATGGAGGACGTCTTCGAGCTGCTGCGCCAGCGCAGCGGCGGCCTGAGCCCGGACGCCGTCGACGTGGTCTTCCAGTGCCTCGACGCGCTCTCGGCAGCAGTCGACGCGATCGACGCCGAGGGCGTCGAGCGCATCGACCCCGCGCCGCTCGTCGCGCGCCTCGAGCGGCTCGTGCGCCGCCGCGGCGACCACCAGCCGGCCCCGCCCGCGCCCACGGGCCCGCCCGCCGCGGTCGTGAAGGCGCTGTCGGCCGGCGCGCGCGTCGTGCGCGTCAGCGCGGCGCTGGCCACCGACACCGCGATGCCCGCCGTGCGCGCCTACATGGCGCTCGCCGCGCTGGGCGAGCACGGCGACATCCTCACCGCGACCCCGTCCGAGGACGAGCTCGAGGGCTTCACCGCCCCCGTCGTCGAGGCGTGGCTGCGCACCGACCAGCCGCTCGACGTCATCGCCGGCGCCGTCAAGGCGGTGCCCGAGGTCGACGAGGCGACGCTCTTCGAGCTCGGCGGCGGCGGCGCGGCCCCCCGCCCACGCCGGCGGGTCGCCGCCCCCGAGCGCAAGCGCCGCGCGCCGGCCGTCCGCGTCGACGGCGAGCGCCTGGCCGAGCTCGGCCGCGCCGTCGACGAGCTGCGCGAGCGCGAGGCCGAGATCGCTCGCCTTGCCGTCGAGGCCGGGCTGCCCGGGCTCGCCGGCGCGGTCGAGGAGCTCGCCCGCAGCTCCCGGGCGGTGCACGCCGCCGCGCTCGAGCTGCGCGTCGCGCCGATCGAGGAGGTCTTCCTGCGCCTGCCGCGCATGGTGCGCGACCTGTCCAAGCGCCTGGGCAAGGAGGTCGAGCTGCGGCTCGTCGGCCAGTCCACGCGGCTGGACCGCATGGTGGTCGACGCGCTCGGCGACCCGCTCGTGCACCTCGTCCGCAACGCGCTGTCGCACGGCTGCGAGACGCCCGACGAGCGCGAGGCGGCGGGCAAGCCGCGCGCGGCGACGCTCGAGATCGCGGCGAGCGAGTGCAGCGGCGACGTCGTCGTGGAGGTCCGCGACGACGGCCGCGGCGTCGACGCCGAGCGCGTCGCCGCCCACGCAGCCGAGCGCGGGCTCCTCGATCCCGCGCGGGCCGGCCGGCTCGACCTCGACCGGGCGCTCGAGGTCCTCTTCGCCCCAGGCTTCTCGACCGCCGCCGCCACGAGCGACATCTCGGGGCGCGGCATCGGGCTCGACGCCGTCCGCGACCGCGTCCGCGCGCTGGGCGGCGAGGTCGTCCTGCTCTCCTCGCCCGGCGAGGGGACCGTCGCGCGGCTGCGCCTGCCCGCCTCCGTCCGGGCCGAACCGGTGCTCGAGGCGGCGGCATGACTGCCGTCGACGGCATCCGTGCCGATGTGAGCCGCATGACCATGCCGCTCTACAGCGAGCAGCAGCTCGACACCCTGCGCGAGGTCGCCAACATCGGCGCCGGCACGGCGCCGACGCGCTGCCGCTCGCCGCGGGCATCGCCGGCCTCGGCGGGCCCGACGCGCGGGTCACCGGCGTGCTCGTGCCCGTCGCGGGCGACATCCCCGCGCTCGTGCTCGCCGTCTTCCCGGCCAGGGGCGCGGCGCGACTGTGCGAGCTGCTCGGCGTGGCCGGCGAGGACGAGCTGGGGCCGTCGGCCCTGGCCGAGGCGAGCAACATCCTCGCCACCCACTACCTCGGCTCGCTCAACGCGATGACCGGGCTCGCGCTCGAGCCCGAGCCGCCGCAGCTGACCTGCGACTTCCCGGCCGCCGTCCTGCACAGCGCGGTCGTCGAGCGCCTCGGCGCCGCCGAGCTGGTGCTCTTCATCGACACCGAGCTGCGCATCGAGGGCGAGTCGTGCGCGCTGTCCTTCCTGTTCGTCCCGGGAGCCGCCGCCGCGGCCGAGCTCCTGTCCCGCCTGGGGGTCCCGCTATGAGCCTGCTGTCCGCCGACGCCGTCGAGGCGCTCGTCGACGCCGCGCGCGAGGGTCAGCTGCCCGCCGACAAGCCGGCGCCCGACAAGCCGCGCAAGCGCCGGGCGTCGTCGATCCGCGTCGTCGACTTCCGCCGCACGGTCAAGTTCAAGGCCGAGCACCAGGACCGCCTCAAGCGCGCCGCGGAGACGTTCTGCCGCGTGGCCGCCACGCGCCTGACCAGCGAGCTGCGCACGCACGCCGACCTCGAGCTCATGCAGGTCGAGCAGGGCATGTGGTCGCGCGTCCACGCCGACCTGACCGCGACGTCGCTGTGCGGCGTGCTCGCCCCCGGCGAGGACCGCCCGCCGGTGGTCCTCGCGCTCGAGCAGCCGCTCGTGCTCGAGGCGGTCGACCGGCTGCTGGGGTCCGACGGCAGCGCCGAGGTCGTCGGGCGGTCGCTGACCGAGGTCGACCGGCTCATCGCGCGGCGCTTCTTCACGACGCTCGCCCTCTGCCTCGGGTCGGCGTGGAAGGAGATGTGCAGCGAGGAGCTCGAGCTGCAGCGCGTCATGAGCTACGAGCAGCTCGCCGACGTCGCCGCGATCGAGGAGCCCACGCTCGTGCTCACCGTCGAGGTCAAGCTCGACCGCGTCTCGACGATCATGACCCTGCTGGTCCCCTACAACGCGATCGGCGCGCTGCTGGCGCGGATGCGCAGCGCCCCGGCGCGCGACACGCGCAGCGGCGAGGCCGTCGCCGCGCGGCTGCGCGACATCGGCATCGAGCTGCGCGCCGAGGTCGGCGAGATCGAGCTCACCGCCGACCAGGTCCTGCGCCTGGCGCCGGGCGACGTCCTGGCGCTCGACTCGCCGGTCGCCGGCGGGGTCGTCCTCTACGCCGACCGGGTGCCGCTGTCGACCGCGCGGCCGGGGCGCAACGGGCGCCGGCGCGCGGTGCAGGTCGACTCGACGCTGGAGGACCGGCGATGACCACGCACGAGGCGCTGATGGCGCTGGCCAGCTCGAACGCCCGCGCCGCGGCCGACGTCCTGCGCGTGTTCGCGCCCGGCGAGCTCGCCGAGACGGAGTTCGAGGCCGCGCTGATCGAGCGCGAGGCCATCGACGCCCTTCCCCTCCCGGCCGTCGTGGCGAGCGTCTCCTACGTCAACGGCGCCCAGGGCGGCAACCTCTTCGTGATGCCGCTGACCGCCGCGCGGCGGCTGGCCGGCGCGATGATCGGCGGCGAGGCGATCGACGTCGAGCCCCAGGGCGACGAGCTCTCCGAGCTCGAGCTCTCCGCCGTCGGCGAGGCGATGAACCAGATGATGGCCGCCGCCGCGAACGCGACCGGCGAGGTTCTCGGGGAGCTCGTCGAGCTGGCCTCGCCCGACGTCGCCATCGCGCAGGCGCGGGGCGACATCAAGGCCACCTTCCAGGGCGCGACGCGGATGACCGTCGCGGTGATGACGCTCTTCGGCGAAGCCTGCCGCCTGATCCAGCTCGTGCCGACCGTCTTCACGATGCGCATGACCCAGGCGCTCGTGTCCGGGGCCGGCCCGGACGGCGCTGCGGGCGCCGGCCCCGCGGCCGCCGCGCTGCGCGAGTCGCTGCGCGACGTCCCGCTGCGCGTGTGGGCCGAGCTCGGCCGCGCGCGGCTGCGCAGCGTCGAGGTCGCCGCGCTCGGCGACGGCGCGATCGTCGACCTCGACCGCGCGGCCGACGACCCGGTCGACATCTTCGTCAACGGGTCGCGTATCGCGACCGGCCGGCTGATCTGCGTCGACGAGACCGACTGGGCCGTGCGCCTCGAGGAGGTCTTCCAGGCCGCCGAACCACCCACCACCCCAGAAGGAGGCCGCTGATGGCCCGCGTGCTCGTCGTCGACGACGCCGTGTTCATGCGCCGCGTCGTGAGCGACGCCCTCGCCAAGGCCGGCCACGAGGTCGTCGGCGAGGCGTCCAACGGCACCGAGGCGGTGCAGCGCTACCAGGAGCTGCGCCCCGAGGTCATGACGCTCGACATCACCATGCCCGAGAAGGACGGGGTCAGCGCGCTGCGCGAGATCCTCTACCTCGACCCGGCCGCGCGCGTCGTCATGTGCTCGGCGCTCGGCCAGGAGACCAAGGTGCTCGAGGCGATCCGCTCCGGCGCCAAGGACTTCGTGGTCAAGCCGTTCGAGGCCGAGCGCCTCCAGGCGGCTGTGGCAAAGGCACTCGCCTGACCATTCCCGGCAGGTAAATCGCCTTGATCCCGCGCCCGCGCGTGGGATAGGCCTGGACCCCGTCGAGTCCGGGCAGTACGTCGGGGAGATCGGGCCGCTGCTGGGGCTGCCGCGCTCGGCGTCGGTGCGGGCGATCGGGCCGACGCGGCTGACCGGCTACGGGCCGCGCGAGTTCCGCGCCTGGTCGGGCGAGGACCATCCCACGCTGCCGGTCCAGGAGCACGCGCCCGCGTAGGGCTCAGCCTCAGGCAGGCTCCCAGGTCTCGCCGCTGGCCCGCCGCTCGACGCGCACCTGCCAGGCGGCGGCCAGCCGCCACAGCTCGGCCGGCGCGGTCGGGCCGGGGAGCTCGCAGACGGCGGCGACCTCGGGCGTGGCCATGCGGCCGAAGCGCCGCAGCGCGGCCAGGGCATCGGGGCGTCGCGCCCCGTCCGGCGCGACGCCCGCGTCGAGTGCCGCGGCGCGCCAGGCCTCGGGCGCCCAGGTGTCGTAGGCCCACCGCTCGCCCGCCGGGCCGAGGACCTGCAGGCTCGGGAAGGACACCCGCGGATCCGCGCCGCGCAGGTCGGGCGCGACCGAGCGCGCGCGGTCGAGGTCGGCGCCGAACGCCTCGAGGATCGCGTGCGAGCTCAGGTCGACGCGGAAGCGCTCGACGTCGAGCCCGGGCACGGTGCGCGCGAGCTCGACGAGCGGCTCGGCGCTGTCCAGGCTGCGCCGCTCGTAGGCGAAGCCCTCGCGCGCGCGGCGCAGGAACGCGCCGTCGAGGCCCTGCTCCGCCGCGGCCTTGACCGCCAGGCACGACGGGTACGACGACCGCGGCGCGGCATCGAGCCACAGCCGCGGGTCGACGGGCATGCCCGACGCGGCGCTCGCGTCGATCCAGTGGCGCATGGTCTCCAGCGGACGGGCGAACTCGCGGGCCAGGCCGCCCATCACGAAGCGCACCTCGAGCCCGTCGCCGAAGTGGGTCTCCAGCGCGCGCAGGGCCGGCTCGGCGGCCCACGACCACGGGCAGGCGGGGTCCGTGTAGACGTAGGCTGGCGCCACCCGCGTAAGTCTCCCGACCTACCGCGCAGGGCGGCGCTTCGCCCCGGCGAACCTGGAGAGAATGTCGACCATGGCCACCCCCGTCGGCACGCTGCTTTCCGGCCGTTACCGGCTGGACGCCCAGATCGGCACCGGCGGCATGTCCACGGTCTACAAGGCGTTCGACACCGTGCTCGAGCGGCCGGTGGCGATCAAGCTCATGCACCGCGAGATCGCCTCGCACTCCGACCAGCTCGAGCGCTTCCGCCGCGAGGCGCGCGCCGTCGCCCAGCTCAACCACCCGCACATCGTCACGGTCATCGACGCCGGCGAAGACGAGAGCACGCCCTACATCGTCTTCGAGTACGTCGAGGGCGAGACGCTCAAGGAGCGCATCCGCCGCTTCGGCCGGCTGCCGATCCCTGAGGCGATCGCTTACGCGATCGAGATCGCGCGCGCGCTCGGCGCCGCCCACGAGCGCGGCATCGTCCACCGCGACATCAAGCCGCAGAACGTCCTCATCGACGCCGAAGGCTCGGCCAAGGTCACCGACTTCGGGATCGCCCGCACGCTCGCCGACGAGGGCCTGACCGCCGACGGGCGCGTTCTCGGCACGACCGACTACGTCTCCCCCGAGCAGGCGCTGGGCCACGTCGTCACCGGCCAGTCGGACATCTACTCGCTGGGCATCGCGCTCTTCGAGATGCTCACCGGCGACGTCCCCTTCCGCGGGGAGAGCCAGGTCGCCGTCGCGATGCGCCACGTGCGCGAGGAGCTGCCCGACGTGCAGCGGCTGCGGCCCGAGGTCTCGGCGTCGCTGGCCGCCGTGGTCGACCGCGCCACCGCCAAGGACCTGCAGCGCCGCTACCTCGACGCGTCCTCGCTGGTCGCCGATCTCGAGGACGTGCTGGCCATCGAGACGGCCCGCGCCGGTCACGCGACCGGGGAGGCGACCACCGTCCTGCGCACGCTCCCGGGTGACAAGCGCCGGCGCGTGCCCCTGCGGGCCCGCGTGGCCCCCGCGCTCGCCGCGGCCCTGCTCGTGCTGGTTGCCATCGCGGTCGTGGCGATCATCGTGCTCGCCCGCGGGCAGACCGAGCTCGGGACGCGCCCGCCCGACATCAAGCCACCCGCGCCGGGCCTGCACGCGGTCAACCTGGCCACCGACGCGGCCAACGACTACGACCCGCTCGGCGACGAGGTCGAGCACGGCAACGAGACGAGCGCGGCCATCGACGACGACCGCAACTCGTTCTGGAGCACGGAGACCTACAACGGCGGACAGCTCCCCAAGGCCGGCGTCGGGCTCTACGTCGACGCCGCGCCGCGCGTCGTCGCCCGCCAGCTCGTCCTGCGCACGCCGACGCCCGGCTGGTCGGGAGCCATCTACGCGGCCACCATCGGCCCGCCCGCGCGCCTGGGCAAGGGCTGGACCAAGCTCGCGTCGCTGCGCAACGTCCGGCGCCGCCAGTCGGTGCGCCTCGACACCAACGGGCGCTCCTACCGCTACTACCTGGTGTGGATCACGGCGCTGCCGCCGGGCCAGTCGCGGGTCGAGATCTCCGACCTCATCCTGTTCAAGTAGCTAATAGCGATACGCCCGCTCGCGCGCGTGGCGCTCGAGCGCGATCGCGCACAGGCGGTCGACCAGCTCGGCGTACGGCAGGCCGCTGGCCTCCCAGAGCTTGGCGTAGACGCTCGTCGGGGTGAAGCCGGGCATCGTGTTGAGCTCGTTGACGAGGACCTCCTCGCCGTCGACGAAGAAGTCGACACGAGCCAGGCCGCTGCAGCCGACGCGCACGAACGTCTCCACGGCCAGCTCCTGCACGCGGAGCCGGGCGCCCGGCGAGATGCGCGCAGGGACGACGAGCTCCATGCCGCCCGGCGTGTACTTGGCCTCGTAGTCGTACCAGTCCGACTCGTAGGTGATCTCGCCCGGCGCGGAGGCCTGCGGATCGGTGTCGCCGAGCACCGAGCACTCGACCTCGATGCCCGGCGCCATCGCCTCGACGATGACCAGCGGGTCGTGGTCGAACGCGGTGCGCAGCGCCCCGTCGAGGTCACGCTGGTCGGCGACCTTCGCGATCCCCACCGAGGACCCGAGCCGCGCAGGCTTGACGAAGACCGGCAGGCCCAGCCCGTCGGTCGTGACCCCGGCAGACGCGTTCGCAGCGCCCGAGCCGGCCGGTGCCGGGGTCCCCCGCTCCCGCGCGCCGGCCTCCCATTCCCGGTCACGCAGCGCGGCGTAGCGCACCTGCGGGACCCCCGCCTGGGCCATGAGGTCCTTGAAGAGCACCTTGTCCATGCACAGGGCCGCGGCGAGCACACCGGCGCCGACGTAGGGCACGTCGAGGCACTCGAGCAGGCCCTGCACCGTGCCGTCCTCGCCGAACGGGCCGTGCAGCGCGGGGAAGGCGCAGTCCGCGTCCAGCAGCCCGCGGGCGGGCTCGAGGACGACCGGCTCTGCGTCCAGCGACCACGTCCCGTCGCGGGCCACGCGGACGTCGAGGACGTCGTGCCCGGCCTCGGCCAGGCCGGCGCGGACTGCCTCGCCCGAGGCGAGCGACACGTCGTGCTCCGACGAGCGCCCGCCGCTCAGGACGGCGACCCTCATCCCGGCCCCGGCGCCGGGGTGGTATCGGTGGGCACGGGCGGCGTCGTCTGCGTCTCGTCGCCCTGCCCCGGCCCCGGCGTCGTGGTCGTCTTGAGGCGCCCGATGGTGAGGATGACCACCGAGCCGCGCTTGACCTTGCGCTTCGCCCGCGGGTTCTGGCGCAGCACGACGCCGTCCTGGGCGGGGTCGCTGACCTCCTTGTCGCGCGTGCGCGGCGACAGGTGCGCGTCGCTGACGGCGTTGACCGCCACGCCCTCGTCCTGGCCGGTCACGTCGGGGACCTCGACCTGCTGGGGCTCGCGCGCCACCACGATCGTCACGGTCGTCCCCTCGACCACGCGCGTCCCCGGCGGCGGGTTCTGGTCGAGCACGGTGCCGGGGTCCTGGTTGGAGTCGCGCTCGTTGACGCTGACGCGCAGGCCGGCGTCGCGCAGCTGCGACGCCGCCTCATCCTGATTGAGGCCCTTCAGCGCGGGCACGTCCACGCGCTTGCGCCCGGTCGAGACGGTGACCGACACCTCGGAGCCGACCTGGGCCAGCGTCCCCGGGCTCGGGTTCGTGTCGATGACGTGGTTCTCCGGCACGTCCTCGCTCGGCTCGCGCCGCTCGCGGACCTTGAAGCCCGCCTGCTTGAGCTTGCGCGTCGCCTGCAAGCGCCCGTCGCCGAGGACGTTCGGCACCCCGGCGGTCCCCGGCCCCTCCGAGACCGTCAGCGTGATCGTCGCGCCCTCGTCGGCGCGCGTGTTGGGCTGGGGGTCTTGGCGGATGACCGTGTCGACCGGCGACGTGGGGTCGCGCTGACGATCGATGCTCACCTCGAAGCCGGCGTTGATCAGCCGCGCCCGTGCCCCCTGGACCGGCTGGTTGACGACGTTGGGCACGACGACCTTCGCCGGCCGGGTGAGCAGGAAGGCCAGTCCGGCGCCGCCGGCCAGCAGGAGCAGGACGATCAGCACCCACGGCCAGCGCCGCCGCTCGCGCTCGCGCTCTCGATCGCGCGCGCCCGGCGGCGGCAGCGGCGTGGACGGGTACGCGCCGGTCGACGCGCCGAGCGCGTAGGCCTCGGCGGCGGCCGGGGCGGCGAGCGGCGTCGGCGCCGGGCCCACCGGCGCGAAGGCGGTGGTCGGCTCGCCGGTCGGCACGCCGCCGGCGGCGAGGTGGCCGCGGACGCGGTCGAGCGCCGTGATGAACTCGTCGGCGTCCTGGAAGCGCCGGGCCGGGTCCTTCTCGAGCGCGCGGAGCACGATCGCCTCGAGCTCGGGCGGGACGCCGGGGTTGGCCACGCGCGGCGGCGCGGGCGCCTCGGCGACCTGCTTGAGCGCGATGCTGACCGCGCTGTCGCCCGTGAACGGCACGCGGCCGGTGAGCATCTCGTAGAGGACGACGCCGATCGAATAGAGGTCCGAGCGGTCGTCGACCGGGAGCCCCTGCGCCTGCTCCGGCGAGAGGTACTGCGCGGTGCCCATGATCGACCCGGTCTGCGTCATGTCCGACGCCCCGGCGCGCGCGATGCCGAAGTCGGTGACCTTGGCGCGGCCCTCGTGGTCGACGATGACGTTGTGCGGCTTGAGGTCGCGGTGGATGACGCCGCGCTTGTGGGCGAAGCGCGCGGCGCGCAGCACCTGGACGGCGAGGTCGATCGCGCGGATCGGGTCCAGCGGCGCCTCCTCGACGATGAGCTGCTTGAGCGTGCGGCCCTCGAGGTGCTCCATCGCGATGTACGACGTGCCGTCCCATTCGCCGCGGTCGAAGACGCCGACGACGTTGGGGTGCTGCAGGCCGGCCGCGCTCGAGGCCTCGCGGCGGAAGCGCTCGACGAACTCGTGGTCCTCGGCGAAGCGCCGGTGCAGCAGCTTGAGCGCGACCTCGCGGCCGAGCTGCTCGTCGAGCGCGCAGTACACGTCGGCCATCCCGCCCGACCCGATGCGGTGCTTGACCGTGTAGCGGCCGTCGATGACGGTGCCGGCGCTGATGTCCCGCACACTCACCGCGCCGACCACCCTCGCGAAGACGAAGTCTTCGCGACAAGCCTGAGACGAAGTCTCTGGCCGCTCATCGCGCCGACCACCCTCGCGAAGACGAAGTCTTCGCGTCAAGCCTGAGACGAAGTCTCTGGCCGCTCATCGGAGCATCGCCTCCAGGACCTGCTTGGCGATCGGCGCGGCGACCACGCCGGCCGTGCCCGGCGCGCACTCGACCGTGACGGCGACCGCCGCGCGTGGGTGGTCGACCGGCGCGAAGCCGATGAACGACACCTGGTTGCCGGTCGGGCAGCTGCCCACCTCAGCGGTGCCCGTCTTGCCGGCGACGTCGATGCCCTGCAGCGCGGCGGCGGTGCCGGTGCCCTCCTTGACCACGCTGGCCATCATCTGGCCGACGGCGCGCGCGGTCTCGGGCTTCATCGCCCGCGCTTCGGTGTGCTCGCCGATGCGCGTGACGGTGCGCCCGTCACGGTCGACGACGCGCGCGGTGATGTGCGGCTCCATCAATGTGCCGCCGTTGGCCACCGCGGCCGCGACCATCGCCATCTGCATCGGCGTGACCTGGAGCTTGTCCTGGCCGATGCCCATTCGCCCGAGATCGACGAAGCGGCTCAGCGGCGACAGCAGCCGGCCGCCCTTGTACTCGCCCGAGGGGCGCATCTGCGACGACGGGTAGTCCAGCGGCGGCTCGGCGTTGAAGCCGAGCTTCTCCATCGTGCGCGCCAGGCGCGCCTTGCCGAGGTCGACGGCGACCTGCGCCCAGACGGTGTTGACGGAGTGCGTCAGCGCCGTCGTGAGGTCGATGACGCCGAACTGCTCGTTGTTGAAGTTGCTCAGCGGGACGCCGGAGACCTTGATCGGGCTCTTGCCGCTCAGCGACGACGCCGGCGTGTACTTGCCCGAGTCCAGGGCGGAGATCGCGGTCACCACCTTGAACGTCGAGCCTGGCGCGTAGGCCGACTGCGTGGCGCGGTTGAACATCGGCGAGCTCGGGTCGGTGTCGAGGGCGCGCTTGGCCGCCGGGGAGTTGAGGTCAGCCGGGTTGAAGCCCGGGAACGACGCCATGGCCTTGACCGCTCCCGTGCGCGGGTCGAGCGCGACGACCGCCCCCTTGCGGCCGGCCAGCCCGCGCAGCGCGGCCTGCTGGGCCTTGGGATCGAGCGTCGTGGCGATGTCGTCGCCGACGCGCTGCTTGCCCGTCAGCTGGTCGAAGAGTGTCTCGACGCCAGTCGTCGCGCCGGTGAGCTCGTCGTTGCGCTCGCGCTCGAGCCCGGCCTGACCGGTGCGCGCGAACGAGTAGCCGAGCACGTGCGCGAACGGCGCGGCGGCCGGCGGGTAGACGCGCGTGTACGTCCTCGTCTCGCCGCTGCCGACCGGGCGCGAGCGCGCGAGCAGCTGCCCGTCGGCCGCGCGGATCGCGCCGCGCGGGATGCGCAGCGTCTCGAGCAGCGGACGCTGGTTGAGCGGGTTCTTGTTCAGGGCGTCGGCCTCGAAGATCGTCCAGCGCGACGTGAAGACGATGAGCAGCGCGAAGAGCACCACCAGCAGCCCGTAGAGCCCGAGGATCGGCCGGTTCACAGCGGCTGCCTCGCCTTGTTGGACACGATCAGCAGCAGCGCGACGAGCACGAAGTTGGCCAGGATCGACGAGCCGCCGTAGGAGATGAACGGCAGCGTCACGCCGGTGAGCGGGATGACGCGCGTGACGCCGCCGACGATCACGAAGACCTGCAGCCCGAAGACCGCCGCCAGGCCGCTCGCGAGCAGCTTGGAGAACGAGTCGCGAGCGATCATCGCGGTCTTGAAGCCGCGCTCGACGATGAGCAGGTAGGTGACGAGCACGCCGCACGCGCCGACGAGCCCCAGCTCGTTGACGATGACCGCGTAGATGGTGTCGGTCTGCGGTGCGGGCAGGATGTGGTTGGCGAGCATCGCCTGCCCGAAGCCGCGGCCGAGCAAGCCGCCGTCGGCCTGGGCGAAGATCGACTGCGCGATCTGGTACGAGCCGCCGACCTGCTTGGTGTACAGCGTGTGGTCGAACGGGTGCAGCCACGCGTCGACGCGATCCTGCACATGGGCGACCGTCTCGGTGAAGAACCACGCGCCCAGCCCGAAGAGCGCCAGCCCCGCGATGACGAAGGACAGCCGGCTCGTCGCCACGTAGAGCAGCGCCAGGAACGCGCCGAAGAACATCAGCGACGAGCCGAGGTCGCGGATGATGACCAGCAGCAGCATCGCCAGGCCCCAGACGACCAGCAGGGGGCCGAAGTGCTTGAGCGGTGGGATCGTCAGCCCGAGGAAGCGCCGCGCGCCCTGGACGAGCACCTGGCGCGTGTCGCGCAGGTAGCTGGCGAGGAAGACGACGATCGCGACCTTGGCGAACTCGGCGGGCTGGAAGGTGATCGGGCCGAGCTTGACGCCGAGGTACGCGCCGTTGACCTGCGCGCCGATGCCGGGCAAGCGCGGCAGGATCAGCAGCGCGATGCCGCCGGCGGCGATCACGTAGCGGTAGCGCTCGAGCACCGACGGGTCGCGGAAGACGACGATCGTCGCGGCGAAGAGGATCAGCCCGACCACGAACCACTGCGCCTGCTCGCGGGCCAGGTCCTGGTCGATCCGGTAGATCATCACCAGCCCGAAGCAGGCGAGGAGCGCGACGAGCGGGAACAGGTACGGGTCCGCGTAGGGCAGCGTGAAGCGGATGACGAAATGGGCCGCAAGGCACAGGCCCAAAAAGACCGCGCCGACGGTCAGGCTGAGGTTCGAGAGCAGGTCGTGGCGCTCGACGAAGACCGCGGTGAAGCCGGCGGTGACCAGCAGCGACGCTGGGACGAGCCCGAGCAGCTCGCGGTTGCGGGCACTCAACGGAGCTCACCCCGCTCCAGACGGCGCACGAGGTCGTACGCGTCGTTGTGCGAGCGCAGCGTGTGGTCGAGCAGCGTGACGCGGCGGCGCGGCGGAACCTGCTCGGCGCTGACGCCCGAGACGTAGTTGCGCGAGTACAGCTCCACCCCCAGCGGGAGGTCGTAGGGCAGGCCGCGGAAGACGGTCACGTGCGCCTGGTTGTCGGTGCCGATGAAGTAGACCGCCTGCGTCGCCACGTAGAGGCCGATGAGGACCGGGACGAGGACGACGACCAGCGCGATCGCCGCCTTGGCGGCGCCCGGCATGCGGCGGCGGCGCGCCGGGGCAGGGGCCGCCCGCGCGCGCGGCCTGCGCGGCGTCGCGGGGGGCGGCGCCGCTTGGCGCTCCTTGTACTGGGCCGTCGCGACGGCGCTGGCCACGTCCTGGGTCCGCGGCGCGGTGGGCCCGGCGGCGGTCGCCTGCTCGACGGCGGCTCGCGCGGCGCCGTCGATCTCCTCGACGCGGAAGAGGACGACGGTGATGTTGTCGCGCCCGCCCGCGTCGTTGGCCGCCGAGACGAGCGCCTGGCCCACGTCGGTCAGCGACCGCCCCGTGGTCAGCATGCGCTCGATCTGCGTCTCGTCGACCATCGAGGTCAGCCCGTCGGAGCACAGCAGGAAGACGTCGCCGTCGCGCAGCGCCACCGTCTGGCGATCGACCTCCACCACCGGCTCGGGCCCGAGCGCGCGCGTGATGATCGACTTCTGCGGGTGCTCGGATGCCTCCTCGGCGGTGAGCTTGCCCTGGCGCAGCAGCTCCTCGACGAGCGAGTGGTCCTCGGTCAGCCGACGCAGCTCGCCGTCGCGCAGCAGGTACGCGCGCGAGTCGCCGACGTGCGCGATGGCCGCCTCGTCGGCGCCGACGTACACCGCGGTGACCGTCGTCCCCATGCCCGCCTGGTTGGCGTCCGTGCGCGAGCGCTCGTGGATGCTCTCGTTGGCCTCCTCGATGCGAGCGGCGAGCAGCTCCTGCGGCGGGCCGCCGCCGTCCGGCAGCCCGCGCCCGAGCGTCTCGACGGCCATCCGCGAGGCGACCTCGCCGGCCTGCGCGCCGCCCATGCCGTCGGCGACGGCGAACAGCGGCGCGCGGGCGTAGAGCGAGTCCTCGTTGCCCCGGCGCTGGCGCCCGGTATCGGTCTTGTGGAACTCCTCCGCCACGCGCAGCATCAGTGGACCACTCTCACCGGTCCTCGTACGTGAACTCGGAGTCCCCGATCCGGATGCGGTCGCCGCGGTGCAGCGGCTGGGGGCCCTGCAGCAGCTCCTCGTTGAGGTACGTGCCGTTGGTCGACCCGAGGTCCTCGAGGACGACGACCGAGCCCTGGCGGATCAGCCGCGCGTGGCTCGACGAGGCGAACGGGTCCTCGAGGCGGATCTCGGCGCCGTCGCCGCGGCCGAGGACGGCGCCCTCGCCGATGTCGTAGACCAGTCCGGGCCGGTGGCCGGGCGCGCGCTCGACGACGAGCTGGGGCTGGAGGTCGCCGTTGCCCGACGCGCCGTAGAGGCTCGTGGCCTCGGCCGGTGCGACCTCGCGCCCGCCGCGCTCGCTGGCGCGCAGGTCGCGCAGCGCGTTGCGCGAGACCCACAGCAGGAAGAGGTACAGGACGGCGAGGAAGCCGAACTTCAGGGCGACGGAGACGGGCTCGACCACGGCGGCGCTACTCGGTCTCGAAGGTGGCGACCGCCGTCCCGAGCTCGAGGCGGTCCCCGGGTTCCAGCGGCTGGGCGGCGCCCGTCACCGCACGGCCGTTGACCCGCGTGCCGTTCGTCGAGCCCAGGTCGGCGATGGTCCAGCCCTGCGGCCCGGGGCGGATCTCGGCGTGGCGGCGCGAGACGTTGGCGTCGTCGACGACGACGTCGCACTCGCGCGAGCGCCCCAGCGTCGCGCCCTGGGCGCCGACGATGAAGCGCTTGCCGTCGAAGACCACCACGCCGCGGCCCGTGCGCGCGACGCGCGACTCGGCGAGCTGCTCGCTGACGCGGTCGGACGTGCTGTAGACCATCGTGTGGCCGTGGTCGGCCTGCTGGACGGTGCCCCCGGCCGACGGCCGGACGGTGCGCGCCTGGATGCCGAACTCGCCGAGCTCGAGCGCCTCGTCGGTCCGGAACTCGATCACCGGGCGGCTGGCCAGCGCCAGGCGCTCGCGCCGGGCGTGCTCGAGCAGGTAGCCCGCCAGCTCGTCGATGACCTCCTGCTCGACGCCCTCGTAGCGACGGCGGTCCTCCGGGCTGAGGTACACGAGGTACTCGTTGGGCACGTACGTCCGGCTGACCGAGACGGTGCGGTGCTCGTCCATCTCCTTCGCGAGCTTGCGCGCGAGCTCGACCGGGCGCACCTCGGAGCGGAACACGCGTCCGAACGTGCCCTCTACGAGGTCGGCGAGTTTGCTCTCCAGGTTGCGAAGGACGCTCATGGTGGCACCGGCCCTACCCGGTCAGAACGGCCTCACCCGCTCGGAAGAAGCGGGGGCGGCGGCTGCGACCATGCTAGTTCAGCCTCCCACGCCGTCAGACACCGATCGGCCTCCGGGCGGCCCGCAGGACGAGCGCGAGCGCGCCCGCGACGATCGCTCCGGCGACGAGGCCGCGGGGCTCCGTCGGGGCCAGCGCGGCTTGCGTCGCGGCGGCCAGGCCGGCCGCCCAGGCCGTGGCGGCGACGGCGTCCGGCGCGGCACGGTGGCCGCGCACGAGCCAGGGCAGCAGCGCGGCCGCGACGGCGAAGGCGCCGGCCAGGGCGAGCGTCCGCGCGTCGAGCAGCGCCGGCAGCACGTCGTCGACGGCGGGCCGCACGTGGTGCTGCCAGCGTTCCGCGTCCGGGAGCCCGGCGGGCGCGCCGCCGAGCAGGCGCCGGTCGAGCAGGGCCTCGGCGACGACGAGCCACAGCGCGCCGAGGGCGCCGAGCCCGGCGCGGCGCGGCAGCGTCCTGGCCTGGCCGGCCAGCGCGCAGTAGCCCCCGGCCAGTCCGGCGAGCCCCAGCACGGGCGCGGCGGCGGGCAGCGACCACGCGGCGCGGCCGCGCGGGACAAGCACGGGGACGAGGGCCAAGGCGGGCGCGAGCACCAGCGCCGTCCCCGGCCGTCCGGCGGCGGCGAGCCAGACGACGAGCGCGGCGGCCGCCGCGAGCCACGCCAGGCCGGGGAGGAGCGCCACGGCGCCGGCCACGGCCGCCCCGGCCGCCGCGGGAGCGACCGGCGGCGTCGACGGCGCCAGCCCGGCGAGCGCCGCCGCGGCGAGCGCCCCGGCGCCGGCCCCGGCGGCCAGGCGGGCGGCCAGACGGGTCCCGGGGCGGCGCGCAGGCGCGAACGGATGCGCGTCGTGCTCAGCACCCCACGGGCGTTCGGGCGCGGGCTCGTCGGCGTGTCGCCACTCGCGAGGCGGCGCCGCCGCTTCGCCACGCTCGGCCCAGCCGCCACCCGGCGCCGCCGCTTCGCCCGGCTCCGGCCACACCCGCCCCGCGGAGGGCGGCGCCGCCGCATGCCGTCCACCCACGAGCAGCCGCGTCAGGCCGGTCACTCCCGCCTCGCCGACGACACCGGGCTCGTCGCTGAGC
The DNA here is from genome assembly GCA_005888335.1 of Actinomycetota bacterium. The sequence continues at coordinate 17,682 of VAWY01000103.1, forward strand.
GCGGGTGAGGCCGCGGCAAGCGCGTCGCGCAGGCCGGCCGGCATCCCTCGGCGGCGCGGGTCGACCGCCACGGCGGCGTCGATCGCCGCGCACAGCCCCCGGGGCAGGTCGCGGCGGTAGCGGCCCACCGGCGGCAGCCGGTCGCCGATCCGGCGCGCCGTCTCGGCGGGCGTCGCTCCGCGGACCGGGTTGACGCCCGCGAGCCCCTCGTAGAGGACGAGGCCGAGCGCGTAGAGGTCGCTGGCCGCCGTCGCGCCGCGTCCCTCGGCCTGCTCGGGGGCCATGTAGGCGAGCGTCCCGAGCACATCGCCGGTCCGCGTCAGCGCGTCGTCGCCGACCACCCGGGCGATGCCGAAGTCGGTGAGCTTGGCCGCCGCGCCGCCCTCCTCGCGCGCCTCGGGGACGATCACG
>VAWY01000252.1:0-233 GCA_005888335.1 Actinomycetota bacterium
CTCCGGTGTCCACGAGGCAGACGGCGGCGGCTCCGTTGTCGGGGGGTGGGGCGTAGGGGAGCCACTCGGCGTGGGCGGCGAGGGCTTGGGCGGTCGTCGTCTTGTACTCGGCGGCGGACGGTGGTGCGCCGGTCAGGGCGAGGAGCGTCGCGAACGTAGCGGCAAGTGAGGCCGCGGCCGTGCGTCGGCGGGTGGGGCGGGTCGCGGGACGAGTGATCGATTGTGCCCGCATA
>VAWY01000252.1:274-3664 GCA_005888335.1 Actinomycetota bacterium
GATCGAGCACTCGATCTTCGGCGGCGCGGCGGCTGTGGCGCTCGCGGGCTTGTTGGCGGGCCGGCCAAGCGGCAGCCCGGCCGGAGCACGAAGCAGGGGCGCGCCCATCAGTTCACGCGCACCGGCACGGTTCGCGAGGCGCCGGTCGCCCACGGGTAGGCGCCGTCCGCACGGGCGAGGGCTCGGAAGCGGTAGGTGACGCGCTCGTAGGTGCGCATGAAGCGGTAGCGATAGCGGAAGCGGCCGCGGCGGCCGCGGGCGCGGGTCGTCGCGAAGGTGTGCCAGCGGTGGCCGATCTTGACCTGCATCTCGATGAGCTTGCCCGTGGCCGGGAGCGGGCGGCCGAGGAGCGAGCCGGCGAACGTGACCGCCTGGCCGTTGTGGACGTGGCGGGGGTGGGGCGCCAGCCGGACGCCGGCCGCCACGCTGAGCCGGAGCTCGCGCGTCGCGGTCGGAGCGTCGTCGCCGACGTGGGAGAAGTAGGAGATGACGAGAACCCGCGACGGGCCGCGCGCCCCGAGCGGGGTGCGGAAGCGGCCGTCGGGCCCCGTCGTCGCGGTCCCCACCGGCGCATCGGGTCCGCCGCCCGCCACCGACCGCGCCGCCACCCCGACCTGCGCTCCCGCGATCGGGGCGCCCGCCTCGTCGACGAGCCGGCCCGCCACGACCGCCCGCCGCCGGAAGGCCAGGCGCAGCGCCGCCCGGTGGTTGCGGGCGAAGGTCGCCGTCAGGATCGCCCGGTCGCTCGCCGGCGTGCCGTTGACGGGCCCGCGCGCCGGGACCGGCGTGCCGAACGAGTCGGGCTTGGCGTCGGTGCCGTTCTTGACGGTGACGGGCTCGGAGACGAAGGCGCGGACGTTCTCGGCCGCGTCATAGGCGCGGACGACGAAGCGGTGCGTGCCGTCGGACACGCGCCGCGTGTCGACCTGCACGTCGACGTCGGTGACGTTCTGGCACGGGACGGCCTGCCACCAGGCGCACTTGTCGCGGTTGCGCTCGAAGTCCACGACGCCGACCGGGCTCGTGGCCTCGTCGGCGTACACGGCCAGGCGCTTGATCCCGCTGTTGTCGCCGGCGGCCGACACGCGCACCGGCTCGACCCCGCGGTGCGTGCCCGCGGCCAGCAGGCCCGTCGGCGCCACCGACTCCTCGGGGTCCGAGCTGTCGCGCAGCGTCGTGATCGCGCCGTAGATCTTCACGCCCGCCGCGAAGTTCGTCCGGCTGTCGCCGGTCGGGCAGCCGGCCGCAAATCCGCAGCCGACGCGATAGGTCACGCTCGCCGGCGTGCTGCTGCTGACGTCGTAGTCGAGGACGTTGGCCGGGATCAGCCCGTGGTAGGCCACGTCCTCGCTCCCCGCCATGCCCGGCGGGACGTCGCTGCTGCCGTCGAAGATGTCGCCGCGCCCCGTCACCGCGCCGTCGGCGAGCGTGTAGAGGTAGTTGCGCTGCGACTCGCCCCCGCTGCCCGACCCGTACGACCACGCCGTGCGCCAGAAGCGCACGCGCTCGATCCGCGTCCCCGCCGGGGCGGTGAACGACAGCTCCCCGAAAGCTCCGTTCGGCGCCTGATAGCCGCTGACCGAGATCACCCCGAACCCGTTGTCCGAGGCGCCGCACTGGTCGAAGGCGCTGAAGCGCTCCCCCGGATCGCTGCGCTTCGCCCACGCGCTCCCGTTCGCGGCGGGGTTCCTGAACGTGTCCGACCCCGCCCAGCAGCTGTAGACCTCGTACGTCCCGGCGCCCGCCACCGGCGCGAAGGCCAAGGGCGCGCCAAACGCGGCCAAGAAGGTCAGGCGTCGAAGGAGCATGGGCGTTCTTCCCGCATCGTGTGCAGCTGCCTAGGGCGGGAGCGACGCCCGTTCGCCCCCTCAAACGACGCCAGAGACGAAATCTCGCGCCAATGTTCTGGTGCGCTGAGCGATCAACGACGCGGAGCGCTACAGCTACAGCTCCTCGGCCATCCGCGGCGCCCGCCGCGCGAAGACCCAGGCGCCCAGCGCGACCACCACGACGCCCACGGCGAGCGGCTCGAGCAGGTTCGCCCAGCCCCCGATCGCCTGCTCGGCGCTCAGATGCTGCGGTCCGAACAGCGCGTGGCGCGACTGCTGCAGCAGCGCCGCGAACGGGTTGTCCATCATCGCGTGCGCGAGGAACTGCTTGCCCTTCGAGAGCACGAGCTCGATCGGATAGAAGATCGGCGCCGCGTAGAACATCACCTGCAGCACGACGTCCCAGATCGGATCGACGTCGCGGTAGCGGACGAACAGCGCGGACAGGAGCATCCCGAGCCCGAGAACGAAAACGGCGAGCGCGGCCATGAGCACGGGCAGCTCGAGCCACGACCAGCGCACCGACCCGCCGTCGATCAACAGGAACGCGAACACCGGCAGCAGGTTCAGCCCGAGGTTGAACAGCGCGCCCAGCACCACCGACAGCGGCACGGCGAGCCGCGGGAACTCGATCTTGCGCACGAGCGGCTCGCGCTGGACGAGCGAGGTCACGCTGCCCTTCGTCGCCTCCGAGAAGAACCCGAACAGGACGATCCCGAAGAGCAGCGCCTCCGGGTAGTAGGGCACGACGTCGAGCCTGACGAACCTCGAGAAGACGAAGTACAGGACGCCGAAGATCATCAGTGGCCGGAAGACCGACCACAGGTAGCCGAGCACCGAGCCGAAGAAGCGCAGCTTCCACTCGGTGATGGCCAGCGTCCACGTCAGGTGCCAGAACCGCCGCGGGTCTGACCCCAGCGCCGAGGGCCCCTTGATGGGGGTGCCGAGGGCGGCCGTGCTCATGAGGCCACGCGGTCGACCGTCCGCTCCAGGGCGAACTCGTAGTCGAGGTCGGTGATCGCGTCGGTCTCGCGCGTCGACGTGACGACCACCGACGCCAGTCGCTCGCGCCGGTCGAGCCACTGAAAGCCCGACCCCGAGACCGCGACGGCGGGCGTCGCCTTGTAGCGGTCGGCCGCGAAGACATTGTCAAACCCGATGCGGAAGACGACCTCCTCGCCGGCCGAGAAGCGGCCCGACTGCGGCGCGGTCAGCACGTTGGACGCCGACAGCACGGCATCCCCGCGACCGTTCACCAGGTTCACCCCGAACAGCGGGTCCTCGACGCCGGCGTGGAAGCGCACGCGCGCGCAGAACGCGCAGCGCTCCCCGGTCGGCAGCGTCGTCGCGCGCGCGCCGCGGGCGTCCTCGAACCACGCCTCGTCCACCTCCGCGCGCCTATCTCCGTAGCGCTCCTCCTCGTCGCGCGGGCGCGCCGCCGGCGCCTCCCGCGCCTCCTCGGAGAAGTTGAGCTCGAGGTAGCGGTTGCCGACCCGCCCGGGCTCGCCCTCCTCGACCACGTCGCCGTGCTCGAGCAGCAACGCCCGGTCGCAGAAGCGCC
>VAWY01000262.1 GCA_005888335.1 Actinomycetota bacterium
GCGAACTCTTCCTCGACCGCGACGGTGAAGTCCGGCACCTCCTCGAAGGCCGCCTTCGACGTCGCGAGCAGCTCCTCGTATCCGACTTTTTGCTCCTCGCCCACGCGCGAAGCCTAGATGCCGCGAAGCGGTTCCAACAGGCGCTCGGCGACGTGCGGCCAACCCCAGTTGCGCTCGACGGCTCGGCGCGCGGCGAGTCCAAGCTCCCTCCGTTCGTCCTGAGAGAGGTCGAGCACCTCGCGCAGGCGCGCACGGAGCACGTCGGCGTCACCGGTCGGGAACGCCGCGAGGTGCGCGTACCGGGACGGGTACTCCGCCGCGATTCCGGCAGCGACCTCGGCAAGCCCGGAATGATCCGCAACGAGCGGGGGGACGCCCGCCGACGCCGCTTCCGCAGCAACCATCCCGAACGCCTCGGGGAAGATCGACGGCACGACGGCGGCGTCAGCGAGCGGCAGCAGGTGCACGAGATGGCGGTGCTCGAGGGCACCGGTGAACAGCGTTCCCACGGGCGCGAGCGCCTCGAGCTGCGCTCGGTAGTCGCCGAAGCCGACGATGACGGCACGGACGTCGAGGCCGCACAGCGCCTCGAAGAGCACCTGCACGCCCTTGTTCTCGATCAGCTTGCCGAAGTAGACGACGGTCGGGGCGTCCTCGGCGAAGAACCGCGTGAACCGCCGCGCGTTGCCCGGATCGGGGTGCCGCTCGTCGCCGTCGTCGGGGTCGCGGCGCGCCTCCTCGATCAGCGCGGCGAGCGCCGCCGCGCGCTCCTCGGGCACGAACTCCTCGACGTCCACTCCCGGCGGCACCTCGTACACGCGATCGACGTGTCCCACGACGTCCTCGAGCACGCGCCGGATGTGCGCAGACCCGACGTAGATCGCGTCGGCGCCGGCAAGCACGTCGGCGCCCCATGCTTCGAGCTCCGGCCGGCCCCGCATCGAGTACTCGAGCTCCGAGCCGTGCGCCTTGACCGCGTAGCGCGCTCCGGCCGCCTGCGCGACCGCCCCGCCGAGCAGCACGTGATTGGCGAAGACGAGATCGGCCGGCGGCAGCGCGCGGATCGCCGCCGCATTCGCCGCGACGTAGGCATCGCGCTGAGCGTGCGTGAAGTCCTGCAGCAGGCGCGCCTCGAGCCCTTCGTAGTCGTCGAGCACGAAGACGGGCAGCAGCCGGTCCGGCAGGATGGGCACGACGACCGTTGCGCCGCCGAGGTCGTAACGCTCGGGATGCCGCTCCTGGCAGACAACGGTCACGTCGTGCCCGGCGCGACTCCACTCGCGCGCAAGCGCGCGCGTATAGACATTGCTGCCGGTGCCGCCGAGCAAATAGCCGTGCCAGAGAACGATCCGCACGGCGGCGGACGTTACGTCAGATGGAAGTACAACGCGTACAAGAGCTCCACAGCGGGATTCGACGTGTGCACCGTCACGTCCGCCGGTGTCTCGAGCAGCGCCTCGGAGTAGTTGAAGATGATCTTCACGCCGGCGCCGACCAGATCGTCGGCAGCGCTCTGCGCCGCATCGGCGGGAACCGCGAGCACGCCGACGATGATGTTCTTGTCGACGATGAGGTCGGGCAGCCGCGAGTACTCGCTCACGAAGACGTTGCCGACGGGGCCGCCGACCTTTTCCGGGTCCTTGTCGAACACGGCGGCGATATTGATGCCGTGCTCGGCGAAGATCGGCGAGCTTGCGATCGCCTGGCCGAGGCGGCCGGCGCCGACGAGCGCGATGTTGTGCTGCCCCTGCGTGCGCAGGATCTTCCGGATCTCACCGAGCAGCGATTCGATGTTGTAGCCGACGCCGCGCTTGCCGAACTTGCCGAACGCCGACAGATCTCGCCTGATCTGGGTCGCGTTGATGTTCGTGTACTCCGCGATCTCCTGCGAGGAGATGCGCTGCTTTCCCATCTTGCGCGCCTGCGTCAGCACCTGGAGGTACCGGCTCAGGCGGGCAGCGACGCCAACCGTCAGGCGGTCCGCCACACGTCCTCCTCATGTCGAGCTTGTAACAGCCGGATTGTTCTAGCAGCTACGCGTCGGCTGCCGCTTGTGCAACCGCACGACGGAATGGACCCGGCTGGAGGTGGTAGGTGAATCGCCGCCGGCCGTCGATCTCGACCACGGGAAGCCACTCCCGGTAGCGCGCCTCGAGCTCCGGATCGCCGGCGATGTCGACCTCACGGAGCTCGAAGTCGAGCTCCTCGCGGAGGGCCCGCAGCTGCTCGAGCGCGCGCTCGCAGAGGTGACACCCCGGCGCGTGGTAGACGACGACCTCGGGCTTACGGATAGATGCCACGCGTGACCGTGGCTTCTGCGACCCGCTGCACGGCGAGGCCGTAGGCGGCGACGCGCATCGGCATCCCCCGCGATTCCGCGGTTCCCCACGTCTCCTCGAACGCGCGACTCATGATGTCGTTCAGCTTCGCGTTCACCTCCGTCTCCTTCCAGAAGTACTCCTGGAGGCCCTGCACCCATTCGAAATAGGAGACGACGACGCCGCCCGCGTTCGCGAGCACGTCCGGGAGGATCAACACGCCCTTGTCCTCGAGAATCGCGTCTGCAGACGGTGTCACAGGCCCGTTCGCGCCCTCGCAGAGGATCGACGCCTTGACCTGAGCGGCATTGCGCTCGGTGATCACCTGCTCGAGCGCGCAGGGCGCGAGAATGTCCACGTCGAGCGCGAGCAACTCGTCATCGTCGGCGAGCTCCTCGGCGTCCTTCAGGCCGACGAGTGTGCCGTGCTCGCGCTTGTACGCGAAGGCGGCAGCGACGTCGATGCCGTTCGGGTTGTACAGGGCGACTCGGGAATCGGAGATCGCGACGACCTTCGCCCCCTCCTCGTGCAGGAACTTCGCGAGGTACGAGCCGACGTTGCCGAAGCCCTGAACGGCGGCGGTGAGGCCGTCGATGCGCAGGTCCCGCTTGGCGGCCGCATCGCGGATGCAGAAAAGCGCGCCCCGGGCCGTCGCCTCCTCCCGGCCGAGCGAGCCGCCGATCGTCAGCGGTTTGCCGGTCACGACGCCGAGCACGGAGTGGCCCTTGTTCATCGAATAGGTGTCGAAGATCCACGCCATCACCGAGCCGTCGGTGCCGACGTCCGGAGCGGGAATGTCCTTCTCCGGCCCGATCTCGTTGATGATCTCGGTCGTGTAACGGCGCGTCATCCGCTCGAGCTCCGCACGCGACAGCTTCTTCGGGTTGACGACGACTCCGCCCTTTGCGCCGCCGAACGGGATCCCCATCAGCGCGCACTTCCACGTCATCCACATCGCGAGGGCCTTCACCTCGTCGAGCGTGACGTCCGGGTGGTAGCGGATGCCTCCCTTCGACGGGCCGCGCGCGATGTTGTGCGTGACCCGGTAGCCGGAGAACACGCTGGTGGAGCCGTCGTCCATGTGCACCGGCACGGAGACCTCGACCGCCTTCTTGCAGTTGCCGAGGACGCTGATCAGATTCGCGTCGATGTGGAAGGTCGACCCGACGCGCCGCAGCTGCTCGCGCGCGATCTCGAACGGGTTCTCGCGGAGATGCGAGACCGGAGCAAAAAAAACCGTCACCGAATGGCGAGTATACGGGGCGGTCAGCGGCGGCTGAAGGGCAGGCGCCGTACGCTCGGCACACCGGGTTCGACCGGGTAGGCGCGAATCCGAAGCTGGTAGTCGCCGGGCGGCAGGAGCTGGCCGTCGGGCGCGCGGCCGGTGATGCCGAAGGTGTAGCGGCCCGGCAGCACGTCACGGAGCCGGGCGAGCAGGCCGACCGCCGTGCCGTCGCTGCGGTAGAGGAGAACGTCGAGCTGGCGCACGGGCCGAATCTGCGGGCGGCCGGCCACATCGAGCACCTGCCCCGCGTCGACGCCGAGCAAGACGGGCTTCGTGTCAGAGGCCTCGAACGACTTCTCGGAGAGCGTCGCGCCTGTGATCAGGTCGACGTCGTTCGCGCCGAAAGCGATCGCCCACGGGATGTGGATGCCTCCGCCCCCCTGGATCGCGACGAGCACGTTCCCTTCCGCGGTCGCATCGCCCGACGGCGCGGACGCGGTGATCGCGTTCAGCCGGACGAGCACGCTGCCGCCCTTCGGGAGGTTGATGCGGGCCGGTCGGATCGAGAAGTCGACCGCGGCCGCACCCTCGGTGAGCGTGCGCATCGCGAGCGTCAACTTCACCGCGCGCGTCGAGAGATTCGTGAGCGTGAACGCGGCCTTGACGCGCCAGCCTGCACCGGTCGAGCGGCCGAGCGCGAGCGTCGAAGGCGATGCGGCGACTTCGCCGGCGGCGGCGGCGCCGATGTCGACGAAGCCGGCACCCTGCGACGTAATCGGCTCCCCGACCAGCGGCCGGGCGCTGCCGACGAGCAGGCCGGCGAGCGCGTCGGCCCCGAGCGACGGCCGGGCCTGGGCGAGGAGCGCGGCAGCGCCGGCGACTGTCGCAGCGGCGGCGCTCGAGCCGTTGACCGTGACGAAGCGAGGTGAGCCGTCCGCGCTCGCTCCCGGGTCGGACGTCGCGAGCGCGACGCCCGGTCCGACGAGGTCCGGCTTGACACGACCGTCGAATGCAAGGCCTGCGGACGAGAAGCTCGCGACGCGTCCCTGCTCGACGTTCGGCGTTCGCGCGGCGGCGCGCAGGGCGACGGCGACCGCCTCGTCGAGGCCGAGACCACCGGCGGCGAGCGTCGCGTGGCCGCCGTACAGCAGGACCGCCGAGGCGCCGGCCGCAGAGGCACGCGCGGCGGCCGGTGCCGGCGATGCGCCCACCGGGACGAGCGCGGCCCGCCCGGCGACGACGCTCACGCCCTTGCGCGTGAAGAAATCGGCGAGTCGCGGAGCGGTGCGGCGCGTCCCCCCGATCGTCCCGCGCGGGACGGCGATCTGAAGGTCGAGCCGTCCCGCCGGCCGAACGGCGCCGGCGAGCGCAGTGCTCGCGTCGAGCAGGGTGGTCAGGCCGGCGCGCACGACGATGCGTGCGCGGTCCGTCTCGGAGCGCGTGTCGACGGCGCCGACCGTCAGCACCTTTGGGGCGCCGCCGGGCCCGGAGACGTCTCCGTAGCCGGCGGCCGTGCGCCCGTCGTTCCCGGCCGGGGCGACGACGAGGGTGTCGAGCGCGAGCGCGCCCGCTGCGGCGCGGGCCTCCGGCCCGTCTGCGAACGCCGCGAACGGCTCCGCCAGCGACACGAGCGCAACCCGCGCCGCGTCGTGCGCGTCGCCGTCGTCGTTGGGATCGACCGCACGCTCGAGCCCGGCGACGATCTGGTCGCTGCGCGCGTAGATCGCCCAATGCCCGAGCGCGTCCGGCTGCCAGCCGGCGACCCGGATCGGCAGGACGAACGAGCCGGTCGCGACGCCGGTCAGCCCGGACGGGCCTCCCGCACCGACGAGCAGACCGGCCATCTGGGTGCCGTGCCGCTCGATCTGCGTCGGATCGTCGGGCCGGGCTGCCGCCTGCGCGTCGACGCCGCCCGTGATCACGTCGATTCCCTGCTGCACGCGTCCGCGCAGGTACGGCACCGCGGAATCGACGCCGGTGTCGAGCAGCGCGATCGTGACTCCACGTCCGTCCACACCCGACGCGGCGACGTTCGCCCGATGCCCGGACTCCGGCCCGAAATCCGCGCGCGAGAGGACGCGCGTCGAGATGGTCGCCGGATAGGCGACGCGCACCGGGAACACTCCCTCGACGTCGGCGTCGCGCTCGATGATCGGGACGGCACTCGCGTCGACGAGCGCCGAGAAGCCGTCGAGGACCCGCGTGAAGCTGTAGTCCGGGTGGACCGGCACTCCCTGGAGCGCGAGCCGCGAGACGAGCAGCCTCTGCGCCGCCAGCGTCGCGTTCGTCCACGCGCGCTCGCGGCGCGTGCTGACGATCCCGCCGGCCCGCGCGACCCGTTGCGCCAGCGACGGCGTCTTGAGCACGACGATCACGCGCTGGCCGAGCGCGACGCGCGGGCGGGAGCCGACGAGCCCTCGCCAGCCGGCGGCGCTCGTCGGCGGCTCCGCCCCCTGTCCCGCGCCCTGGCCGCTCGTCGCGAGCAGCACGGCGGTCGCCGCGACCGCGACGAGCGCGAGGAGGAGCGCATGCCGCGGCTCAGCGCGAGGCGTACGCATCCAGGCCAAGATAACCGGGGTAGGGGACGGCCTTCCGAAACCGGGCCGCCGAGGCGATCATCGCGGCGTTGTCGGTGGCGAGGGGCAGCGGCGCCAGTGCCGCGTCGGCGAGCGCTTCGCGGAGCTCGGAGTTCGCGGCGACACCGCCGACGACAGCGATTCGCCTGGCGTCCGCCGCCTCGCGCACGCGGCCGACGAGCGCGCGCACGATCGCCCGCTGGTACGAGGCGGCGAGGTCGGCCTTGCGCTCCTCGAGCTCCTCGGCCGAGAGGCCGCGCGTCGCGTAGAGGAGCGCGGTCTTGAGCCCGGAGAACGAGAAGTCGAGCCCGGGCACGCGGGCGACGGGAAAGTCGTAGGCCTCCGGGTCGCCGTCGCGCGCGAGCCGATCGAGCTCGCGGCCGCCCGGATAGCCGAGCCCGAGCAGTCGCGCGCCCTTGTCGAACGCCTCCCCGGCCGCGTCGTCGAGGGTCGCCCCGAGGATGCGCTGCTCGGTGTGACTCTGCACGTCGACGAGCATCGTGTGACCGCCGCTCGCGAGCAGGCAGAGGAACGGCGGCTCGATCGGATCCGGTTCGAGGTAGAGCGAGGCGATGTGCCCGTCGAGGTGATCCACGGGAACGAGCGGCAGCCGCCGCGACCAGGCGAGCGCCTTCGCCGCTGCGAGACCCACGAGGAGGGCGCCGATCAGTCCGGGGCCTTGCGTCACCGCGACGCGGTCGACGTCGTCGAGCGTCCCGCCGGCCTGCTTCAGCGCCTCCGCGACAACGGGCGAAATAAGCTCGAGATGCCGGCGCGACGCCACCTCCGGCACGACGCCTCCGTACTTCGCGTGCAGCTCTGCCTGCGAGGCGACGACGTTCGCGCGAATCTCGCCCTCGTCGGTGACGAGCGCCGCCGCCGTCTCGTCGCAGCTCGTCTCGATCCCGAGGATCACGAGGCCCTCAACGGACATCTCCCCGTGTCAGACACGAACGACGTTTCGCCTGCATACGGGCATCTGACAGGGCCGGCGGAGCCGAGGCTCGGTGTCAGACGCGAAGAAGTCGTCACAGAGCTGTAACGCGTCACTCCCGGTCTCGTCCGACCGGCTCTTTCCACATGATGAGAGCGTCCTCCCGATTGTCGGTGTAGTAGCCGCGGCGGATGCCGCGCGCTTCGAAGCCGAGCCGCTCGTACAGGCCGATCGCCGTTGCGTTCGAGACGCGCACCTCGAGGGTGTAGCCGCGGCGCACGTCGTCGGCGGTGAGCTCGAACAGCCGCTCGAGCAGCATCGTCGCGATGCCGCGGCCGCGCTGCTCGGGATCGGTGGCGACGTTCATGACGTGCCACGCGTCGACGTAGCGGGAGACGATGAGGTAGCCGCCAAGCCTGCCCTGGTCTCCGTCGAGCTCGAACGCCCCGAGGCAGATCGAGCTCGGCTTTGCGAGCTCACCCGCGAACATGGAGCGCGACCACGGCGTCGGGTACGAACGGCGCTCGATCTCGTCGATCGCCTTCAGGTCGGCAAGCGCGAGCCGGCGCAGCTCGATCGTCGTCAATGGACGCTCTTCTCCGCATCGGGGACGCGCAGGTACAGCGGCTCGATCGCCTCCACCGGCCCGAGCTCCCCCGCCAGCTGTGCGTGGAAACGCGCGCGCGGCAGGTGCCGCTCGTCGCCGTCCGGCGGGACGACGGCGCCCTTCTCCTCCAGGACGGCGCGATAGCGCACAGCGCCGCCGCCGACGCAGACCGTGCCCGGATCGACCTCTATCTCCACCGGTGCGAGCACTGCCGGGACGCCGCCCGCGATCGTGAACACCTCCCGCCGCCGTGCGTCGATCACGGGAAGCGCTCCCGGCGCGCCCGCGGCGAGCGCGTTGAGCGTCGAGACTCCCGCGCCGCGCAGGTCCAGCGCGAGCGCCAGCCCGCGCGCAACTGCGAGACCGATTCGCACGCCGGTGAAGCTACCCGGGCCGATACCGAGCGCGAGCGCGTCGAGATCCCGCGGATGCGCACCACCCTGGCGCAGCAGCGCATCGATGTCCTCGAGCAGCGTCTGCGCGCGCGATGTGCGCTCGCCCAGCACCTCGCCGTCATCGACGAGCGCGCTCGTCGCCACGTCCGTAGCCGTATCGAACGCAAGTGTCAGCACTCGTCGATCGAGACCATCCTTCGCGGTCCGTCAGCATGACGCAACC
>VAWY01000263.1 GCA_005888335.1 Actinomycetota bacterium
CCGACGACCCGCGCTCGGTCGTCAGCGTGGGCCATCTGGTCGCCCGCAAGCGCCACGCCGACGTCATCCGCGCGCTCGCCACGCTCCGCGACGTCCGCTACGTCGTGATCGGCGACGGCCCCGAGCGCCCGGCGCTCGAACGGCTCGCCGCGGAGCTCGGCGTCGAGGCGCGGTTCCTCGGCCAGCTGCCGCACGACCGGGCGCTCGCGGTGGCGCGGCGCTGCGCGGTCCTCGCCATGCCGAGCGTCGACGAGGCGTTCGGCGTCGCCTACGTCGAGGCGATGGCAGCCGGCATGCCGGCGATCGGCGCGGCGGGGGAGCCCGGGCCCGAGGAGATCGGCGACGGGCTGCTGTGCGTGGCGCCCGGCGACGTCGAGGCGCTGGCGGACACGCTCGGCGACCTCCTCGACGACCCCGCCTGGCGGCGCGACGTCGGGGCCCGCGCCCGCCGCACCGTGCTCGAGCGCTTCACGTGGGAGCGGTGCGGGCGCGAGACGCTCGCCGCGTACGGCCGCCCGACCGCCTGCCGTCGTTCGCCGCGCTGGACGAGCGCGAGGGCGTGGAGCTCGCGCTGTTCGGGGGGCGGCTGCGGCACGGGGCGGTGACGAGCGCGCCGGCGGCGACCGTCCGCCAGCGCAAGGTCTTCGCCCTCGCCGCGAGCGGGCGCTACCGCGCCGTGATCTGCGGCACCGGGGGGCGGGTCGCGCTGCCCGCGGCGTACGCGGGGGCGCGGCGCGCGCGGGTCCCGTTCGTCCTCTGGGCCTCGCTGTGGGCGCACCCGCGCTCGCTTGCCCACGCCACGTCCTACCTGCCCACGCGTCACCTCTACGCCCACGCCGATGCAGTCGTCGCCTACGGGCTCCACGTCGCCGCGTACGTGCGCCGCCACGGCGCGCGGCGCATCCACGTCGCGCCGCAGGCGGTCGACCCGGACTTCTGGTCGCGGCCGGCCGAGGCGCCGCGCCGCCACGCCGGCTTCCAGGCGGTCTTCGTCGGCCGCGACGACCACGAGAAGGGGCTCGACGTGGCGCGCGAGGCGGCGCGGATCGCGGGCGTCGAGCTCGCGGTCGTCAGCGGGCAGCCGCCGGCCGAGGTCCGCAACGGCCTCGCCGGCTCGGACGTCCTCGTCATCCCATCGCGGCGCACCGCGACGTTCCGCGAGCCGTGGGGCCTCGTCGCGAACGAGGCGATGCACCAGGGCGTGCCGGTCGTCGCGACCACCGAGGTCGGCGCCGCGGCGGGCGGCCTCGTCCGCCACGAGCGCAACGGGCTCGTCGTCCCGCCCGAGGACCCGCGCGCGCTGGCCGAGGCCCTGACGCGCCTGCGCGACGACGCCGGCTGGCGGGCGCAGCTCGCCGCCAACGCGCGCCGCGACGTCGCCGCCTTCACGCCGGCGGCCTGGGCGGCGGGCGTCTCGGCCGCGCTGGCCGACGTCGGCGCGTCGCCCGGACGTTGACGCGGTCCGTCTCGCGCGGATATGAACGGTGCAGGCGACATCTACCGATGGAGGGCCTCATGCCACGCCGCCTCCTGCTTTTCGCAGCCGTCTGCGCGATCGCCGTCTTCGCCGCCGCCGTCGTCACGGCCGGCGGCAAGTCCCAGGCCACGCGGATCCTGCGCTTCGACGAGAAGACGACGCTGTTCAAGGTCGTCGACAACCCGCCCGCCGACACCGGCCAGGAACCGGAGGCCGGCGACACCGTCATCTTCCAGGGGACCCTCACGCAGGGCACGACCAAGGTCGGCTTCGACCGGGGCTTCTGCAACGTGGTCGAGTCGCCGGTCGCCGAGTGCGTCGCGACGTTCGTCTTCCGCAACGGCAGCATCGGCGGGGCGGACAGCTTCGACTTCTCGTCGAAGAAGGCTCAGCCGATCGCCGTCATGGGCGGCACCGGGGCCTACGCGGCCATGCGCGGGCAGGCCAAGGTCACCCAGGTCAGCCAGGAGGTCGCCCGCTGGGTCGTGACGCTCACGCGTTGAGTGCCGATCGTCGGCTTCCTGACCCCGATCGCCGAGCGGATGCGCTCGACGATCGGGGTCACGACCAGCGCGTCGTTCAGGAGCCCCACTTCCCGTTGTTGAACGTGCCGACCGAGAAGGCCTTGACCATCCCGGCGGCCTCGTGGAAGCCGTTGAACAGCGTGCAGACGGCGAGGTACGAGCCCGGCTTCAGGTTGACCGTCAGCTTCTGCGACTTGCCCTTCGCGAGCGTCGTCGAGTGGAACTTCGTGGCGCCGGCGCTCGTGCGGACGATCGTGAAGTTGTGGGGGAACTTCCCTTTGTTGGCAAAGGTGAACGTCGTCGAGCCCGGCTTGAGCGCGCTGGCCTTGCCGAAGACCGCCGGCTTGAGCAGCGCGGCGCTGATGGAGTACTCCTTGAGCGTCACGCTGACGGCCTGCTTGGCGGCACGCGCGCGACCGGCCGAGCCGGCGGGGACAGCCGCGACGAGCGTCACCACCCCGGCGAGCGCAGCCGCCAGAACGAGACGTCGCTTCACGAGAACCTCCTCTCCCGCGGGGACGGAACCCTTCGCGCGGGAGGGTAACCGAGGGCGCCGGGCCGCGCGGGTCCGGCGCCCGACAGCGCCTCAGACCGCCGCCGGCGGCCTGATGTCCATGCCGTGCTTCTGGCCGATCGCCACGAGGCGCTCGATGTCCGGCGGCCCCGTCGGCGCGGGCGGGAGCTCCCGGCTCTGCGCCGGCTCGCCGGCCTCGGCGAAGAACTTCTCGATGCCTCCGGGCGTGTAGAGGACGAGCAGGCGGCTCTGCTCGACGGGCTCGAAGTTCTCGAGCGTTCCCGCGGGAACGTGGAAGGTCGATCCGGGCCGGCCCTCGAACGTCTCGCCGTTGATGTGGTAGCGGATCCTTCCCTCGAGGACGTAGACGGTCTCGCCCCCAGGGTGCGTGTGGGGCGGCGGGCCCATGCCCGTCGGCATGGTCATCTCCATGAGCGTCAGGGCGCCGTCCGACTCGGCGCTCGAGACCTTGACCTCGTAGAGGCCTCCCAGCATCCAGAACGCGGTGCCTTGGCCCGGCTCGCGTGCGACGGTGTCGCCTGCCATGGAGGCAGCTCCTTTCGTCCGACCGACGTGACTCGGCGCCCTTGGCGACCGTACCTCCGGCGGGCGCACGACCGCAACTTCCCCGGTCATCCGCACGTTGTGACTACCGTCTGACCACCGCCGCCTACACTTCGGAGCCTTGGGCGGCCGGCGTCTTCGCCGCCCTCGCGACCGTCGGCGCCTCGCCGCGCCTGGTCTGACCCGCTCATGCGACGACTGCTCGTCACGCTCACGCTCACCTTCGCCCTGCTGCCGGCCGCGTCCGCGCTGGCCGGCGGCTCGGCGGTGATCCGCGACTGCACCGACGACGGGCGCCTGGAGGGCCACTACTCGCAGCGCGACCTGCGCGACGCGCTGTCCTCGATTCCGTCGGACGTCGACGAGTACACCAACTGCCGCGACGTCATCCGGCGCGCCGCGTTCAACGGCGCGGGCGGCGGCGGGGGCCGCGGCTCGGGCGGCGGCGGAGGCGGCACAGGCGGAGGCGGCGGCGGGAACAGCGGCGGCGGCGCGCCCGGCGGCGAGTTCGGCGGCTTCGGCGACAGCGGCGGCGTGCCCGGTCAGGACCCCCTGGCCGGCGCCAGCGCGGACGAGCGCGAGGCGATCGATGCCGCGCGCCTCGGCGGCGCCGGGCCGCTGCGCTTCAGCAACGGGGCGCTCATCCGCCCCGGCGAGCTCGGCCGCCACGCGGGGACCGACGTGCCCGCGCCGCTGCTGATCGCGGTCGTCCTGCTCGCCCTCGCCGCGCTCGCCGCGGCCGTCCCCACCTTCCGCGCCCGTGTCCTCGCACGCCGTCACGCCTGACCGCACGGCGGCGCTGGCCTACCGCCCGCTCGCGCTGCCGCGCTTCGGCGTGGACGCCGCGCTGACCGCCGGCGTCGCCGCGATCCTGGCCGCGGTCGCGTTCGCGGCCGAGGGCGGGCTCCTGCTCGGGCGCACGACCAAGGTCGAGCTCGTGCTGCTCGCCGGCAGCGGCCTGACCGTCGCCGCCGCGACGCTCGCCACCCCGCGCCGCGGCCCGCTGTGCGGGCTGACGGCGGCCGGCGCGTTCCTCGCCCTCGCGCTCTTCACCGTCGCGTCGATCGCCTGGGCCGCGCAGCCCGCCGACGCGTGGGTCGAGGCCAACCGGACGCTCACCTACGTCGCGGTGTTCGCGGCGGCGCTCGCCCTCGTGCGCGCGCTCCCCGACCGCTGGCCGAGCGTGCTCGGCGGCGTCGCGCTCGCCGGCGTCGTCGTCTGCGGCTACGCGCTGGCCACCAAGGTCTTCCCGGGCGCGCTGAACCCCGACGAGCTCTACGCGCGGCTGCGCTCGCCCTACGGCTACTGGAACTCGGTCGGCCTGACCGCCGCGATGGCCGTCCCGCCGCTGCTCTGGCTGGGCGCGCGCCGCCAGGGCCCGCCGGCGCTCAACGCGCTCGCCTTCCCCGGCCTGGGGATCGTGCTCGTCGCGCTCATGCTCGCCTACTCGCGCGGCGCGCTGCTGGCGCTGCTGATCGGCTGCGCGTTCTGGTTCGCCGCCGTCCCCCTGCGCCTGCGCGGCGCGACGGTGCTGGCCGGCGGCGGGCTCGGCGCGGCGCTCGTGACGCTGTGGACGTTCTCGCAGGACGCCCTGACCGAGGACCGCATCCCGCTGGGCCTGCGCGTCGGCGCCGGCCACCGGCTCGGCCTGCTGCTG
>VAWY01000264.1 GCA_005888335.1 Actinomycetota bacterium
GGAGGAAGTCGAAGATCTGGAACACGTGCACGGTGTCTGGATATTGGTCGACTTCGACGTGCACGCCGTCGCTCCGCGCGGCGTCGGCCACCCGCTGGGCGTCCGAGTA
This sequence comes from Actinomycetota bacterium, assembly GCA_005888335.1. Next base: position 110 of record VAWY01000264.1, read on the forward strand.
GAGCGCCTCGTTGGAGGCGACTTGGACAAGCAGCGGCGGCAGGCCACGGAAGTCGCCATACACCGGGGAAGCGAGAGGATCCCGCGGGTCATGGCCCTGCAGGTAGCTCGTTGCCATCTGCGTGAGGAGGGGGCGGGTCGAGATCGGGTCGTTGTCGACGTTGTCGATGCTCGCTCCGGTCAGCGCCATGTCCGCCATCGGCGACATCACGACCACGCCGGCCGGCTGACGTAGGCCGAGGTCCCGCAGCCGCATCGCGAGCGCCAGCGCGAGTCCTCCCGCTGCCGACTCTCCGGTGATCAAGACCCCTGAGCCGTCGACACCGCCGGCGAGGAGACGCTCGTAGGCTGCGACAGCGTCCTCGACGGGCGCCGGGAACGGATGCTCAGGCGCCCGACGGTATCCGGGGACGACGCAGGTACCGCCGACCGCGCTCGCCAGTCGGCTCGCGAGGCCGACCGACGCTCCCGGCGAGCCGACAAGGTAGCCCCCGCCGTGGAGGTGCAGCACGACCGGACCGCTCTCGCGCGCGGTGGCGCGCAGGCAGCGTAGGCCGTCTCGCTCCTCCTCCGCGATGCTCACATCCGGGTCGGGATGAAAGTTCTCGAGCAGAAAGCGGTCGTACGCCTCGCGGATCCCGTGGTGCTGACGGTCGAGATCGAGCGGACCGAGCATCGTCGCCCACATCGACCAGGCGCGCTGCGCCTCGGGGCGCACAAGGGTTGCCGCGGCGGCGCCGAGCGGCCGACGGGCTTCGGCATCGACGTTGTAGCGATACACCCAGCCGTAGATGCTCTCCGCGTCCGGATCGATCTCCATCACGCTGAGCAGGGTGCGGTTGCGCTGCACGATCTCCGCCGGATCCGACATGTGCCAGACGTGCTCGAGCGTGCGTGAGCTGTTCTGCACACGCGACGCCCGCGGCAGCCGGCGCCCTTCGTACTCAGCGAGCGCCCGCTGCACCTCGGAGCCGCCCGAGGCGCCGAGGACACGACCGAGCACGGTTCCGTCCTCGATCGCCTGGCAGGCACCCTGAGCGAGGAAGGGGTGCATCGGATGGGCGGCATCGCCAAGCAGCGTGATGCGGCCGCGACTCCACGTTTCAAGCGGATACCGGAAGTAATACCCGGTGATGAAGGGGGTGTCGATCTCGTCGATGATCGCCTGCAGGCGCGGGCACGAGCCTGCGTAGGAACGACGAAGCGCGGCCAGCTCGCCAGTCGCGGTCCAGGACTCCTCCGCGGCCTCCTGCGCAGGGACCATCCCGACGAAGTTCAGGAGTTCGCCCGCGTGCACCCAGTAGGTGACAGCGCTGCGCTTCGCCCCGAGCCACACCTCGCAGTTGAATGGGAGGTCCAGGTGGGCGAGCCGTTCGCGAGGGATGAGCGCGCGCCACGCGACGATGTGGGAGAAGTCGAGCTCCTGCTCGCCGAATAGGTGCCGACGTACCGCCGAGCGGATGCCATCGGCTCCGATCACCACGTCACCACGCGCGCGATGGCCGGATTCGAACTCCACCGTGACGCCGTCGGCGTCCTCGACGAATCCGACTGCCCGCTCGCCGAGCCGGACGACGCCAGCAGGCAGCGCATCTTTGAGGATCCCGAGCAGGTCGGGGCGATGCACCTGGTAGAAGGGGCCGCCCCAGTTCGGCGAGACCGAGTGGATCGAGCGGTCGGTCCGCAGGTCATGCATCTGCAGCCGCTCCATCGTGATCGCGAGCCGCTGGAGCTCAGCCCCCAGGCCCAGCCGCTCCAAGACCCGGCCCGCGCTCGGGGCGATCTGCAGCCCGGCGCCGATCTCCGTCAGCGCCGGCGCCTGCTCGTAGACCTCGACCTCGATCCCTTCATTCCGTAGCGACAGCGCTGCAGCCATACCGCCGATGCCGCCGCCGATAACGATCGCCTTCATGTGCCTCTCCTGGTCAGGGTGGATAACGAGCGCTCGTTATATCACATTATGAGCGCTCGTTATGTAAGAATCTCCCACCGTGCCGACGACCCGCGACATCCCCCAAGAGCGCCCCTCTATTGCGGAGCTCGTCAACGACTGGTGGGCAGACTCCCCGTACTCAACGGTCGCCCGCCAACTGCTGGCCGCAGCCATCGAGCTATTCGCGGAGCAGGGCTACCACGCGACCAAGACCAGGGACATCCCCGCCCGGATCGGCATGAGCACGGGCGCGATGTACGCGCACTTCCGCTCCAAGGAGGATCTGCTGTTCGAGATCAGCCTGACCGGCCACCGGCGCGGTGTCGCGACTCTCGCCGGCGCCGCTACCGACGTCGCGGACCCGGCCGATCAACTGGCGCGGATGGTAAGAGCGTTCAGCGTGTACCACGCGCGCTTTCACATGATCGGCAAGATCGTCCATTACGAGCTCTACGGAATGACGCAGGAGCACCTCGCGCACGTCCTCGAGCTCCGCCGACACACGGCGACACTGATCGAGGACGTCATCCGCCGTGGCGTCGAGAGCGATGTCCTCACCGCACCCGACGTCACCGGCACCGGTCGGGCGGTGCTCTCCCTCTGCGTCGACGTCGCTCGGTGGTATCACGACCACCGCGACGAGACGCCCCAAGAAATCGGCGATCTCAATGCGCAGCTTGCCCTCCGTATGCTTGGCGTCGAAGAGGTCACGCTGGGCTACTGAGCCACCCCAATCCCAGCGACCTCCGACTGACGCCGCACTACTCCTTCCTGGCGAAGCAGGAGGACTCGGACGTGGCCCGAGGCTGTGGAGATGGGGAGCAGGAGGAGCCCAGCGTCCATGCCCGCCAAGAGCCGCTCCCTCACGGAAGCAGCCACGATCGCGACCCTGGCGATCGTGCCGTCGGCGACTCCTTTCGCACATAGGCGGTCACGAAGCCGTACTCGCCTCCTATGCGCGTGCAGCCACGAATGCGGGCTCGACCCGCCCATCGCAACGCACCTGCTCCTCGCCAGATCCAGGTCTCGCCAGCACTTGAGCTTTGCGCGAATTCCGGCGCTCCGCGATGCCCGCGGGAAAGCCCGACCGTCGCGGCCCTCGCAATGCGCAAGCACGAGCGCGGAGGTTTAGGACTGGAGCGCCGCCGCCGCGCCAGGATGCGGTGCTCCGGTGGCGCAGGTGAGCTAGACGGCGAGCGTCGTCTGGAAGCGCAGGCGCCCGTCGCCCGCCGCGACGGCGGCGAGCTCTCGCAGCGAGTGCCCGCTATAGGCAGCGACCTCCGGGGACGAACCCTTCGCCGCCGTCAGGGTTGAGACGAAGCTGTTGGGCTGCTTGCCCGTCGTGCCCGACTTGGCGGCGCCGCCGATGTCCTCGACGATCCACAGGTTGCCGGCGGAGTCGTCCTGGATGCCCTCGTAGCCGCCGCGGCCGAGCGCGCCGGAGACGTCCTCGACCGTTGGCCGCCGGGACGTCCGAGACGTTCGGGCCGCCGGGCGGGCTCGCCACGCCGACCGCGACGAACACCGCCCCGCCCGCCGCCGCCACGGCGCCGGCCTTCCAGGCGCGTGCGCGCAGGCTGCTGAGCTTCACCGTCGTACCCCTTTCGCGGGCGGCCGGTCCCGCACCGGCCGCGAGGCCGCGCAGCTAAGGGCAGCGGGCCACGGTGCGTGTGTTCATCCCGTGACGGCGGCGTCCGTGGGTCACTCTTGGCGCGCGCTGCCCAGCGAGAGCAGGTTGAGATCGCCGCCGCCGCTGATCTCGATCGTCTGCCCGGTGACGTAGCCGGCCTGCTCGGAGGCCAGGAACGCGACGAGGTGCGCGACCTCGCCGGGCTCGCCCATGCGGCCCATCGGCAGCGCGGCGGTGACGCGCTCGAGCACGGCGGCGGGCATCGCGCGCACCATCTCGGTGGCGATGATGCCCGGCAGCACGGCGTTGGCGGTGATGTCGCGGCGCAGCCCCTCGACGGCGAGCGTCTTGACCATCCCCAGCAGGCCGGCCTTCGACGCCGCGTAGGCGACCTGCCCGGACAGCCCGCCGGTGGCCGCGCCGGAGGAGATGGCGATGATCCGGCCGAACCGGCGCTCGCGCATCCCCGGCAGGCAGGCCTGGATGACGCGGAACGCGCCGGTGAGGTTGACGTCGATGTCGCGCTGCCACTGCTCGGCGCGCATCGCGTGGGCGGGCGCGATCGTGGTCGTGATCGCCGCGTTGGACACCACCACGTCGAAGTCGCGGAAGTCGTCGGGCGCCAGCTCGTCGCGCGCGACGTCGATGCGGAGGTCGCAGGGCGGTGCGACGTCGAGCGTCACCACCTCGAAGCCGTCGCCGCGCAGCCGATCCGCGATGGCCGCGCCGATGCCGCGCGCCGCCCCCGTGACCAGAGCGCGCCTCATCGCGCGGGCTTGACCGCGCCGTAGCGCGCCCAGTGGCGCTCGGGGATCGCGTCAGGGTCCTTGTACCAGTACCAGGTGCACGGGTCGGTCGAGAAGTCCTCGGGCGGGTCCGAGGGATACAGCGGGTAGCCGCTCCACTCGATCGGGAGCTTCTCGTTCATGAACGAGCAGTGGGTGCAGTACAGCGGGAAGCCCTCGCGCCCGTAGGACCAGTCGTGCGCCTGGTGGGTGCGCCCGTAGCCGGCCGACTCGTACAGGCCCTTGCGCACGAGCCGCTGGCCCGAGCCGCACGGGTTCATCGTGAAGGTGATCTTCTCGTCGTCCTCGGTGATCGTGAAGCGCCCCGGGTGCTCGCCGACGCCCGAGCCCGAGTGGGCCCGCCAGGTCGCGGCCAGCAGGTAGACGAGCCGGCGGCGGTCGATCCGGCCGATCGCGTCGTGGTGGCGCCTCCAGCCCTTCTCGGTGCTCTGCTCCCACGCGTCCTTGACACCGTCGTCGCCGAGCTTGTCCTGGACGAACGAGATCAGGCTCAGGACCGACTCGGCCATGAGGTCGTGGAGCATCAGCCACTCGTGCTTCATCTCCTCGCACAGGCTGCGCGCCCGGTCGAGGTCGCCGGCGTCGATCGCTTCGATCGCCCGGTCCATCGTCGGTCGCGAGAGCTGCTCGAGCTCCTCGGGGTCGAACCAGCGGTCGCTCATTTGTCTGCCTCCTCGTCGTCGCCTACCGCGGCCGCAGGCCGTCGAGCAGCTGCTCGACGGTGCCCGTCACCGCCGCGTCGAGCTCCTCGACCGGAAGCATGCCGCCGTTGGCCATGACGGTCAGGCCCTGCAGGGTGGCGAAGATGGTCGTGCCGATGCGCTCGCAGTCGCCGCCGACGAGCTCGCCGGTGCCCTGCGCCTCGTCGATCAGTGCGAGGACCATCGCGAACGCGCGCTGCGCGGCGTCCTCGAGCTCCTCCGCGCCGGGGCGGTGCTTGGCGGCGAACATCAGCTCGACCAGCGCGGCGTGGCGCGTGGCGAACCGGAAGTAGGCGAGCGCGAGCGCGGCGAGACGGGCGCCGAAGTCGTCGCCGGCCTCGTCGAGCGCCGCGCGCAGCTCGCGACCGAGGCGCTCGAAGCCCTCGAGGGCGAGCGCGTCGAGCAGCGCCTGGCGGTCGGCGAAGTGGCGGCGCGGCGCGGCGTGGCTGACGCCCACCTCGCGTGCGAGCTCGCGCAGCGACAGCGCGTGGACGCCCCGCTCGCTGACCACGCGCTCGGCGCGCTCGAGCAGCGCGGCGCGCAGGTTTCCGTGGTGATAGGGGCGGGTCGCGACGTCGGCCACGCAGCAAGGGTACCGACAAATGTAGACGTTGACATCATTGTTGTCGGCGTCTACATTGCCGTCCATGACCTCTTCCAAGTGGACCGCAGCGGACCTGCCCAGCCTCGACGGCCGGACCGTGGTGGTGACGGGCGCCAACAGCGGGATCGGCCGCATCGCGGCGCGCGAGCTGGCGCGCGCGGGCGCGCGCGTGACGCTCGCCGTGCGCGACACGGCCAAGGGCGAGCGGGCGGCGGCCGGCATGCCGGGCACCGTTGAGGTGCGTCGCCTCGACCTCGCCGACCTCGCGTCGGTCCGCGAGCTCGCCGATTCCTGGCAAGGCGACCTCGACATCCTGATCAACAACGCCGGCGTCATGGCCACGCCCGAGACGCGCACGAAGGACGGCTTCGAGTTGCAGATCGGCACCAACCACCTCGGGCACTTCGCGCTGACCAACCTGCTGCTGCCGCGGATCCGCGACCGCATCGTCACCGTGTCGTCGGGCGCGCACCGGATCGGCAAGATCCGCCTCGACGACCTCAACTGGGAGCACGGCGACTACAAGCGCTGGCCCGCCTACGGCCAGTCCAAGCTCGCCAACCTGCTGTTCACCGCCGAGCTGCAGCGACGGCTCACCGACGCTCGCTCCGACGTGCGCGCGATGGCCGCGCACCCCGGCTACTCCGCGACGAACCTGCAGCAGCACACCGGCAGCTTCATCCAGAACACGATCATGGCGATCTCCAACCGGGTCATCGCCCAGAGCGAGGAGATGGGCGCGCTGCCGACCCTCTACGCGGCGACGCAGGACATCCCGGGCGACAGCTTCGTCGGCCCCGACGGCTTCCAGGAGCAGCGCGGGCACCCGACGCTCGTGGGCCGCAGCGGCGCGGCGCGCGACCAGGCGACGGCCGAGCGACTGTGGGAGCTCTCCGAGCAGCTCACCGGCGTCTCGTTCCCGCTCACGCCGGCGGCGGCTTAGACGACCGAGAAGGCGACGCTTCGGGTGGCGGGGTCGGCGCGGTCGAGCCGCGCCGAGACCTCGCTTGCCCGGCGCGGGGGGGACGTGAGAAGGCGGTGGCCCGTCTCGAGGCGACCGAGCGTGAGCGGCTTGCGCGCGTGGCGGCGGATGTCTGCCTCGTGGCGGGCGAGTCCCTCAAGGATGCCGGCGCGCCAGAGGCCA
>VAWY01000265.1 GCA_005888335.1 Actinomycetota bacterium
CCACGTGGCCGCACGGGTAGGCGCGGCGGCCTAGGGCTCTGCGCGCGGCTCTCGAGCGCCCGGACGACGAGATCGGCAATCAGGTCGACCTATTTGCTGATAGTGGCCGTCGTCGATTATTTGACAGATGCCTAAATACTCTCTAGCCTGGCCCTGTCGCATGCACATCGCTGCGAGCCCGAGATGAGAGATGTCATGACGTAGGAGCGCTCGAGGCGGCGGTGCAGGCGCGGAGGGGCGCTGGTCGACAAGGCGCCAAGGCCTGGCGGCACGACCCGTACGCCCGCCGCGCGTGCGAGCAGACGGCAGCGGCGTATCCGGCCTCTGCAGGGCCACGCCGCCAGCGAGCACACCGAACCGGAGGAAACATCACGATGCACATAGGTCATGTCGCGTTGCGCGTCACCGATCTCGACCGGACGGCAACCTTTGTCACGCAGGCGCTGGGCCTGCGCGAGACGCGGCGCACGGAGAACGAGATCTTCCTCTCGTCCAACGGGCCTGGACCATGTCGGGCTCGAGGTGGAAGGCAGCGCCGAGCTCGATGCGGTGCGCGCGCGCGTCGAGGCGTCGGAGGCGGCGATCCTCGTCGGCGGCGGGGACGAGCCGGGCATCGGTCCGGCGATCCGGTTCGTGGGGCCCGGCGGCATCGCCTACGAGGTCTACGACGGAATGGAGCGCCGGCCGCTGACGATCGACGAGCCGCTGAGCAGCGGCATCAGGAAGCTCGGCCACCTCACGTTCGGCTCCAGCGAAGCCGAGGCGATCGTTGCCTTCTGGGTCGACGTCCTGGGCTTCCGGATCAGCGACGTGGCCGACGGGCTCACGTGGACGCGGTGCGACCAGGACCACCATGGTTTGGCGGTCGCGGCGGCGCCCGAGGGCGTCGAGGGGACGCTGCTGCACCACCATGCGTGGGCGGTCGCGGACTGGTCGGAGCTCAAGACCTACTGCGACAACCTCGCGCGCGAGGACATCGAGCTGTCCTGGGGCCCGCTCCGCCACGGACCGGGGTTCAACCTCGCGACCTACATCCTGGATCCGGACGGCGTGATGATCGAGGTCTACACCGAGCTGCTGCAGATCACCGACGAGCGCTCGTACGTCCCGATCGACTGGTCCGAGCAGCCGCGCGTCATCACGCTGTGGGGTCCGCCGGCCGGCCCCGAGGTCCTGCAGGCCGGCATCCCGGTCCTGGCGCCGCGTCAGGTGTCGGTGTCGTGAGTGGCGTGAGCAGCACCACACGGTCGAGCAAGGTCGCCGTCGTCACCGGCGGAGCGGCCGGCATCGGCCAGGCCTTTGCCAGGAGGTTGGCGCAGGACGGGCACGCCGTCGCCATCGCAGACCTCGCCTCGGCTGACGAGACCGAGAAGATGGTGCGCGAGGCAGGCGGCGAGGTGTTCGCCGGTCGATGCGACGTCTCGGACCCCGAGAGCGTCGCGGGGTATGCGCACAGCGTCATCGAGCGACTCGGCCGCGTCGCCATCCTCGTCCACAACGCGGGCATCTATCCGCTGGCCCCGTTCAAGGACACCGACTGGGCGATGTGGCGCCGCATCATGGAAATCAACCTCGACTCGCTCTTCCACCTCACCAAGGCCTTCCTGCCGGGCATGGAGGAGGCCGGCTGGGGGCGCATCGTGGTCATGGCCTCCACCGCCTTCCACGCGGGCTCGCCGGGATTCGTGGCCTACACCGCGAGCAAGGGCGGAGTGATCGGCTTCGTGCGCTCACTCGCGGCCGAAGTTGGAGAGCACGGAATCACCGTCAACGCCATCGCGCCCGGCCTGGTCCGCACACCGGGGACCCTCGCCGGCCCGCAACAGGAGTTGGGCTTCTTCGACATGGCCCTTGCCGCCCAGGCGATCAAGCGCGGTGAGCAGCCCGAGGACCTGGCGGGCGCGATGTCCTTCCTGACCTCCGACGAGGCCGGGATGATCACCGGTCAGACGCTGGTCGCCGACGGCGGCTGGGTGCGGGCCTGACCCGGCGCGCCGGCGAGCCGGTTGCCGTCGATCAGCCGCAGCGCCGACTGGGCGGCGTTGTATCCGCACATGCCGTGAGCGCCGGCGCCGGGGGGCGTGGCGGCCGAGCAGAGGTAGACGCCGGGGATGCCGGTGGCATACGGGTCGAGCGCGATGCGAGGGCGGAAGACGAGCTGGCGCGGGTCGTTGGAGCCCGTGACGACGTCGCCGCCGACGTAGTTGGCGTTGTAGATCTCGGTCTGCGGGACGTTGCGCGTGTGCCTGGCGAGGACGCGCTCGCGAAAGCCGGGAGCGAAGCGCTCGATCTGCGCCTCGATCTGCGCGGCGGCATCCCCGGTGTAGCGGGCGGGCACGTGGGCGTAGGCGTACACGGGGTGAGCGTCGCCCGCGGAACGGCTTGGATCCGCCAGGTACTGCTGGCAGACCAGCACGAACGGGCGGTCCGGCATCTCGCCCCGGGCGACGCGCCGCTCGGCGTCGGCGATCTCGCGGCAGTCGCCGCCGACGTGGACCGTCCCCGCCCGCCGGGACTCGTCGTGCGTCCACGGCACGCCGTCCTGGACGGCGAAGTCGACCTTGAAGGCGCCCGGACCGTGGCGGTAGCGGGTCAGCGCTCGGGCGACGCGGCGCGGCATCCGGTCGCCGGCGATGCGCGCGGCGGCGGCGGGTGCGACGTCGAGCATCACGACGTCGGCCCCGTCGAGCTGCGCGAGGGACCTCACCGGCACGCCGGTCTCCATCTTCGCGCCGTATGCCTCGAGCAGCGAGACCATCGCGCCGGTGATGGCCGCCGAGCCGCCCTCGGCGACGGGCCAGCCATAGGCGTGGGCCGCGGCACCCAGCGCGACCCCGATCGCCGAGGACAGCGGCGACGAGAACGGCCGGAAGGCGTGCGCTGCGACCCCCGCCCAGAGCGCCTGGGCCTCGGGCGAGCGCCAGCGACGCGCGAGCAGCCCGGCCGGCAATCCCGAGTACAGCCCGAAGCGAGCCATCAGCAGCGGGTGATCGGGAACGCGCAGCATCGGGCGCATGAAGTCGGCGGCGATGTCGCGGAAGCGCTCGGCCAACGGGCCGAACACCGAGCGCCACCGGGCGCCGTCCGCGCCGAGGCCGGCCGCGGTCCGCTCGACCGAGCGGTAGGCCGCCGCACCCCGCCCGCCGTCGAGCGGATGCGCGTACTGCACCTCGGGCCAACGCCACGTCAGCCCGTGCGCGGCCAGGTCGAAGCTGCGCGAGAACGGCGTGTCGAGCGCCAGCGGGTGTGCCGCGGAGCACTCGTCGTGGATCAGTCCGGGGAGCGTGAGCTCGCCGCTGCGCGTGCCGCCGCCGAGCCGGTCGGCGGCTTCCAGCACGGTCACGTCGACGCCCGCGGCGGCAAGCATCAGCGCGGCGGCGAGCCCGTTGGGCCCGCTGCCGACGACGACGGCGGTGGTCATGCGACCGCCGCGGCTCGCCGGGCGCCCACGTCGTGGCTGACGCGCTGGTAGCCGGGCATGCGGTACGTCACCGTCGTGGCGATCGGGCCGTTGGGCAGCCACGGCTGCTCCTTGACCGCGTCGCGGACCGCCCAGCTGCCGCGCTCTACGACGCCGACCGCGGCATCGATGACGTAGTAGTCCTGGCGGCCTTTGCCGATCGGCTCGGACTCGGCGAAGACGACGATGAGCTCGCCGGGCGCGAAGCCGCAGCGCGTCTGGAGCGCTTCGATCAGACGGCGGTCGTGCAGGTGGCCGTCACCGAAGTTCCAGCCGACCATCAGGTTGGCCACCAGCTCGCCCTCGCGCAGGTCGTAGAGGTCCATGTCGGCGCCGAGGTGGTTGAGCATGACCGAGTTCAACCCGCGCCCCTGGCTGTGCAGCGCGCGCCACGCGAGGTACTGGTGCAGCGTCACGTCCGCGGCGTCGTCGTCGAACATGGTCGCGAGCTGCCCCTTGTGCGTGGCCGCGGGCTTGACGATGCGCTCGTCGAGCTTCGCCTCGGCGCCGGGCGCGAACGCCCACATCGACGTCGCCCAGTTGCCCGAGTACTGGCGAAACGACGGCAGGAACGAGACGAACCGCGGGCACAGCTCGCCGAGCACCGGCCAGAACCACAACGCCGCGGCGGTGAGCGCCAGCAGCACCGGGTCCATGTCCCCCAAGCCGTAGCCGTCGTGTGCCTGGTGGCCGAGGAAGAGGAAGCCGGTCAGGTAGATGAACATCAGGTTCCACTCCAGCGGCACGGCCAGCGGGAACGTGGACGTGATGAACACGTGGTAGCTCATCATGAACACCGCGGCCGCCGTGGTCACCGTGGTGTTGTGGGACAGCAGCAGGATCCACGGCGGGATCAGCTCGCCGACCGCACCACCGACGTGCGACAGGCGCTTCGCCGCGGTCGACGGGCGCAGGTCGTCCGGGAAGCTCGCGTAGTGCCGGCGCTTGATGGTCTTCGACGGCAGCCACGGCGTGTTGCTGACCATCGGCGGGATGACCATCTCGAAGTGCCGGTTGAGCTTGGACACACCCGCCCCGAACCAGACGGTGACGATGAGCAGCTTGGCGGCCACGATCATGTCGACGAACGGGAAGAACGCGAAGAACACGAGCGCAGGCAGCCACTGCTCGCCGCGTGCCGCCAGGAAGATCGTCTTGTCGCGCAGACCGAGGACCCCGAGCAGCGCGATGACCGGGATGACCGCCGCGGGAGCGACGAGGCCCTGATTCGCGCCGATGGCGCGCGTCGCCGAGGCGTCCGCAACGCCCGGGAGGACGATCGCGACCGCGAGCGCGCCAAGCAGCGCGACGTACAGGACGGCATCGGCGACCGTGCGCGCGTCGCCCGCGGTGAACGGGACCTTGTCCGGCCACGGCGGCAAGCGAACGGTCCTCGGCCGTGCCCAGTACCGCAGGCCGGCGGTCATCGGCTTGAAATGGCCCGCGAGCGGCCCCCACGCGCCGGCCACGCCAGCGGCCTCGGCGAGCACGGTCCACAAGACGAGCTTCTGGTAGACGATCGGCTCGCGCCACCACTCCGCAGGGTGGAGCGCATCGAGGTTCGAGGTCAGCGTGCTCAGGAGCACGCCGCCGACCGCGAACACCAACATCTTGGCGACGTAGATCAGCATGATGAGCTTCGGCTGGCCCGTGCCGTAGTCCACCCAGTGCCGGCCGAGCACCTTGATGCGCTCGCGGTACGGCGTGCCCATGAATGTTGCCGGCTCGACCGGCGGCAGGTTGCCCGTTGTGAGACCCATAGCACCGGCAACCGTACGCCGCCGTCGGAGCCTCGCCCATGGGACGAGCAATGAACTTCGCGGACGGATTGGTGTCTTCACACAACATCGCCGAACGCCGTCCCTGAGCGTTCGCGCCGCAGCCCGCCGCGGCGATCAGCCGGCGTCGTCGACCGGCCGCTCGCTGAGGACCGCGGGACCGAGGGTGGCGGCCAGCCTCAGCGCGCAGCCCAGCTCGACGGCATCCTCGGTCAAGCGGCGGCCGAGCAGCTCCTCCGCGCGCTTGATGCGGTAGCCGACCGTGTTCTGGTGCAGATAGAGCTTCTCGGCCACGCGTCCGGTGCTTCCGCCCGCGGAGAGGAAGGCCAAGGCGGTGTCACGCAGCCGCGCGATCGCTTCGGTGTTCGCGGCCAGCGGCCCAAGCTGCCGCGCGACGAACGCTCGCGCGCGCGGCAGGTCGGCGGTCAGCAGTGCCACGAGCTCGACGCTGCTGTAGCGGGTCACACGGTTCGCACCGCCCGCCGCGAGAGTGGCGATGCGCGACGCCTGCACGGCCTCGTCGTGCGAGCGCCGGAACCCGGCGACGCCGTCGCTGCAGGTCCCGACGGCGACGCGGATGCCCTCGTGAGGCGTGTAGGCGTCGAGCCTCGTGGTGTCGAGCGCGGCGAACGCTCCGCACCAGACGTCGAGCGTCGCGCCGCCGGAGGGGATGACGAGCGGCTCGCTGGTCCCGAGGGCGGTGGCGGCCTCGGTCGCCGCGCGCTCCAGCCCGCGCACCTCGCTGGCGCAACTTGACACGCGCAGCGCCACATGGTGACGGCGCAGCGCGTAGCCCAGCCGGCCGGTCGCCACCTCGGCGTCGAGCGGCTCGCCGGCGAGGATGGCCCGCACCGTCTCGGCGCGCAGCTGCGCGGCGCCACGCATCGAGCGCTCGCGCTCGGCCGCGTACTCGGTGACGAGCACGTCGGAGGTGCGGTCTACGTAGGCGAAGGTGAACGCCGACAGCTGCTCCTGGGCGGCGTGCAGCTCGTCGGGATCGGAGATATGCCGCCGCAGCGTCCGCGACCAGTGGTCCCAGAACCAGCGGTGGCCGAGCCGGTACATGCGCAACAGGAGCGGCAGCGCGATGCCGCGGTGCACCAGGGCGCGGGTGTACTCCACCGCCTCGACAGGCAGCACGATGGCATCGACGTCCGCACCGAGCCTGAGCAGCCGCAGCGCCTGATCGACGTTGGCTTGGACGCTCGCGAGCGTCTCGGCGTAGAGGTCGTCGTCCCGGCTGCCGACCAGCTCGGGCATGTTCGCGAACAGGTGGTCGGTCATCTCGCGCGCGAGCCGCGGGACCCCGGGGAGCATCTCGGCGGCGAGGTCGCGCACCACGAGCGGCATGCCGTGCTGCTCAAGCGGGCCCATTCCGCGTGCTCGGGCCTTACCGCGCGAGCGAGCGCGCCGCCTCGAGCATCTCGGCGATCCGCACGAGCTTCACGCGCGGCCGGCCCCGCGGCTCGCCGGCGGCGCGCTCGCGGTCGTCGATTGCCTTCCAGCCCTCCCACGTCACGTGGTCGGGCGCGCGCCGCCGCAGCCACGCCTCGATGTCCTCGTCGCCCGGAGGGTCGGGCAGCAGGTCGGCGTCCTCGACGATGTGCGCGACCGTCTCGGCGGCGCACTTCTTGTTGGTGCCGATGACGCCGCTGGGGCCGCGCTTGATCCAGCCGACGGCGTACTCGCCGCGCAGCGGTCGGCCGTCTTCGGCGAGAACGCGGCCGTCGTCGTTGGGGATGCGTCCCGTCCTGGGGTCGAACGGGACGCCCGGGACTGGGTCGCCGCGGTAGCCGACCGCGCGCAGGACGAGCCCGCACTGGAGCACCTCCTCGTCGCCGGTCGGCACGGCGCGCCCGTACTCGAGCCGGTTGTGGACGATCCGCACCGCGCGCACGCAGCCCTGCTCGTCGCCGAGTATCTCGACCGGCGAGCGCAGGAAGCGCAGCTCGAGCCGGCGCGGGTTGCCGGACGGCTCGCGCGCGGCGTAATCGCGCAGGACCTCGAGGTTGCGCTTGGCGGTCGTGTCGTTGGGCCCCTCGACGCCCTCGAGTTGCGCCGGGTCGACGACCACGTCGGCCTGCCTGAGCTCGCCTAGCTCGCGCAGCTCCGGCGTCGTGAACGCAGCCTGCGTGGGCCCGCGGCGGCCGAGGATGACGACCTCCTGCACGGCCGACTCGCCGAATGCGGGCAGCGCGTGGTCGGCGGTGTCGGTCGGCGCGAGCTCCTGCTCCGCGAGCACGAGCATTCGCGCGACATCGAGCGCGACGTTGCCATTGCCGATTACGACTGCTCGCTGCGCGCTGAGGTCGAAGGTATGGTCGGCGGCGTCGGGATGGCCGTTGTACCAGGCGACGAACTCGGTGGCCGCGTGCGAGCCCGCGAGGTCCTCGCCGGGGATGCCCAGCCTCCGGTCGGTCGCGGTCCCGAACGCGTACAGCAGCGCGTGGTAGCGCTCCAGCAGATCCTCGCGCGTGACTTCCCGCCCCAGCTCTACGCCGCCGAAGTAGCGGAACGCCGGATGACGCGCGGTCTTCTCGTACACGCGCGTGACGCTCTTGATCTTCGGGTGGTCGGGCGCGACGCCGGCGCGCACGAGCCCGAACGGCGTCGGCAGCCGGTCGTACAGGTCCACCTCGAACCCGGCGCTCAGCAGCTGGTCGGCCGAGTAGAAGCCGGCCGGGCCGGCGCCCACGATCGCAACACGCTTCATGGTCGCCGTGAGGAGGTCATCGCCACCTCCGCGAGGCCGTCGGTGATGACGACGTCGCCTGTGTCGGA
>VAWY01000268.1 GCA_005888335.1 Actinomycetota bacterium
ACGAACACGATGTCGCTGGCGTTCCTGTCGGGGGCCAACCGCGGCACGGTCGACGACCCCGGCCAGGCCAAGCGCCAGGTCTCCGACCAGCTCTTCAAGACGCTCGTCTATGACCCGTGGGTGGTGCTCGAGTTCGGCGGCTTGCGCCACTGCGTCGACACGACCCACCGTGACAGCGACGGCTACCCGCGACCGGTTGGTCCGCATGACCCCAAGCGCGACGTGTGCCGCGACCATGTCCGTCAGGGCCGCGATGGTCACGGCGGCTACGCGCCGCGGTTCCTGCGCTACCCGGCCGGGTCGACGGAGCGCAACGCCGAGTACGACGCGCTGCGCAAGGGCGAGACGCCGCCCGACGACCCGCAGTTCAACGGCTACGCGGTCGACAAGTCCGACTCGCCCGCGGTCGACATCCAGCAGGAGCACGGCGCCTTCCAGCGCCTCACGCTCTCGCTCGTCGTGTTCGCCAGCGCGCTGGGCGCCGTCGTGCTGCTCGGCTTCCTCTCGCTGGCGGTGATCCTCGCCCAGGTCGTCGCGCTGGTGCTGCTGGGCTTCGCGCCGGTCGCGCTGGTGATCGGGATCTTCCCGCGCGCCGGGCACGACTTCTTCCGCACCTGGCTGGGCAAGCTCGCGACCGCGGTCTTCATCAAGGCGCTGTACTCGCTGGTGATCGCGATCGTCGTCGCCGTCGCGGCGGCGCTGGCCAGCTCGACGTCGTCGCTGGGGTTCCTGTTCGCGTTCGGGCTGCAGGGGATCTTCTTCTGGGCGATCTTCCTGTACCGCCGCCAGATCACGGCGCGGCTGGTGGCCGCGACCACGGGGCTGCACTACCACGAGCGGCTGCCGCAGCTGAGCGCGGTCCAGCGCGGCGCGGACATCGCCGGGCGCCCGTTCGGCGCACTGCTAGCGCTTCCCCGCCGCGGCGCCCAAGACGACGGCGCACGCCAGGAGAGCGTGCTGGCCGGCGGAGCGCCGCCCCAAAGCCCACCCGACGAGCCCGGCGCCAGTTCGCCAGTTCCGGCTCCGGTCACCCGCAACGGCGGTGGCGACGGCCACGCCGCGCTGGCCGCGCCGAGCGGTTCGTTCGCAAGCCACCTCGAGCATGCGAGGTCGAACAATGGCAACGGCCGAGCACCGCAGCCCGCCCGCGGAGCGTCGTCGAACGGCAACGGCTCGCGTCCGCGGCCCGCTCGCCCGGAGCCGGTGCGCGAGCCCACGCCGCGCGACGCCCACGAGGACGCCATGCGCCGCGCCCGTGCCCTGCGCGCATCCCTCGAGGCGAAGGAGCTCTCCGATGAGTGAGCTCACACGCGTGAGCGTGCGCGACGACAACCGCGGCGTCGTCCTGACGCTCGATTGGTGCGACGTCGAGGCGCTGGTTATCGCGCTCGAGCGCTATCGGCTTTGGCAGGGCGACCGTCGTCCGCCCGATGGCCGGACGTGGGAACGCTGGCGGGCTGGCCACGCGATCGAGCTCGAGCTCGGCGAGGCGCTCGCCAACGCGCAGGGCGTTTTCCGGTGAGCGCGCTCAGAGGCATGAGCGCTCCGGCAGGAGCATCCAACCTACGTGCCGACCTTCTCTGTGAACCGCTCGCGAGCTGCCTGACGGGAGACGCCGAGCGCGATCCCGATCTCGCCCCAGGATCGACCGTTGGCGCGTGCAAGCACCACGAGTTCGCGGATGCGAGCCTCGCCAGCGCGCACGCGGTCAACCGCTTCAGCGATGGCGCGCAGGTCGGTCGTGTCGTCCATCGGGACGCCGGACGGGTCGGACGCCTCGGCGAGCTTCGCGGCTCGCTGAATCTCCTCTTCGGTATGCATTGTCCTTTCTCCAGTCATCGGTGCGGTAGGTATTGCGGGCGGGCGGGCATCGCGTGGACGATCACGGGGTCGTCGGTGTCGATGCCCAGCACGCCGACTTCGAGCAGGTCGCCATCGCGGGCGGGGCCGACACGCATCGTGAGGTCGTCATCGAGTTGCCACTGCGCGATGGCGTTGCGGACTGCGTGGCGGATGTCTTCGTCAGCGATTCCGTGCTTCCGGGCCGGCTCCGCGATCCTCACCGTGACAAGGTACCTTGTCAGCAAGACTTGTCAAGGAACCTTGTCGCTTCAAAGCTTGAAGGGGTCTCGGAGCCCCGTGCGCGGCGGTGGCGATAGACGAGCATCGATAGACGGTCCGGTTGCGCTCCTGACGACGAGCCCACCTGATCTGTACGCCGATCCGGCCTCCGAGCATGAGCGCTACCGAAATCGCCTTCTGACGAGAACCGACACCGGCGCAGCGCGACGCCACGAGCCGGCCTCTGAGGAGCGCCGGTCGTGATCGACGCGCTGCGGGCCTGGCTGAACCGGCCGCTGCGCGACGGCGACCGCCGCCGGCTGTTCGCGATTGCCGTGGCCGTCATCCTCGCCGGCGCCGCGGGCTTTGCGCTGCTCGCCAAGCCCGCCCCGCCGGCCCACCACGCCGACCGGCGGGCGCCGACCCCGACGCGCGAGCTGCCGACGCCCGGGCCGCCGGCCACGGCCGCGCTCCAGGCACCCAGCGAGGAGGGAAAGCCACCCGCCGCGCTCGAGGCGTCGCGGAGCGAGGTGGACGCCGCCAAGCGGGCCGCCCGCCGGTTCCTGGCGGGCTACCTGCCCTACACGTACGGCCGGCGCAGCCCCGATCGGATCGCCGCGGCCACCGCCGCGCTGGTGCGCCAGCTGGACAACGAGCGCCCGCGGGTTCCCGCGCGCGAGCGCGGGCGCCGTGCGCGTGTGGTGCTCGTGCAGGCGGACGCCGCCGGTCCGGTGCGCGCCGAGGCGACCGCGCTGGTGAGCGACGGCGCCCGTCGCTACACGGTGCCGTTGAAGCTCGCGCGCCAGCGGTCGGGCTGGAAGGTCACCGACGTCGAGAGCTGAGCATGAGCGACTCCGCCCTGGCCGCCGACAGCGCCGCCCCCCGCCGCCTCGCGCCCGCCATGCTGGCCGCGGTCGGACTGCTGGTCGCGCTGCTGCTATTGATCGTGATGGGGATCTTCGGCGCGATCTTCGGCCTGCGCCCGCTGTTCTCGGGCGGCTACGGGCCGTCCGGGCTCGCCCGCGCCGAGATCCCGCCCGCGTACCTGCGCCTCTACGAGGCCGCGGGCCGCGAGTACGGGATCGACCCCTGGGTGCTGGCGGCGATCGGCTGGGTGGAGACCGAGCACGGCCGCTCGCACGCCGCCGGGGTCCACGACGGCGTCAACGGCTTCGGCTGCTGCGCGGGCCCGATGCAGATCGAACTGAAGGGATCGCCGAGCACGTGGCACCAGTACGCGGTCGACGGCGATGGCGACGGCCGGCGGTCTCCCTACGACCCGGCCGATGCGATCCCGACCGCAGCGCGGTACCTGCGCGACGCGGGCGCGCCGGAGGACTACAGAGCGGCGCTGTACGCCTACAACCACGCCGACTGGTACGTCGCCGAGGTCCTGGCCAAGGCCGAGCAGTACCGCGGCGCGCCGAGCGCGAGCGCCGGCCAGCCCGCCGGCTCGGCCAGCGTGCGCGACGTCCTGCACAACCCGCGGGTCGCGCTGACCCCGATCCAGCAGGCCGATCTGCGCTCGGGCACGATCGACCCGCGGCTGATCGACACGCTCGCCTGGATCGGCCGCCACCACAGCGTCGTGATCACGGCGCTGAAGTCGGACCACGCCGAGTACACGGTCGACGGCGCGGTCTCCAACCACGCGGCCGGGCGGGCGATGGACATCGGCGAGGTCGACGGTGAAGTCTGCCGCGGCACGCGGACTGGGCGCTGCGCGGACCTCGTGCGCGAGCTGGCCGCCGTGCAGGGACCGCTGCGCGCGACCGAGCTCATCTACTGCTGGGACCCGGACGGGCCGGACGACCCGCGCGGCTTCGCCCGCGCCGACCACTGCGACCACATCCACGTCGGGTGGGACGGATGACCGGGCCTACCGTCTGTCGCCTGGGAACCGTCGCGTCGTTGTTGACGCCGGCTGGAATAGCTGGCCTCGCGCGCCGCC
>VAWY01000269.1 GCA_005888335.1 Actinomycetota bacterium
CAGCAGCGTCAGCGGCCGCCACGGAGACGAACCTACAGGCGTCAGCCGAAGCGCGCCCGGTACGCCGCGACCCAGTCGCGCGCGATCAGCCGCTGCGCGCGCTTGAGGGTCATGCGCCCCGCGCACACCTCGCGGGGTGCAGCGCGTTTGATCTGTAGGGGGCTGCGGGCGCTCCGCAATGGAGGGCAAGCGGCGCGGTGCGGCTACGGCGTGCGCGTCGGGGACGAGTTATCTGCCGTGGATCGGCAACGCAGGGCTACGGGCGCGCGAGCATGGCGTCCTCTGTCGGCCTGTGCTCCTACCTCACCAACGTCGCCGTCTACTGGGGCTCTCGGGCGGGTGCAGGTCGTCGTTCTGCCGGACGGGGCCCGCACGTGGACGGTGCTCGGGGCGGACTACCTCCCGCTGCCGGCGGTCGAGGAGTTCCTTGAGCATCATCGCCAGATCGGCTCCTCGCCGAACACGGTCAAGTCCTACGCGCGCGGCCTGGGGCTCTGGTGGCGCCATCTGGCGGCCTCCGGTTCGGGCTGGCGGCGGCCGCGGGTCTCGACGGCGACCTCGTTCGTGGCGTGGTTGCGGGCGGGTGCCCCGAGCGAACGGGTGGCGTACCTCCCAAACGCCGCGACGGCGGGGGCCGGTTTCGCGGAGAGCACGATCGCCAGTCGCCTCGCGGCGGTCGGCGCCTTCTACCGCTATCACGACGTCGCAGGCGCGCTGGCCGTCGCCGCATCGGATGCTGGGCGGCGCGCGCGCTACCGACCGTTCATGGAGCATGTCGCGAGCCGCAGAGAGCGTCGAGCGCCGCTCGTGCGCCTGCGGCGCGCGCCGCCGCGGCGCCCGCCGATCCTCTCGCCGCAGCAGATCGACCTCATCCTCGGGGCATGCGCGACGCGCGGCCCTGAGCCCGGCGAGTGGCGGGGCTCGCTGCGCGACCGCCTCCTCTTCGAGCTGCTGTCGGAGACCGGTCTGCGGCTGGGCGAGGCGCTGGGCCTGCAGCACCGCGACGTCTCGGTCGGCCGCGGGGAGACGCCGGTTGTCGAGGTCGTCGAGCGCGCCCATCCGCACGGCGTGCGGGCGAAGAGCGGCTACCGCCGGGTGTTCATCTCCGACCGGCTCGAGCGCCTCTACGGCGAGTGGGTCTGGCAGGTCAGCGACATCGCCGCGGACGCGGGCCACGAGCTCTCCGACGACGGCTACGTGTTCGTCAACTTCGCGCGCCGGCCGTACTTCTCGCCGACCCGCCCCGAGACCGTCTACGACCGCGTCCGCCGGCTGAAGCGCCGCCTCGGCTCGGCGCTCCCGTCCGCGTGGACGCCGCACTGGCTGCGCCACACGCACACCACGGCGCTGCTGCTCAATGGCGCCCCGCCGCATGTCGTGATGCGCCGACTCGGGCACGCCGACGTACAGACGACGCTGAGCCTCTACGGGTGGGTCACCGAGGAGGCCGAGATGCGCGGCCTCGCCGACTGGCGGCGCTTCGCGGACGGCTGGCGCGTCGCCGACGAGGATCCGCGGTGAGCGAGCGCCGACACCTGCAGGGCCCGGCTGCGCCGGCGCAGCCGGGCGGTGCGCCCTCGAGCGCGGATCTGTGGGCGGAGCTGCCGAGGGAGTTTCAGACGGCGGTGTTCGCGATCCACGAGCCCCCGTTCAACGCGGTGATCTACAACTACGACTACGTCTCCCAGCGCGTGGTGGACTGCTCGGGGCTGCCGCTGGGGATGCGGCGCGAGCTGGCGTGGTGGTTGCACGCGCTGCTGGGCTGGGGCGAGGCGGTCAGCCCGATCGCGCTGACGATCTGGAAGAACCTGATCGCGCAGATCAACGCGCACCGCCGCGCGCATGGCCAGCGCGAGGCCGAGTCGTTCACCGACCTTGGCTTCGAGGAGTGGATGGCCGGCGCGCGGCGCGCCTACTACGAGCGCTACGCGCGGCTGCCGGGGCGCAGCTTCGCGCGCAACTACGAGCACATCCTGCGCCGCCTGCTGGAGGCGCTGACGATCCGCTACAGCACGCGCGAGTGGTGGCGCCTGGACTGCTGGGACCCACGGCACGACGCGCGCATCGCCCTGCGCGAGCACGAACCGCGCGGCGGCGCCCGCATCCACTTCGAGGCGTTCGAGCAGCCTTGGCTGCGCGATGCGATCAAGTGGTTCCTCGCCGCCGGCCTTGAGCGCGGCGACTACAGCTGGCCGTCGCTGATCGCCTACCGCACCCAGCTCGGACACTTCGCGCGCTTCCTCGCGCAGGAGCGCATCGACACGCCGGGGTTATGCGCCGACCCGACGGCCGAGCTGCGCGCGCTCGCGCTGCGCTACCTGGCGTTCCTGCGCCGCCAGCGCAGCGCGCGGACGGGCACGCCGCTCTCGCAGCGCAGCGTCGGCGCGATGCAAACGGTCGTCGGCAACCTCTACGCCTACCTGCACGACCACCAGCAGGAGGCCGCCGCGCTGCTCGACGAGCCGCGCTGGCTCGAGTTGACGCCCGCGCACGCGCGCTTCTGGCGCGCGGGCGAGGTCCGCCACCGCCGCGGCGCTGGCAAGCCGAGCGGCGACTACATCGAGCCCGACGCGCTCGCTCGGATCGTCGCGCAGCTCGACATCCTCGCGATGCCACCGCACGAGTCCAAGGAGGTGATGGTCGACGGCGAGCCGGTCCGCGTCGCAGGGCTCGGTGACCCGCAGGCCATGCGCATCTACCTGATCGCGGTCGCCACCGGGCGGCGGATCAGCGAGATCCTGCTGATGGACTTCGACCCGATCGAGCCCGTTCCGGGGCTCTCGCCCTCCGCGGACGAGCACGCCTTCGTCGCGCGCCTTCGCTACCAGCAGACGAAGATCGAGGGCGCGCCGAACACGATCCTCGTCGAGCAGGCGGTCGTCAACATCGTGCGCGAGCAGCAGCGCTGGGTGCACGAGGAGGGGATGCGCGAGCTCGCCGGCGTCTCGCGCGCCCGCGCCGGCGGCGGCCCGCTCGCCCCCGGCGCCACGCCGCGCTACCTGTTTCTGCGGATGCAGCGAAACCGCCTCGCCCGGCATCCCTACAGCAGCAAGACGCTGCGCGGGCGCCTGTCGGTGCTCGCCGAGGCGCTGCGCGTGCGCGACAGCCAGGGGCGGCTGGTCGACTTTCAGCGCACGCATCGGCTGCGGCACACCAAGGCCACCGACCTGCTCAACGCCGGCGCCCCGATCCACGTCGTGCAGCGCTATTTCGGTCATCTGAGCCCCGAGATGACGATGCACTACGCGGCCACGCTCGCCAGCACGCACGAGCGCGAGTTCCTGCGGCTGGCCAAGGTCAAGCGCGACGGGCGGGCGCTCGAGCTCGACCCGCGCGACGTTTACGACCTGATCGGGCTCGACACGCGCACCGACCGCATCCTCCCCAACGGCATCTGCCTGCTGCCGCCGCTGCAGGCGTGCGAGCGCGGCAACGCCTGCCTGACCTGCGACCACTTCGCCACCGACGCCTCCTACCTCGACGAGCACGAGCAGCAGCTGGGCAAGCTCGTCGAGTTGATCGAGCAGCGCCAGACGCTGTTCGAGCGCCGCACCGGCGTGCCGATGGGCGAGGACAACGTCTGGCTACAGGGCCGCCGCCGCGAGCAGCGGGCGCTCGGAGACATCATCACCGCGCTCCGGCAGCCCGGCGCGGGAGCGCGAGCGATGCGCGGCGCCGGGACCGGCGCCCGCCTCCCCGACCCCGAACGAGCGTGACCGATGGCCGGCAACCCCGACAACCTCCGCAAGGCGGCGCAGCGCAAGAGCCAAGCCACCAGCCGGCGCGCCGACACAGCGATCCGCGAGATGGTCAAGCGCGGCGAGCGGATCACCTTCCGCGGTGTCGCCCGCACCGCCGGCTGCTCGATCGACTTCGTCTACAGCAACCCCGACATCCGCGCGCGCATCGAACACCTGCGCGCACAGCAGCAGGGCAGCCCGCCCGACGGAGCCCCGAGAGACGACGCCCGCCTGAGCGATAGCAGCATCGTCCGCGCGCTCACCGCCCAGCTCGCCGAGCTCAAGCAGCGCCACTACCGCGAGGTCACAGACCTGCGCGCCGCACTCGCCGCAGCCCACGGCGAGATCCTGACCCTCAGACGCCAAGGCGCTCGCACGTAGGGCGCCAATGATCCGTCGACGTCGGTGTCAGCGTCAGTCCCGACGAGCAGCCGCTCACGCCCGTCGGAACCGCGATTCGGGACGGGACGCTCGCTCCTCACCGAAAGCGGGCGTGAGTTCGGCACCGATCGAGACGACTGCGCCTTGTCCAAGGCGGCACTGACCGGATCCCGACGGTTGAACGCTTGGCGCCGCTATAGGGCGCGAACCGTTCCACCGTCGCGCTCTCGCCATCCATGCAACCGGGAACGGCCACGTTCGCGGCGGTTGGGCTCCCTGGCGAGAGGAGAAGCGCGCTTCCGGTGGTCATGGCCGGTCATGACCACGCCGGCGGCCGGCGGCCGTTTGTGGGGGACGTCACGGGCAAGGTCCATTCTGAGATCGGCTCGAGCTGGCCGGCGGGCTCCGATGTCCCCGGTGCTCGACCGCCTTGGACCACAACTCGCTACGCGCGGTTGACCTTAGCTCGTCGCGCAGATTG
>VAWY01000104.1:0-2449 GCA_005888335.1 Actinomycetota bacterium
CCTCGGGAGCTTCCCGGGCGACAGCGAGCTGGTGCTCGAGCTCCAGACGAGCATCGGGCCCAAGCGCCTGCGCTTCGGCAAGGAGTTCCGCGTGGCGGCGACCCCGACGCTGCGAGCGGAGCTCGAGCTCATCCTGGGCCCGGCGGCGCTCCCCGCCTGACCGCTCGCATGCCGTCGCGCTGAATTCCGGCGCGACCGCGCCGACTTATAGGGACCGAACCACCCCCGGTCTCCAGGAGGCACCCATCCCGACCCTCATCCGCGCGCAGCGCACGCTCCGCCGCGCCCTTCCCTACGCGACGCTCCTCGCCCTCGCGCTGCCGGCACCCGCGCTGGCCAACGCCATCGTGACCCGTGACGCCACCACCGACGTCGTCACGGTCACGTCCACTGCCACCGCTGAGAACAACGACATCGTCGCGTTCGACCAGAGCGGAACGCTCGTTCTCCAGGAGAACAACGGATCGCTTGGCCTGACTCCCGGTGCCGGATGCCTGCGGGCCGAGAATCCTCCGAACAATCCTCTTCCTAACGTCGTGACGTGCGGCGTGACAAGTACTGCTTCGCTCATCGGGGCGAGTCTCGGCCCCGGAGATGACACGTTCGAATCTACGACGAGCGCGGCGAAGACGATCCCCGAGACGCTGAACGGCGAAGCCGGGAACGACCAGCTCTTCGGCAACGACGGCAACGACATCCTGGACGGTGGCGACGGCGATGACGTCCTCGACGGCGGCGCAGGCCTCGACACGATCGTGTACGACCGCGCTGCCGGGACGACCGTGGATGCCACTCTGCCTAACCCGACCGACAGCCCGGTGGACATCGGCGGCGTTTCCGTCGGAACGTCGGTCGCCAACGGTGCCCGCGACATCGAAGACGACACGCTTACGAGCCGCGACGAGAACCTGCAGGGCGGCGCCGAGATGGACAACTTCCTCGGCAACGACGGCGCCAACGTGCTGAACGGCAGCGGGGGAGACGACTCGCTCGACGGGATGGGTGGCAACGACACGCTGCAGGGCTTCGGGGGCAACGACTGGCTGTCCGGCGGCGAAGGCACCGACACCTTCTCGGCCGGCGCCGGCGACGACATCGTCGACGCGCGTGACGACCTCGCCGAGACAAGCATTGACTGCGGCACGGGCACTGACGACCGGCTCCAGGCCGACAACACGCTCGACAACGTCAACAAGACGGTGAACGGCTGCGAGGTGCTCGCTCCGCAGCGCACCTCCGGCACCGGCGCGATCTCCGGCACGGGCCAGGAGGGGCAGACGCTGACCGCCCCGCTGGCCGCGTATTCGGGCGACGCGGTCACGATGCGCGACTTCGTGTGGTTCCGGTGCACCGGCGCGGGCACGGATTGCGTCGCGATCGACAACGCCAACGTCCAGACGTACACGCTGACCGCGGCCGACGTGGGCAAGTACATCGGCGTCACCGAGTTCGCCAACAACAGCGGCGGTGGCGATGACGGGTTCTCGAACTACGTCGGGCCGGTCAACGCGAAGCCGGCCGACGCCGGTCAGCCGCAGACCGCGCAGCCGGGTGCCACGCAGCCGGCGACCCAGCAGCCGACGACGCAGCAGCAGCCGCAGCAGCCCGAGACCGCTCCGGTGCCCAAGGCGCCCACGGTGAGCGCCGGCGGCACTGCCGGCACGACGGCGCAGGGCGCCGGCGTCCTCGCCGACACGGGCATCGTCGTCGGCTGCCCCGCCGGCAGCGCGAGCTGCCAGGCCGCGGTGCAGGCGACCGCGCCCGCACCGAAGGCCAAGCGCGGCAAGCCCGCCAAGGCCGTCGTCGTCGGCAAGACGAGCATCTCGGTGGCCGGCGGACAGACCGCGAAGGTGACGTTCAAGCTCACCCGCGCGGGGGCTGCGCTGCTGCGCCGGGTGAAGAAGCTGCGCGTCACGGTGACGGTTGTCACGACCGGCGGGGGAGCCCCGCAGACGACCGCCAAGACGCTCACGCTCCGGGCGCCGAAGGCCAAGAAGCGCCACTAGTCGACCCCGCCAACAGGCGCGCTGAAAGGCTGGGGCCGCCGCGCGCGGCCCCTAGCTTTTCCGTGTCCGTCCGTGTACCGTCGCGCCTGCGGCCCCCCAACCTTTCCGCTGGACCGGGGGATGGGGGGCCGCTTCGCGTGCCCGGACTTGCCTACCGCTGGCGCGCGCGCAACCCGCGCTCGCGAAGCGCGACGGCGTGCGCGATCTCGGCAGCCCCGGGTCCCGTCTTGTCCGGGCCCTGCGTCTCGAGCACGCACGGCAGGCCGTCGAAGCGCGGCTCGCTCAGGAACACCGCGCAGCCCTCATCTCCAAGTTGGCCCTCGCCGACGTTCGCGTGGCGGTCGCGGTTGGAACCCAGGCCCTCGACGGAGTCGTTGAGGTGCAGCGAGCCCAGGCGGTCGAGGCCGACCGCGGCGTCGAAGTCGTCGAGCACGGCGGCCAGG
>VAWY01000104.1:2579-17543 GCA_005888335.1 Actinomycetota bacterium
TCGCTCTCGGCCAGCGCCTCGCGAATCGTGGCGCCGGCGCGCTCGATGGCCGGCCCGACCTCGCCCGCCTTGGCCGACCCGGGGTGCAGGACGACGGCATGCGCGCCCAGCGCCTCGCCCGCGCGCAGCGAGGCGATCAGCGACGTCAGCGACTTGCCGCGGACCTCCTCGTCGTCGCTGGCGCAGTTGAGCAGGTACACGGCGTGGATGAGCAGCGCGTCGATCTCCGACGCCTCCATCGCCGCGTGGAACTCCTCGATCTCCTCCTCGGAGTACTCGCGCGGGCGCCACGCCCGCGGGTTCTGATTGAAGATCTGGATCGCGTGGCAGCCCTTCTCGACGCCGCGCTCGACAGCTCGCGCGGGACCGCCGGCAGGGGAGACGTGGGCGCCGATCAACATGGGGCGCGGGAGCGTAGCCCGTACCATGCCGACGGCTCATGCGGGTCCGCTTCGCCCCCTCGCCGACCGGCACGCTGCACATCGGCGGCGCGCGGACGGCGCTCTACAACTGGCTCGCCGCGCGTCACGCCGGCGGCACGTTCGTCCTGCGCATCGAGGACACCGACCGCGAGCGCTCGACGCCCGAGAACGTCGAGCAGATCCTCGACGCGCTGCGCTGGCTCGAGCTCGACTACGACGAGGGCCCGATCTTCCAGTCCCAGCGCGTCGATCGCCACCGCGAGGTCATCGAGCAGCTGCTGGACGGCGGGCACGCGTACCGCTCCAACGCGACCGCGGAGGACGTTCGCAGCTACAAGGACCGCCACGGCGCCGACCGCGGCTTCCGCGGCGAGCCCGAGGACGCCGGCGCCGTGCGCCTGCGCGTGCCAGACGACGGCGCCACGGTCGTCCGCGACCTCATCCGCGGCGAGACGCCCTTCCAGAACGTCCACATGGACGACCCCGTCATCGCCCGTGCCGACGGCACGCCGCTCTACAACCTCGCGGTCGCCGTCGACGACCTCGACGCCGCCATCACCCACGTCATCCGCGGCGACGACCACTACTCCAACACGCCCAAGCAGCTGCTCGTCCTGCAGGCGCTCGGCGCTGAGCAGCCGGTCTACGCGCACCTCCCGCTGCTGCACGGCCCCGACGGCAAGAAGCTCTCCAAGCGCCACGGCGCGGCGTCGGTCCAGGAGCTGCGCGACGCCGGCTACCTCCCCGAGGCGGTGCGCAACTACCTCGCGCTGCTCGGGTGGGGCGATGTCGACGACGAGACGATCATCCCGACCCCCGAGCTCGTCAGGCGCTTCGAGCTCGAGCGCGTGCAGAAGAACCCGGCGCGCTTCGACGAGAAGAAGCTGCGCTGGATGAACGGCCGCTACATCCGCGAGCTGCCGGTCGCGGACCTCACGCAGCGGGTCGAGGACTACCTGCACCGCGACGGCAAGCTGGGCGGCGCGGTCTTCGCGGCGCGCGAGAAGATCCAGACGCTGGCCGACTTCTGGCCGCTGGTCGGCCCGATCTACGACGGCCCCGTCGACGACGTCCGGGCGCGCGAGCAGTGGCTCGACGACGAGGGCCGCGCCGTCCTCGCGCTCGTGCGCGACGTGCTCGCGGACGTCGCCGAGTGGGACACCGACCACCTCGACGAGGCGCTGCGCCGCGTCGTCGAGCAGCGCTCGGCCAAGCCCAAGCAGGTCTTCCAGCCGATCCGCGTCGCGGTGGTCGGCACGACGGTCTCCCCGGGCATCTTCGAGACCCTCGAGCTGCTCGGCCGCGAGGAGACGCTCAGGCGGCTGGATGCCGCGCTGAACCGTGGCTGACGAACCACTGGACAACCGGCTCAACCAAACGTCCACCCCTGCCGATAACCGGGCTGTTATGGAAGCCGCCACCGACCGAGGACCTGACCGCATGAACGCCCCTGTGCCCATGCGCGCCGCTTCGCCCGCCCAGGCCGCGGGTGGCGGTCGCCACAACGAAGGCCATGGCCGCCGGCTGACGGCCGCCTTCGAGGCCCTGGAGTCGTTCCCGGCGCTGGCCGAGTCGCGCAACCGCCTCCTGCGGGTCGTCGGCGCCGAGCGCGTGTCGATCGGCGAGATGGTCGCCGCGGTCGAGTCCGACGTGGCGCTGATCATCTCCGTCCTGCGCCTGGCCAACCAGGTCGAGGGGCGCAGCCGCGGGCGCGTCGAGTCGGTCGTCAAGGCCGTCGAGCTGCTCTCGCCCGAGGCCGTCCAGGCGCTCGCCACGCGCGCCCGGACCTTCGACTTCTTCGAGCGCACCACGACCTGGGACGCGGCTCCCGAGCGCTTCCGCCTGCACGGCGTCGCCACCCAGCGCGCCGCCGACCGCCTGGCCACCGAGATCGGTTACGACAACCGCGACCGGATCATGGTCACCGCGCTGCTGCACGACATCGGCAAGCTCGTGCTCATGCACGCCTACCCGGGCTATCCCGCGCAGGTCCACCAGGGCGCGCGCACGCCGGAGGAGCGCATCCACCGCGAGCGCCGCGAGCTCGGCGTCGACCACGCGCTGGTCGGCGGCGTCCTCGCCCGCCGCTGGGGACTGCCCAAGGCTGTCGCGTCGGTCATCGAGCGCCACCACGCCGACGACGCCGACGGCGAGGCCGCGTTCGTCCGCCTGGCCGACATGCTCGCGCACTACGCGCAGGGCCAGGCCGTCTCGCCGACCGAGCTGCTCAAGACCGCCCGCGCCATCGGCCTCGGGCCGCAGGAGCTGCGCACGGTGATGTACGACCTGCCCTTCGGCGCCGGCAACAGCAAGCGCGCGATCGACCCGTGCCCGCTGTCGGACCGCGAGCTCGACGTCCTCAAGCGTCTGGCCGAGGGCAAGGTCTACAAGCAGATCGCCCTCGAGCTCGCCCTCTCGACGAGCACGGTGCGCACGCACCTGCACAACATCTACGGCAAGCTGGGCGCGGTCGACCGCGCGCAGGCCGTGCTGCTCGCCACCGAGCGCGGCTGGCTGTAGGCCGCGTTACGCGGCCAGCAGGTCGGTGTCCGTGCGCCGGCACGCCTCGCGCGTGGCCGGCGACGGGTTGGTCACGCGCACGCCGCTGGTCCGGCTGGCCTTCAGCAGCAGGGCGAGACCGAACGGATCGACGCTCTCGAGCCCCTGCAGGTCGATCAGCAGGTGGCGCGCCGCGCCGAGCGCCCGCGCGATCGCACGCCGGGCAAACGCCGTCGTGTCGTAGCCGAGGTCGCCGTGCAGCGACAGGCAGACGACGCCGTCCGGGCGCTGCTCGATCAAGGTGAAGAAGGGTGGGGTCGCCATGAGCTGTGTGCGCAGCGTGCCCCAGAAGGTGGAGCCGGGGGAGGGCAGGATTCGCACGGCGAAGGCAAGCTCGTGCAGACCGCGACGCCAGAGGTTCTCCGCGGTCCTTCTGCCGCTCTGCAGCGTCGCCGGCCCCGCTCGGCGGTGCGCGGGATAGGGTGAGACGGCCGTGATCTCGATCACCACCAAGTCGCCGTACGCGCTGCAGGCGCTCGCCGAGCTGGGCCGCAGCGGCGACGGACCGGTGCCGATCGGTGAGCTCGCGCGCCGCCGCGAGATCCCCGTCCAGTTCCTCGAACAGCTCTTCGCGGCCCTGCGCCGGGCGGGGGTCCTGCGCTCGCAGCGCGGCGTCAAGGGCGGCTACGCGTTCGCGCGCGAGCCCGGCGAGATCACTGTCCTCGAGATCGTCGAGCTCCTCGACGGACCCCTCGGCCGCGAGGCCACCGGCGTCTTCGCCGAGGCGGCCGACGCGGCCCGCAAGGTCCTCGCCTCGACGACCATCGCGGACGTGGTCGAGCGCGAGGCCCGCGCGGCGGGCGCGGCGATGTACTACATTTGAGATCGACGCAGGAAATACCTGCAAATACGCACTTGCGTTTCTCGCGTCCATGAGGCGTCCATGGATGCGACCGGTCAGCGTGGCGTCAGCGTCTCTCAGGACAGTCCCATTGGCCGCGTTCCCGAGCGTGCTGCGCGCACGCTGTGTGGCGGCTGAGGAAGGTCGACGGCGATCGGCGCGGGCGTTTGGGCTGATTGGCGGCGACGCCGGCTGCGTCTCCTCTTCGGCGGTCGAGACGTCAACTGGTTCGCGCGGCCTTGACGGCGCCGCGTGGTGCAGGGCGCCCTGTGCCTCCCGTAGCGGGCGGCGTGGATACGCTCGGCGCAGCCTGTGGGCGATCAACCTCAGGCCAGTGCCGGGGTCCTCTGGAGCAGGTGCTCGACGAACCAGTCGCGCGCCGCGCCCGACGAGATCTCGAAGCCGGGCCCGGTGTACGCGTCGAAATGGCCGCCTGGGAGCAGGACGAGCCGTTTCGGCTGCGCGGCGGTCTCGAACGCCTCGCACGCCCACTCGCCGGGGGTCAGGCGGTCGTTCGGGGCGACGACCATGAGCAGCGGGGTGGGGGCGATGCGCTTGAGGTACTCGCCGGGCTCGTAGCCCTGGAACAGCTCGAGCGAGCGAAGCGTCACCTCGTTGCGCCAGGCGGTCCCCTCGTACGCCGAGAAGAACTCGTAGGAGTCGGGCGTCGGGAGGGCGGACTGCGCCATCGGGTCGGGGTGGACCACGGGCAGCATCGCGGGCGCCTCGCCGCGTGCCCGCGCCAAGCGGTCGGCGGCGAGCATGTCCCATGTCGCCTGCCAGAAGTCCATCCGCACGAGCGACTCGAAGTTGCGCCGGCCCGAGATCAGCGGCACCTGGCCGCAGACGGCCTTGACGCGTCGGTCGATCGCCCCGACGACGTAGCTGTGCGCGCCCGAGTAGCTCGAGCCCCACACCGCGATCCGGGCGGCGTCGACCTCCGGACGGCTCTGCGCGTAGGTGATCGCGTGCTGATAGTCGCGCACCTGTTCCCACGGGTCGATTTCCTGGCGCGGCTTGCCCGGCGCCGCATCCGAGGCGCCGAAGCCGCGATTGTCGTAGACCACGCAGGCCAGCCCCGCGGCGCTGAACACCTCGGCGTAGTCGTCGAGATGCATCTCCTTGGTGGCCGAGAACCCGTGTGCCATGACGACGCACGGCACCTCTCCGGACGCGTCCTCGGGGCGATAGAACCACCCGCGCAGCGTCACACCCTCAGCGCCGAACTCGATTTCTTCGCGCATGGGCTCCTCCTCGTTGATGCTCTGCGGCGATGCTAGGCGCCCTGCCGCGCGAACTCCAGAGCGCGCCGCTAAGAGCCGCGCCCGCGGGAAACACGCGTCAAGGGCACCACCGGCCGAATCGTCATCACGCTCGCCCGCTCGCGCTCGCCGGGGCGGGATGCGCGCGAGCCGCTTTGTGAGGACGGGCGCCGCTCGGGGCCGTGCCAGGCTCGTCGTTGGCAGAGCGGCGTGGTGAGGGGTGAGGCGCTGCAGCCCTTGGGGGGTCGGAGTCGAGGTGGTCGTCGCGGATGCTCGGCCGGTTCGCAATCCACGACCCCTGGGAGGGTTCTCATGACGTTCCGCAGCACCTCACGCCGCCTGGTCGCCGCCGCGCTCACCAGCGCGACCGCCGTCGCGCTGACCGCGGGGCCGACCGCTGGAACGGCGTCGGCTCAGCCGCTCTCGTCGGCCAAGGAGCAATCGACCGCCAGCGCAACGTGCCTGGTACCCAACCCGCTGCCGTTCGGGCCGGACTGCATCGTGCCGGATCCGCCCGCGTCCCCGCCGCCGTCCCAGCCGCCGATATCGGAGGTGAAGACGCCGCCCCCGCCGCCGCAGGTGGACCCGCCGCGGTATACGCCGCTTCATCACATGCGCGAGGTGCATCACAGCGGAACGACGCCGCCCGCGACGCCGCCGGAGGCGCAGCCGACGCAGCAGCCGCCGGCGACGCCGCCCGCGACGCCGCCGGAGGCGCAGCCGACGCGGCAGCCGCCGGCGACGCCGCCCGCGGGGCAGCCGACGCAGCAGCCGCCGGCGACGCCGCCCGCGGCGTAGCCGACGCAGCAGCCGCCGGCGACAAGCAACAACCTCGTCGGCGCTGACAACACCGGCGTTGAGGACGCCGTCGTCGTCGACGAGACCGGGTCGCCGACGCGGGCGTCGACAACGCCGGCAACGCCGACGTCGGCATCGACAACGGCGCCGGCGACTTCACCGGCGACGCCGGCGCCATGGACGGCGGCATCCAGTAGCCGCCTTCGCCCGGGACAGAGTCCTGACGGCATCGGGGGGCGGCGCGAGCCGCCTTCCGGCCGTCGAGGGACGCCGGAGGGGCCGTGCACGCTTATAGATAGCGATGACCCGGTACCTGTGGCGAGTCGAGCCGCGTAGTGCGGCGCCGCGTTGCGCCGAGCGTCACGAGGCCGTCGCGGGATGTGGCGCCACGGGCACGGATCGCCAGGTCAGCCGACCGGTGATGACGCAGCCCAGCAGGGCGGCGACGGTCGCGAGCAGGCCGACTCGTGGCTCGGTGGCGACGACGACGATGCAGAAGGTGAGGTAGCAGGGCAGGCTGCGAGTGAGCCCGGCGCACACGTGGGCGCCGGCCCGGCGGCCATCGCGAGCGACCACCGCGAGCGCGAGCGTCGTGGTCACAGTCGGGAACGCCGCCACGGCGCCCGCCGTTGCCGGGCCCGCGACCCGGCTGGTGAGCACGGCCGCGCCGACGACCGCGGAGGCGGCTGCGCAGGTCATCGCCGTGGTCGCCCAGCGGCGCGGCGATCCCACCCGCGGGCGGTTCGCGGCGATCATCCGTGGAGCGAGGCGAAACGCCGGGATCGCCAGCCCGAGGGCCAGCAGGGTCGGGAGCGGCGCCAACAGCAGCGAGGCGGCGAGGTAGGCCAGGGCTCCGGCCGCCAGCCCGACGAGCACGCCGCGGCGCGCCAGGACGCCGGCGAAGACCACGGCGAAGCACAGCTGCGCCGGCACATGCGTCGCGGCGCTCAGCGCCATCGTGCTCGCCGCGCGACCGCCGGCGTCGAGGCTGACGGCAACCACCGCGATGGCGAAGCCGACCGGCAACGCCGCCACCCAGCCGGCCGCCGATGGGCCGAGCCGTCGCTCGACCATCGTGGCCGAGGCCATCATGAACGGGGCGAGCAGCACGGGGACGATGACCATGCCCACAGCATCGGTCCAACCATCGTTCGGCACAAGCGATAGTTCTCGAATGAGAATCGTGGAAATATCCGAACGATGGAACTGCGCCGACTTCGCCTCCTGCACGAGCTGTCCCGGCGCGGCACGGTGGGCGCCGTCGCCGCAGCCCTCTCCTACAGCCCCTCGTCGGTCTCCGTGCAGCTCGCCGAGCTTGAGCGCGAGGCGGCCACCAAGCTCCTGCGTCGCGTCGGCCGCAACGTCGAGCTGACGCCCGCCGGACGACGGCTCGCTGCCTACGCCGAGGAGGCGCTCGGGGCCGATGAGGCCATCCGCGCCGAGCTGGCCGCCGTCGACGACGCGCCCCGGGGCCGCCTGCGCATGACGTTCGTGCAGACCCCCGCACTGGCGCTGCTGCCTGGCGTGCTCGACCGGCTCGGCAGCGCGGCACCCGACCTGC
Organism: Actinomycetota bacterium; assembly: GCA_005888335.1. The sequence goes on from VAWY01000104.1 coordinate 10,023, forward strand.
GCGTCGAGGTGGTTCAGCGGGAGACGACGCCGGCGCTGAGCGACCTGCGCTCGCGCGCGGTCGACCTGGTGGTCGGCATCGAATACGAGCCCGTACCGGTCGGCCGCCGCCGCGACGTCGACCGCCAGGACATCCTGCGCGAGGACGTCCTGCTCGCCCTGCACCCGCACCACCGCGCCGTCACCAGGCGCGGACCCGTCCGCCTCGGCGCCACTGAGCATGACGTCTGGGCCGCCGGCCACCGCGGGACCGGCCTCGACGCTGTCGTGCACAACGTCTGCAATCGCCTCGGCGGCTTCGATCCCGACGTGCGCCACCGCAGCGACGACGGGCTCGTGCTCAGCGCGCTGGTCGCCTCCGGCCGCGCGGTCACGCTTCTGCCCGCACTGCTTGCCACCGCCATGCCGCAGATCGCCGCCCGCCGGCTCCGCGAAGAGCGCCTGCAACGCATCATCTTCAGCGCCACGCGCTCCACGATCAGCGACGCCCCGGCCATCGTGGCCGTCCGCAAGGCGCTGGTCACGACCGCACACCAGATCGCTGCCGAACGCCGTGACGTCGACCTCGTCGTCTGACCCGACCTACGACCGCTGCGGCTGTCCATCTGCCCGTCAGCTCTGCCTGGGTTCGCGCATGCTGAGCCGGCTGATGGCGCGTAGGACTCCGGGCGCGCGGCGGGCCACCCGCACGGTGGCGCGATCGGCGGCCGTCATCTGGTCCGCGGCCGGCTCCAGCGGCGGCCCGGCCGGTGTCGCGCGCGCGAGCGCATAGATGCGCCACGTTCCCGGGACGCCCTTGAGCTCATGCTCCCCGCGGTCCGAGAAGGCGAGGCCTGAGCCGACGACCAGGTCAGTGACGGTGCTCGAGACGAGCACCTCGCCGGGCTGGGCCTTGGCGGCAACACGCGCGCCGATGTGCACCGCCAGCCCGCCGAGGTCGTCGCCGATCGCCTCGCACTCGCCCGTGTGCACTCCGGCTCGCGCCTCGAGGCCGAGCTCCTGGACCGCACCCAGGAGGTCCTGCGCGCAGCGGATCGCGCGCGCCGGCCCGGCAAAGCAGGCGAGCGCGCCGTCGCCCGTTGACTTGACGACTCGCCCGCCAGCGCTCTCGACGTGCTCACGCACGAGCGCGTCGTGACGCTCAAGCAGCTCGCGCCAGCGCGCATCGCCAAGCGTCGCCGCATGGGCCGTGGAGTCGACGATGTCCGTGAAGAGCACGGTCGTGAGCACGCGTTCGGGCTCGCCGATGCCGCTCGTGCCGGTGAGGAAGCGCTGTGTCTCGTCGAGGATCGCGTCGTAGTCCTGCGTGCAGTAGGCATGGTCGGTGCCCTCCAGCTCGACGAAGCGCGCTCCCGGGATGATGTCTGCCAGGTAGCGCCCGGCGCCGATCGGGATCCAGTCCTCGCGGCGGTGCATCACCAGGGTGGGGACCGACACGCTCGCGGCGGCCGCGCTGACGTCGATGTGCTGGACGGCGTCGTTGAGCGCGCGAGCCATTCGCGGTGAGACCGACGCGCGCTCGAAGAGCGCCATGCCGCGGCGCGCGGCCTTGTTGGCCGCGAGGCTGGGCATGAAGAGGTCGACGATCCCGCCCCGTCCCCAGCTGGCAAGCACCTCGGCCATCTCGCCGTCCTTGCGAGCCGCAATCTCGGGCGTCACGCCGTAGGCGGCGGCGAGCTCGCGTTGAGCGTGGCTGAGCTCGGTGGGCAGATGGCCAGAGAAGCTCCCATAGAGCACGAGCGCCGTCACCCGCTCCCGGCACGTCGCGGTGAACAAGATCGCCGACGGCCCTCCCTCGGACTCGCCGAACAGCGCGGCGCGCTCCATCCCGGCGGCATCCATCACCGTGCGGATCTCCTCCATCCGCTCCTCGAGCGTCGAGATCCGCGGCACCGGGTCGGACAGGCCCGTGCCCGCCTTGTCGTACAGCGCCAGCCGGCTGAACGAGGCGAGGCGGCGAAAGAACCGCGCCATCGCCGGGTTCGTCCACTGCAGGTCGAGGTGCGAGATGAACCCGAAGCAGAAGACGAGGTCGAGCGGTCCGTCGCCCAGCACCTGGTAGGCGATCGTCACGCCGTCCGGCCGCTCGGCGTAAAGAGTGTCTGGGGTCTGCACGCGAGAACATTCTCGCCCACGATTCGCGCCGCGGATGCTGGCGATCTCCGGCCGGTTCGATGCAGCAACTCAGCTGCGCCGCTTGCCCTGCTTGAGCATCTCCAGCGCTCGGGCGACGCGCCGCTGCCGCGTCTCCTCGCGCTTCGCCTCTTCGATCCAGCGTGCGTACTCCTTGCGGTGCGTGTAGGCGAGCGCGTCGAAGGCCGCGCGTGCCGCCGGATCGCCGGCGAGACCAACAGCGAGGGCCTCGGGCACGTCAACATCGCGTGGTGCCGTGTCGAGGGCAAGTTCGACCGCAACCGTGTCGCCGGCCTGCACGCCCGCCGCCTCGCGCACCGCCGCGTTGAGGCCCAGGAGGAACTCGCCATGCATGCGGGTCACCGTGGTGCGCCATGTGTAGCCGTCGACCGTCGCCACGACGGGAAAACGCTTAGCGCCCTCGCCGACGGCAGCGACGTGCTCGTCGTCGAGCACCACGGCGGCGGCCGGGCCCCGCCGGTGCAGCGTGGCAATGAACCCGATGCGCCCCATGCCAAACATGCTCGCACGCCGACGCGCCCAGCCAGCGCGGCGACCGTCAGGCCCCGCGGCGAAGACGGTCGAGGCCGTCGAGAATGAGGTCGAGCCCCCAGGCGAACTCGACGGCGTTGTCGTACCCGGACTCGGGGAGCTTCGTTGTGATCTCGGCGAGATACGGGTAGTCGTCGAGCGCGCCGATCGCCTGCGCCCTTCTCTGCACGGCTTCTCCGGCGTCGGCGGGTGTCTCGAACCCGAGCGTCTTCTCCTGCAGGGCGAAGGCGTCCTGGACCGAGTAGGCGTGGATCGCCGTCTCGAACGAGAAGCCCGCCTCCCGCAGGCAGCCCATCACCACATTGTGGTTTCGCAGGTTGGCAGGGCAACCAGCAGGACCCGGAGATGATCTGCGAGGCGTTCGTCCTCGCCCCGAACGACGTCGTGCGCTGAACGCCCCCCGCACGCGGCGCGGCACCGCGCCCTTTACAAGTGCGCCGGCCCCGGATTAGTGTCGGCTGGATTTCGGCCGAACGGATCTGGCCCCGTCTCCAGCGACAAGGACGTCTCGTGTCCAGCCCAGCGAGCCCTGCTCCGCACCACCCCGTCCCCGGACGGCGCTGGGTCGCGGGCATGGCGACCGTCGCGCTCACCTTCGCCGCGGCATCCGCCGCCCCGGCCGGCGCTGCGGCTGCGGTCCCCGGCACGGTCGCGCTCTGGGAGATGGACGAGCTGTCGGGCACCGCCATGCGCGACTCCGTCGGCAGCCATACCGGGACGCTGCACTCCGTCCAGCTCGGCCGGCCGGGCTTCGCGGGGACGGCCTACGGGCTCGCGGGGTCGGGCTTCGTCTCGGTCCCGTCCACGAGCGACCTGAACCCCGGCAGCCAGGACGTCACGCTCACGATCCACCTGCAGACGACGCAGGCGCCCGCCTCGCCGGACTGGGACCTGATCCGCAAGGGCCTCTTCACCGACCCCGGCGAGTTCAAGGTGGAGTACCAGCCCTCCGGGCAGGCGTCGTGCGGCTTCATCGGCTCCGCCGGGTCGAGCGAGCTCATGGCCGGTCCGGCGCTCAACGACGGCGCCTGGCACACGGTCCAGTGCGTCAAGACGTCGTCGGCGATCAAGCTGATCGTCGACGGGAAGGGCTTCTCGCAGGCCGCGCGGATCGGCTCGATCAGCAACTCCGCCGATCTCCTGATCGGCTCCCGTGGGGGCTCGGAGTTCTTCCGCGGCTCGCTCGACCAGGCGAGCGTCCAGATCGGAACCGGTCCTGCGCAGCCACCGCCCGCTCCGCAGCCGGCGCCGGCCCCCAGTCCCGCGCCGCAGCCGGCCCCGGCGCCCAGTCCCGCCCCCAGGCAGCCATCGCCGGCACCGGCAGAGGCGCCCGCGCCCGCCCCCTCGGACACGCCCGAGGTCCCAGCCCCGCCCGCCGACGCCGTCGCCGCCCCCGCCGCGAGCCCGACGGCGCTGAGCGTCTCCTCGAGCACCCGCGGCCGCACGACGCTCCTCATCCGCGGACGGCTGAGCCCCGGGGCCTCCGCCGGGCGGCTGCGGCTCGTCCTCACCCGGCGCACACGCAAGAGCACGATCCGGGTCATCGCCCGCGCGACGGGCGGGCGGTCGGGCACGTGGCGCGCGGTCCTCAGGTTGCCGCGAGCGGCGCGCGCCGTGCGCCGGTTCGACGTCTCGATCGGCTATCTCGGCGAGAGCGGCCACGCGCCCGCGGGCCTGCGACTCAGCGTCCTGACGCGCACGCCGTAGCGCCCCGCGCGCCCGCGCGAGAGATACAACTCGCCCGGTGCCGACCCTCGACGCGAGCGAGCTGGCCGCCGTGTTCGCCGGCGGCGTGGCCGGCGCGCTCGCGCGCGCCGGCGTGGTGGAGGCACTGCCCCACGCCGCCGGCAACTGGCCGTGGGCGACGTTCATCGTCAACGTCCTCGGGGCGGCGCTGCTCGGCTATTTCGCCTCGCGACTGCAGGAGCGCCTGCCGCTCTCCGCGTACCGCCGGCCGTTCCTCGGCACGGGCCTGTGCGGGGCGCTGACGACGTTCTCGACCATGCAGGTCGAGCTGCTGCAGATGCTCGACCGTGGGTACACCGGCCTCGCGGCCGGCTACGCGGCGGCGAGCCTCGCCGCGGGGTTCGCGGCGGTATTCGCGGCGACGAAGCTCACGCGCCGGGTGCGGATCGCGTGAGCGGCGTCCTGCTCTGGGCCGCCGTCGGCGCGCTCGGCGGCGCCGGCGCGGTCGCGCGCTTCGCCCTCGACGCCGCGGTCGCGGTGCGCGCCCGCGGCGTGTTCCCGCTCGGCACGCTCGCGGTGAACCTCAGCGGCGCGTTCGCGCTCGGCCTGCTCGCCGGCGTCGCCCTGCACGGCGACGCGCTCCTGCTCGCCGGCACCGCGACGCTCGGCTCCTACACGACCTTCTCGACGTGGATGCTCGAGACCCAGCGGCTGGGGGAGGACGGCGCCTACGCGCCGATGGTCGCCAACGCGATCGCGAGCCTGGCCTGCGGTCTCGGCGCGGCGGCGCTCGGGCGCGCGCTCGGCGGTGCGCTGTGACCGCCCGCCATCCGCTGCGCCTGACGTGTCAGCGCGGCCGCCGCAGGAACAGCGGCCGCCCGAGGCGGCTCGTCGCCGCCCGCCGCGGCGGCGGGGCGCTTGCGGGCCGGCGCTCGCGCCGGGGCAGCGCGATGCGCGGAGCGCGCGAGCATGGCCTGCGCGAAGCGCGCGGCCGCATCTACGCCGCCCTCCCGGCACACGCGGGCGCCAGGACCGCTCGCAGCCGCGCGACGTCGCCCTTGACGATGTAGTCGCTCGCGCCGGCCGCGAAGAACCGCTCTGCCGTCGCGGCGTCCTCGGTCGACGTCCAGACGACCACGGTCGCCTGCGGCCAGGCCGCCGTGATGCGGCCAGTCGCCTCCAGCCCGTCGGTCCCGGGCATCCGGTAGTCCATGAGCACGAGCGCCGGGCGGTGCTCGAGCGCGTGCCGAACGGCCTGCTCGCCGTCGACCGCCTCGGCGACGACGGTCCAGCCCGCTTCCTCCACCAGCGTCCGCGCCACGAGGCGCATTCCCGCGTTGTCGTCGGCGATCACTGCCGTGTGACTGGTCATGGAGTCCTTCCTGACGTCCCTGGGTCGGCAGCTGGAACGAGCGCGCGCGCGGAAACTTGCGCTGAACGCGGGGGCTAGGCTGCCCGCGGCAATGGGGCGGATCCCGGTCAACATCGCCGACTACGTCGGCGCGACGCCGATCGTGCAGCTGACGCGCATGCTGCCGCCCGACGCCGCTGACGGCGTGGAGCTTTACGCCAAGGTCGAGTCGTTCAACCCGGGCGGCAGCGTCAAGGACCGCATCGGTGTCGCGATGGTGGAGGCCGCCGAGGACGAGGGCCGCATCGAGCCGGGGCGCACGACGATCGTCGAGGCGACGTCGGGGAACACGGGCATCGCGCTCGCGTTCGTCTGCGCGGCCAAGGGCTACGACCTCGTCCTCACCCTGCCGCAGGGGATGAGCCGCGAGCGCGAGCGGCTGCTGCGCCTCTACGGCGCGCGCGTCGAGATCATCGAGTCGCTGGGCGGGATGAACGAGGCGGTCGCGGCGGCGCGCGCGATGGCCAGCCGCGACGACGTCTGGATGGCCCAGCAGTTCGAGAACCCGGCCAATCCGGAGGCGCACCGGCGCACGACCGGGCCGGAGATCCTCGAGGCGCTCGACCGGGTCGACGTCTTCGTCGCCGGCGTCGGCACCGGAGGCACCATCACGGGGACCGGCCAGGTGCTCAAGGCGCGCGATCCGGACTGCCGCGTCGTCGCCGTCGAGCCGCGCAGCTCCGCCGTCCTGTCGGGCGGCGCGCCCGGTCCACACCGCATCGACGGCATCGGCGCCGGGTTCGTCCCGCCGGTCCTCGATCGCGACGTGCTCGACGAGGTGATCGCCGTCGCCGACGAGGACGCGATCCAGACGGCGCTCGCGCTCGCGCGCCTCGAGGGGATCCTGTCGGGCATCTCATGCGGCGCCAACGTGTGGACGGCGGTCGAGATCGCTCGCCGGCCGGAGTCGCGCGGTCAGCGGATCGTCACGATCCTGCCCGACTCGGGCGAGCGGTACGTTTCGATGCCGTTCTTCGGTCCGTAGACTGGTTGGCATGCTCGGGCTCGCGACGGCGGCGCGCGTGGTCAAGGAAGTCACGCGCGACATCGCGGCGGCGCGCGACCGCGACCCTGCCGCCCGCGGGGTCGGTCCCGTCGAGATCCTCGCGACATGGCCCGGCGTCCAGGCGCTCCTCGCCCACCGCGTGGCGCACGCCCTGCACGGCATGGGCGTCCCGCTGGTCCCGCGGACCGTGGCCACCGTGGTCCGCGCCGCGACCGGCGTGGAGATCCACCCGGCCGCGCGGATCGGCTCGGGCCTGTTCATCGACCACGGCTCGGGCGTCGTGATCGGCGAGACCGCGGAGATCGGCGAGGACGTCACGCTCTACCAGGGCGTGACGCTCGGCGGCACGGGCTTCGCCACCGGCAAGCGCCACCCGACGGTCGAGGACAACGTGACGATCGGCTCGGGCGCGAAGCTGCTGGGCCCGATCACGATCGGCCACGGAGCGAAGATCGGCGCCAACTCGGTCGTGATCCACGACGTGCCGCCCAACTCGACGGTGGTCGGCAACCCGGGCCATCCCGTGCGCGTCGAGGGCAAGCGGCCCGAGGGGCCCGACGCCGACTGGGTGCATCTGCCCGACCCGATCGCCGACGCGATCGCCGCCCTGGCGAGCCGGATCGGCGCGCTCGAGCGGGCGCTCGCCGAGCTCACCGGCGGCGAGGCGGAGCGGGCCGCCGAGGTGCGGCCGCTGCGGCCGGTCAGCCGCGGGCCGAACCCGGCCGGCGGCTAGA
>VAWY01000270.1 GCA_005888335.1 Actinomycetota bacterium
CGAAGGTGTGCGCGCGGGGCCGCGAGATCGGCGAGCTCGGCCCCGGCGACCACTTCGGCGAGGTCGCCCTGATCCTCGAGACGCCGCGGACGGCGACCGTCACGGCCGAGACCGAGCTGCGCTGCTACGCGATGACGTCGTGGGAGTTCCGCCGCCTTGCCGAGACCAACGTCGCGATCACGTGGAAGGTGCTCGAGACGCTCGCACGCCGCCTGGTGCACCGCGGCGAGCTCGAGGACAGCCCCTAGTACCGGCATTCGCAATTACGCACGGTTCCGGGCGCCGGGCGACCGCACGTACTTGCGAACACCGGCACTAGTCGTCAGCGACTTTCAGAACGAGCTTGCCGACGTTCTCGCCGGCGAAGAGCTTGAGCAGCGTGTCGTGGAATGCGTCGAGGCCGCCGGGGACGATGTCCTCGCGCGCCTTCAGGGAGCCGTCGGCCAGCCAGCCGGCGAGCTCCTTCGCCGCCTCGCCGTACCGCGCGGCGTAGTCGAAGACGACGAAGCCCTCCATCCGCGCCCGGTTGACGAGCAGCATCATGTAGTTCGCCGGCCCGCGCATCTGACCCGGCGCGTTGTACTGCGAGACGGCGCCGCAGATGACGACGCGCGCGTGCCGCGCAAGGCGCACGAGCACCGCGTCGAGGATGTCGCCGCCGACGTTGTCGAAGTACACGTCGACGCCGTCGGGGGCGTGCGTGCGCAGCGCGCGCCCGACGTCCTCGGACTTGTAGTCGATCGCGGCGTCGAAGCCGAGCTCGTCGACGATCCAGCGGCACTTCTCCTCGCCGCCTGCGATGCCCACCGCGCGACAGCCCTTGATCTTGGCGAGCTGGCCGGTGACGCTGCCGACGGCGCCCGCCGCGCCCGACACGACGACCGTCTCGCCCTCCTTGGCCTGCCCGACGTCGAGCAGCCCGAAGTACGCCGTCATCCCGGTCATGCCGAGCGCGCCGAGGTAGACGGGCAGCGGCGCCAGCGACGGGTCGACCGGGATCACGGCGCGGGCGGGGAGCGTCGCGTACTCCTGCGCGCCCAGCAGGCCGCTGACATGCGCGCCCTCGGGGAGTCCCGGGTTGCGCGAGGCGAGCACCTGGCCGACGCCGCCGGCGCGCATGACGTCGCCGAGTCCCACGGGCTCGATGTACGACCGGCCCTCGTTCATCCAGCCGCGCATCGCCGGGTCGAGCGACAGGTAGAGCGTCTTGACGAGCACCTCGTCGTCGCCGGGGTCGCGGACCGGCTCGGTCGTGTGCTCCCAGTCGCTCGGCTTGGGCAGCCCGCTGGGCCGAGCGGCGAGGCGGATCTGGTGGTTGGTGAGGTCCATGGCCTGCAGTCTTGCGCAGCGCGAACTCTCGCACCCCGCGGTGCGAACTCTTGCTCTTGTTGCCCAGCTGTGAACGGGCGAGCCTGCACTCGCCGTGGACCTGCTCGCGACCGTCTCTCAAGCGGCCTTCCCTTACGGAGACTTCCTCGCCCGCCTCGGGCTCGACCTGGTCGCCATTGCGCTGTTCACCGTGCTCATCGGGCTCATGCGCGACGGGCGGCGCGACCTGTTCATGGTCTGCCTGTGCTTCAACGTCGGGCTCTTCGTCGTGCTGACGGTGATCGCCACGTCGGCCTCGGCGACCGCGGTCGGCTTCGGGCTGTTCGCGATGCTCTCGATCATCCGGCTGCGCAGCGAGCCGTTCACCAACCAGGAGCTCGGCTACTTCTTCAGCGCGATCGTCCTGGCACTGATCAACGGCGTGATCGCGCACAACATGCCGCTCGCCGGCGCGCTCGACGCGATCGTGATTGCCGGCGTGGTCATCGCCGATCATCCGGGGCGCGGGCCGGCGGTGCAGCGGCGCGAGATCACGCTCGACTGCATCCACGCCGACGACGCGGCGCTGCGCGCCGACCTCGAGCACCGCCTCGGCGTCCGGGTCGTCGACTTCACGATCCTCGAGATCGACTACGTCCGCGACGTGACGCGGCTGCAGATCCGCTATGTCGTCGGCGACCGCAACTCGAAGCTGCCCGTCGCGCCGTGATCCCGGCGGCGGTCACGGTGCGCTTCGACGAGCTCTCGCTCGACGAGCTCAACGCCCGCGCCGCGCTGCTCACCCGCGTCGACCTCAAGTACATCGTCGACCAGCGGACGCTGGGCGCCTTCGCCGACGCCATCGCCCGCGACTTCCTCGTCCTCGAGATCGAGTCGCGCCGGGTCTTCACCTACGAGACGGTCTACTTCGACTCCGCCGCGCTGGACGCCTACCACGCCCACGTCCAGGGCCGCCGCCGCCGGTTCAAGGTGCGCTCGCGCCGCTACGCCGACAGCGACCGCCACGTCTTCGAGCTCAAGCTCAAGGGGCCGCGCGGAGCGACGGTCAAGCACCAGCTGCCGATCGACGCCGCCGAGCACGGCGCGATGACGGAGCGAACCGAGGCGTTCGCCCGCGAGGTCCTCGTCGAGGCGTACGGCGGCGGGCTCCCCGGCGAGATCGGGCCGGCGCTCACGATGACCTACCGGCGCGTCACGCTCGCCGCCCGCGAAGGCGCCGAGCGCGTGACGATCGACTTCGGGCTGACCTTCGGAGCGGCCGCGCTCGCGCCCGGCCGCGCCATCGTCGAGACGAAGTGCGAGCGCGGGCGCGGCACCGCCGACCGCGCGTTCCTGGCGCTCGGCGTCCGCCCCGTCGAGTGCAGCAAGTACTGCGCCGGCATCGGCCTGACGCGCCGCGACGTGCGCGCCAACCCGTGGCTGCCGGTGCTGCGCCGGCATTTTGTGGCGCGGTCCTACGACCAATGCCCCATGGAAGCCTGGCCGCGCCCGCGCCTAGGTTGACGGCATGCTGGTCCGCCACCCCGCGGTCGCCGCGCTCGTCGCGACCGCTTCCCTCACCGCGCCGGCCGCCGCACGCGCCGCCGACGTCAGCATCGCCAACAAGGCCTTCGGCCCGGCCGACGTGACGATCCCCAGCGGGGACTCGGTCACGTGGAGCTGGGGCGACGGGCCGCACAACGTCCACGTCGTCCAGGGGCCCGAGGTCTTCGACTCGGGCATCAAGAGCGCCGGCGGCACGTACACCCGCACGCTGACCGCGGCGGGCGTCTACACGTACCAGTGCGACGTGCACCCGTCCATGCGCGGGCAGGTCACTGTCACCGCCGGACCGGCGGGGGCGTCCGCGCCGGCGCCGGCCATCGGCTTCGCGCCGCCGCGCCTCGGCGCTGTCGAGGTCTCGACCCTGGCCGTCGTGCGGCTCGTCGCGTCGCAGGCCGCCACGCTCGACGTCGACATCCTGCGCGGGGCGCGGCTCGTGAAGCGCACCACCGCCACCCTCGTCTCGGGCGCGAACCGCCTGCCGCTGCCCGTGCGAGCCCTTCCGCTCGGGCGGTACCGGCTGCGCGTGAGCGCCCGCGACACCGCCGGGCGGCGCTCTGCGCCGGTCATGCGCTCGTTCGTCGTCACCCGGGCGGCGCGCGCTCGGCGCCCGGCCCCGCAGCCGGCGGCGCCGAGGCCGGCGCCCGCGCCGCCGGCACCGCCGGCGCCGGTCGACGATCGCGGGCACCACGGCCCGGCGCACGAGTAGGGGTTCGTCCCGCGCGTGACGTGGGCGGCGGGTCGCGGCGTGGTCCGATCGCACTGAGGGGAAGGGAGCGGTTTGACCTTGTCGCCGCACCTGTCGAGCGCGCTCCGCGGCGCCTCCCTGCGGGGGCCAGCTGGCGCGTTGCCGCTCGGTCGAGGTCGAGAGTGCAATCCACCGCGATATACGCGGTCGATCGCACTCTCGTCTGACGGGGAGCCGCCCCTGGCACGCAGACGCTCGGCCCGGGCGCGGACCAGGCCTCGTTCCCCTCAGTGCCACGAGCGCGGCCGCGACCCGGCACCCACAGGCCGCGCGGGACGCCACAACGACTCACTCCCCGGCCGCCCGCAGCGACCGGAACCCCGCCGCGCGGATGTAGAGCTCGTAGAGCAGGAAGTGGCGGGCGAGCGGGCTCACGCACGCGCGCGCGAACAGCGCAAGCGCCTCGTCGTCACCCAGCGTCGTGCCGCGCGCGGTGCCGCTCGGGCCGCCGACCGTCTGCGCCAGCGCGCGCACGACGGCCAGCCGCTGGGCCGGCGCGCCCGCGCGCCACTGCGCGCAGCGCGCGCGCTGGAGCGGGACGCCGCCGATCAGCGCGGGCCGCGCGGTGGCCGCCGGGCGCGGGCCGGCGCCGCCTGGCAGGGTCAGCACGAGCACCGTCGCGAGCGCCGCGAGCGCGACGCCCGCGACGAGGATCAGACGCGGTCGCGGAAGGGACCGCACGTCAGCGTCCCGCCCTGGCCGCCGACGAGCTCGCAGAACCGCGGCAGGTTGAGCGCCCGGCCGACGAGGCGCTGCGCGGCGGCCTGCTGCTGCGCCTTCTGGCGCGCGGCCTCCGGCGAGCCCGGCTCGGCCGGCGGCTGGAACCAGTCGCAGACCGGGTCGTCGTTGCTCGAGTTCGAGAAGTTCGCCGCGCAGGCGACGAGCACCGCTTCCTTTTGCGGGTTGCCCGTTCCGACGTTCGT
>VAWY01000105.1 GCA_005888335.1 Actinomycetota bacterium
CGCGAGGTCGGGCCGGGGCCGCTCGCCGTGGGCGGCCTCGAGGGATCGGTCGACGTCGGCCGCGAGCCGCTCGCCGAGGCGCTGTGCCGGATCACCGTCGAGATCGCGAACACGACGCCCTTCAGCGGCACCCGCGAAGAGGCGCTCAAGCGCACCTTCTGCTCGACGCACACCGTGCTGCGCGCGCCGCGCGGCTCGTTCGTGTCGCTGACCGACCCGCCGGAAGCGCTGCGCCACGCGGCGGAGGCGTGCCGCAACGAGGGGACGTGGCCGGTGCTCGTCGAGGACCACCACACGCTGCTGTCGTCCCCGATCATCCTCGAGGACTTCCCGCAGGTCGCCCCCGAGAGCCCGGGCGACCTCTTCGACGGCGGCGAGATCGACGAGCTGCTGATCCTCAACGTCCTCGCGCTCACCGACGCCGAGAAGGCCGAGATGCGCGAGACCGACCCGCGCGCCCGGGAGATCCTCGAGCGCTGCGAGGCGCTCAGCGAGGAGCAGCTCCTGCGGCTGCACGGGGCGCGGCGGCGATGAGCTGGGAGGAGCTCGAGCGCCGGGGCCCCGACGCGGTCGTCGTCGGCGGGACCGAGGTGCGGCGCGGCAGCCGCGTGCGGCTGCGGCCGCGCGCCGGCGGCGACATCTTCGACCGCGCGCTGGCGGGGCGCGTCGGCGTCGTCGAGAGCATCGAGCAGGACATGGACGACGCCGTCCACCTCGTCGTCGTCGCCGAGGACGACCCTGGGCGCGACCTCGGCGAGCGCCGCCAGCCGGGGCACCGCTTCTTCTTCGCGACCGACGAGGTCGAGCCGCTGGGCCCGGCGGACGCGCCGGCGGCGCGCATCCTCGTGGCGGGGGTGGGCAACGTCTTCCTCGGCGACGACGGCTTCGGCGTGGCGCTCGCCGGCCGCCTCGCGGCGCGCGAGCTGCCGGCGGGCGTGAAGGTCGTCGACTACGGCATCCGCGGGATGGACCTCGCCTACGCGCTCGGTGAGGGGTGGGACGCCGTCGTGCTGCTCGACGCGACCCCGCGCGGGCGGGCGCCCGGCACGCTCTACGTCATCGAGGCCGAGGTCGGCGAGGACGCCGGCGTGCCGATCGACGCGCACGGGATGGACCCGGTCAAGGTGCTCGCCCTCGCCCGCGCGCTGGGCGGGTCGCCGCCGCGCACGCTGGTCGTGGGCTGCGAGCCGCAGACGCGCATGACCGGCGACGAGGACGAGGTCGTGGCCGATCTGAGCGAGCCGGTGCGGGCGGCGCTCGCCGAGGCCGAGCGGCTTGTCGGAGAGGTGCTGAAGGACCTGATGACTCACGAGAGGAGCCCGTCATGAAGGTGATCGCCCTGGCAGCCGCGGCCGGCGTCGGCGCCCTGGTCGTCAGCCAGCTGCCCGAGATCAAGCGCTACCTGAAGATGGAGAGGATGTAGGTGCATCGCACGCGGGTGAGGGTCGTCGAGGACGCGCTCGACGCCAACACCACGATCGCCCAGGCCAACCGCGCCGACTTCGACCGCGCCGGCGTGAAGGTCGTCAACCTCATGAGCGCGCCGGGCGCCGGCAAGACCGCACTGCTCGAGCGCGTCGTCCACGCGCTCGACGGCGTGCGCGTCGGCGTGCTCGAGGGCGACGTCCAGGGCTCCTACGACGCCGACCGCCTCGCATCGCTGCACGTCCCCGTCACCCAGATCAACACCGACCCGGGCTTCGGCGGCGAGTGCCACCTGGACGCCAACATGGTGCGCAGCGCGCTGGGCGCCGTGCCGCTCGACGACCTCGACCTGCTGATCGTCGAGAACGTCGGCAACCTCGTCTGCCCCGCGGAGTTCCGCATCGGCGAGGACGCCAGGGTCATGGTCTGCGCGGTCACCGAGGGCGAGGACAAGCCGCTCAAGTACCCGCTGATGTTCCGCACCTGCGAGCTGGTGCTCGTCAACAAGGTCGACCTGCTCCCGCACCTCGAGCTCGACCTCGAGCGCCTGCTGCGCAACCTGGACGCGGTCAACCCCGGCGTCGAGCGGATCCTCACCAGCGCGCGCACGGGGGAGGGCGTCGAGGAGCTGCGCGCCTGGCTGGCGCGGCTGGCCGCGCCCGCGGAGGTCCCTGCGTGAGCCAGGTGGCGGCCGGCCGGCTCGACGAGCTGCTCGCCGCCCGCAGCGCCGCCAACGCGCGCTTCTTCGTGGACGAGGCCGAGCGGCTCGCGCGGCTGTGCCGGCTGATGGCCGAGCGCTTCCAGGCCGGCGGGCGCCTCGTCGCGCTCGGCGCCTCGCCCGTCGCGCGCTCGGATGCCCGCCACGTCGCCGTCGAGTTCGTGCATCCGGTGATCGTCGGCAAGCGAGCGCTGCCCGCGATCGCGGTCACGGCCGAGAGCGGCCCGGCGGAGCTGGTCGTGGCGCCGGGCGACATCGTCATGGCCTTCGACGGGCGCATCGCCGCTCCGCCGGGATGCCTGACGATCGCCTTCGCGCCCGACGCGGGCGCCGAGTGGGCCTTCGTGCCGCCCGGCGACGACGCGTTCGTGCGCCAGGAGCTCGTCGAGACCGCCTACCACGTCCTGTGGGAGCTCGTGCACGTGTTCTTCGAGCACGCGTCGCGCAGCACGCCGGTCGGCGGGGAGGCGTCGTTCCTGTATCCGTTCCTCGCCGAGCGCGAGGACGACCTCGACGCCGTCGTGGAGGACGTGCGGCGGTCGGTGCTGATGAAGGCCGACGAGGTCGGCGCGCTGCGCGAGCAGACGCTCGGCGAGAACCGCGACGTCCTGCTCGCCGCGGCCGCCGACGTCCGGCAGGCGCTCGACGCCGGCGGCACGCTGCTGGCCCTGGGCAACGGCGGCTCGGCGACCGACGCGATGGACGTGGTCGCCGACCTGCGCGCCGGCGGCCGGCGCGCGCTGGACCTGACCGAGGACACGGGGATCATCACGGCGATCGCCAACGACATCGGGACCGAGGCGATCTTCGCGCGCCAGCTCATCGCGCTCGGGCGCGCCGGCGACGCGCTCCTGGCGCTGTCGACCAGCGGCAACTCGCCCAACGTGATCGCCGCGCTCGCCGAGGCGCGGCGGCGCGGCCTGGTGACCGTCGCGATGGTCGGCTACGGCGGCGGGCGCGTGGCCGCCGAGGGGCTGGCGGACCACGTCGTCGTGACGCGCTCGGAGCACATCCCGCGTATCCAGGAGGCGCAGGCGAGCGCCTACCACGTCCTGTGCGAGCTGGTCGAGGGCGATGGCGCTTGACGTCCGCCCGGTCCGCGCCGCATGCCGCGCGCGGGCGCGCGTGGAGGGCACGGTGCAGGGCGTCGGCTTTCGCCCGTACGTCTGGCGGCTGGCCACGCAGCTGGGGCTCGGCGGCTTCGTGCTCAACGACGAGCGCGGCGTGCTCGTCGAGGTCGAGGGCGCGGCGGACGCGGTCGAGCGCTTCCGGGCGCGGCTGGTCGCGCAGGCGCCACCGCTCGCCGTGGTGCAGCGCGTCGCCTGGAGCGACGCGCCGGTCGCCGGCGAGCGGTCGTTCGCGATCCTGCCCAGCGAGCGGGGCGGCGAGGCGGACGTCCCGGTCAGCCCGGACACCGCCACCTGCCCGGACTGCCTGCGCGAGCTGTTCGACCCGTCCGACCGGCGCTTTCGCTACCCGTTCGTCAACTGCACCAACTGCGGGCCGCGCTTCACGATCGTCCGCGGCGTCCCGTACGACCGGCCACTGACGACCATGGCCGGCTTCGCCATGTGCCCGGCCTGCCGGGCGGAGTACGACGATCCGGCCGACCGCCGCTTCCACGCCCAGCCCAACGCGTGTCCTGTGTGCGGCCCGCGTGCGTGGCTCGCCGACGCGGGCGGGCGCGAGCTTGCGTGCGACGACGCCGTGGCGGCCGCCGCGCGCGCGCTCGCCGAGGGCCGGATCGTCGCCGTCAAGGGCGTCGGAGGGTTCCACCTCGCCTGCCGCGCCGACGACGAGCACGCGGTGGCCGCGCTGCGCGCGCGCAAGCACCGCGAGGACAAGCCCTTCGCGCTGATGGCGGAAACGCTCGAGGCGGCGCGGGCGCTGGTCGAGCTCGAGACGCACGAGGAGGAGCTCCTGCTCTCGGGCGCCCGGCCGATCGTCGTCGCGCCGCGCCGCCGCGAGGCGGCCGTCGCGCCGTCCGTGGCGCCCGGCCACCCGACGCTCGGCGTGATGCTGCCGTACTCGCCGCTGCATCACCTGGTGCTCGCCGACGTGCAGACGACCCTCGTCATGACGAGCGGCAACGTCTCCGACGAGCCGATCGCCTACGACAACGGCGACGCCCTCGCCCGGCTGGGCCCGATCGCCGACCTCTTCCTCCTCCACGACCGGCCCATCCACATGCGTACCGACGACACGGTCGTGCGCCCGCCGGTCGTCCTGCGCCGCTCGCGCGGGCACGTGCCCGGCGCGATCGCCCTGCCGGTGGCGGCGGCCCGCCCGCTGCTGGCCTGCGGGGCGGAGCTGAAGAACACGTTCTGTGTGGCCAAGGGCGCGCGCGCCTGGGTCGGTCATCACGTCGGCGACCTGGAGAACTACGAGACGCTGCGCTCGTTCAGCGAGGGCATCGCGCACTTCGAGCGGCTCTTCGCAGTCGCGCCGGAGGTCGTCGCCCACGACCTCCACCCGGAGTACCTGTCGACGAAGTACGCGCTGGAGCGCGACGGCGTCGAGCACGTCGCCGTGCAGCACCACCACGCGCACCTGGCGGCGTGCCTGGCCGAGCACGGCGAGCGCGGCCCGGCGGTCGCGGCGATCTACGACGGGACCGGCTACGGGATCGACGGGACGATCTGGGGCGGCGAGATCCTGGTCGGCGGCCTGGCCGCGTTCGAGCGCGCCGGGGCGCTGCGCGCGGTCCGCCTGCCCGGCGGCGCGCAGGCGATCCGCCAGCCGTGGCGGATGGCCTGCGCGTGGCTCGCCGAGGCGGGCGAGGACGACGTCCCGCCGGCGCTGGCCGCGCGCGTGTCGCCGGCGCGCTGGCGCGACGTCGCGCGGCTGGCGCGCGGCGGCCTCGCGTCGCCCGTGACGACGAGCGCCGGCCGCCTGTTCGACGCGATCAGCGCCCTGTGCGGCGTGCGCGCCGAGGTCCACTACGAGGGCCAGGCGGCGATCGAGCTCGAGGCGGCGTGCGACCCGAACGAGCGCGGCGCCTATCCGCTCGCCGTCGAGGCCGGGCCGCCGATCGTGCTCGACCCGCGCGAGACCGTGCGCGCGGCGGCCGCCGACGCCGCCGACGGCACGCCCGCGGGCGTGATCGCCGCCCGCTTCCACCGCGCGCTCGCGGCCGCCACCGCCGAGGCGCTGGTCCTCGCCGCCGCGCGCCACCGGCTCGACGTCGCGGTGCTGTCCGGCGGGACGTTCGCCAGCCGCGTGCTGCTCGACGACGTCACGCGGCGGGCGCGCATCGCGGGGCTGCGCGTGCTCGTCCCCGAGCGCCTGCCGCCCAACGACGGCGGCATCTCCTACGGCCAGGCGGCTGTCGCGGCGGCGCGCCTGGCGGAGCGCGCGTGATGCCCGGCGTCGATCACTGGCTCGCGGGGCTCGGCGACGGATCGCTCGTCCTCGCGGCGGTCGTGGCCGTGCTGCTCGGCCTGCGCCACGCGACCGACCCCGACCACCTCACCGCGGTCGCCACGCTCATCGCCGGCGACGACCGCCACGGCGTGCGCCGCGCGCGGGCGCTCGGGTTCGCCTGGGGCGCGGGCCACGCGCTGACGCTGTTCGCCTTCGGCGTGCCGGTGGTCCTCGTCGGCTCGGCGCTGCCCGAGGCCGCGCGGCGGGCCGCCGAGCTGGCCATCGGCGCCCTCATCGTCGCCCTGGCCGTCCGCCTGCTCGTGCGCTGGCGCCGCGGCGCCTTCCACACGCACGTCCATACGCACGGCGACGTCCGCCACGCGCATCCGCACGCCCACGAGCACGCGCGCGGCCACGGCCCCGAGCACGAGCATGCCCACGCCGAGTCGCTGGGGCGCACGCCGCTGGTCGCCTTCGGCATCGGCCTGATCCACGGCGCCGGCGGGTCCGCCGCGGCCGGCGTCCTGCTCGTGTCCGCCGCGAGCCGCGGCGCCGCGGGCATCGCCGCGCTGGGCTTGTTCGCGGCGGCCACGGCGTGCTCGATGGCGCTGGCCTCGGCGCTCTTCGGCCACGCGCTCGCGCGCGGCCGGCTCGTCGAGCGCCTGGTCCCGGCGCTTGGCGCGTTCAGCCTGCTCTTCGGCTGCTGGTACGCGCTCGGCTCCTTGTAGTCCAGATTTCCGGTGTTCAGGTTCGGTTCAGGGAACGCCCCTAGCGTCGCGGCTCGCCGTGACCTACCTCCAGGCGATCGCCATCGCCCTCGTCCAGGGCGTCACCGAGCTGTTCCCGGTCTCGAGCCTCGGCCACTCCGTGCTCGTGCCGGCGTGGATCGGCGGCAGCTGGCAGACGCTCGTCACCCAGTCCTCGCAGGCCAGCAGCGAGACGTCGTTCTACCTGGCCTACATCGTCGCGCTGCACTGCGCGACGGCGGTGGCGCTGCTGTGGTTCTTCCGCGAGGACTGGGTGCGCATCGTCACCGGCTTCTTCCGCAGCCTGTCGCGCAGCGTGCGCGCCCGCCGGCTCGACACCAACGACGCCTACGAGCGCCTCGCCTGGCTGATCGTGCTCGCCACCATCCCGGTCGGCATCACCGGCCTCGCGCTCGAGCACGTCTTCCGCACCGTCTTCGCCAAGCCGCTCGCGGCGAGCATCTTCCTCGTCGTCAACGGGCTGATCCTGCTCGGCGGCGAGGCGGTCCGCCGCCGCGCGCCCGAGCCCCCGCCGCCGGCCACGGCGGTCGAGTCCGACCAGCGTGTCGCGCGGATGCCCTACCGCGACGGCGTCTACATCGGCTCCGCCCAGATCCTGGCCCTGTTCGCGGGCATCAGCCGCTCCGGCGTGACGATGGTCGCCGGGCTGATCCGCGCGCTCGGCCACGAGGATGCCGCGCGCTTTGCCTTCCTGCTCGCGACGCCGGTCATCTTCGCCGCCGGGGTGCTCAAGATCCCCAGCCTCTTCGGCGACGCCGGCGCCCATATCCACGGCCAGGTCGCGGTCGGTGTCGTGATCACCGGCGTGACCGCCTACCTGTCGGTCCGCTTCCTCGTGCGCTACTTCGAGACGAGGACGCTGACCCCGTTCGCGATCTACTGCCTGATCGCCGGGGCGGCCAGCGTCGTGCGCTTCGCCGTCGGGTGACGGCTCGGCATGATGCCGGGCATGGACGAGCCACTGGCTGACAAGACGCTGTTCATCTCGGGCGCGAGTCGCGGGATCGGCCTGGCCATCGCGCTGCGCGCCGCGCGCGACGGCGCCAACGTCGCGCTGATCGCCAAGACCGCCGAGCCACATCCCAAGCTCGAGGGCACCGTGTACACGGCCGCCGAGCAGATCGAGGCGGCGGGCGGGCGCGCGCTGCCGATCGTCGGCGACATCCGCGACGAGCAGCAGGTGTTCGCCGCGGTGGAGCAGGCCGTCGAGCGCTTCGGCGGGATCGACGTCTGCGTCAACAACGCCAGCGCGATCAACCTGTCGGGGACCGAGGCGCTCGACATGAAGCGCTACGACCTCATGCAGGACATCAACACGCGCGGCACCTTCGTCGTGACCAAGGCGTGCGTCCCGCACCTCAAGCGCGCCGAGAACCCGCACATCCTCACGCTGTCGCCCCCGATCAGCCTCGAGCCGCGCTGGCTGGGGCCGCACATCGCGTACACGATCGCCAAGTACGGCATGAGCCTGTGCGCGCTGGGCTTCGCCGAGGAGTTCCGCGCCGACGGGATCGCCTCCAACGCGCTGTGGCCGCGCACGCTGATCGCGACGGCGGCAGTGCAGAACCTCCTCGGCGGCGACACGGCGATGGCGCGCGCGCGCCGGCCCGAGCTCTACGCCGATGCCGCGTACGCGGTGATCACCCGGCCGAGCCGCGAGTGCACGGGCAACACGCTGCTCTGCGAAGACGTGCTCGCCGAGGAGGGGGTCACCGACCTCGACCGCTACTCCTACGTCCCCGGCGCGGATCTCCAGGTCGACCTCTACGTCGACAGCCTCTGAGCGCTGAGTGCGTTTGGGGATCGGCGGCTCGGGTACCACGCGGCCGCTCGTTGACGTCGTTGTCAACCGGGCCGCCAGGCACGGATGCTCGGACCAGCTCTCAAGCGCGCGGGACTCGTCGCCGCGCTCGCACTCGCCGCGCTCGCCGGGCCGGCGGGCGTGGCCTCGGCGGCGCCGCCGGTCACGGTCGACCGCACGGCCGACCAGGTCGTGCTGGCCAACGGCTTCGTGCGCGCGGTCTTCGATCTGCGCCACCCGCAGCTCGCCACCCTCCAGGCCGATTTCGAGGGCGCGGGCAACTACGGGCGCAACCTGACCAGCGGGATCGTGCTCGAGCGCAACGACGGCGCCGAGCACGCCTCCTCGGCCGGCGCGGCGCCCGGGCTCTCGGTCACCGTGCCCGTGCAGACCGCCGACGCGGCGCGCGTGCAGATCGACGGCGTCGTCGACGACGTCAACAACCCGCTCGTCACCTCGACGTGGACGCTCGCCCTCAACAGCGGCTCGCGCGCGCTCGACCTCGCGGTCGACGCGCACGCGCTGCGCGCCGCGCCGGTCCGCGCGGTGCGCCTCGCCTACGCGCTCGCGCCGACCTCCGTCTACGGCTTCTTCGACCGCGGCGCCACGCAGCGGCTCGCCTCCGACGCGCCGTACTTCGCGTCCGCCGACCACCTGCAGCGCTTCTACGCGCTCGGCGGCGGCGGCGCCGTCGACGTCACCGCGGCCGGACAGCGCCAGACCGTGCTGGTCAACCGCCCCGCCGCGCCGGCCAGCGGCCTCGAGCAGGTCATGGCCGGCTCCTACCCGCGTCTCGACGCCTGGGACGGCGGCGGGTGGGCGCAGGCCGCCTCGGTCAACGTCGCCGGCGGCGACAGCTGGCGGCTCACCGCGCGGATCAGCCCCAACAACTACGACTTCCCCGCGGGCGCCGTCCCGGATGGCGCCAACATGCGCCTCGACGACCTGCGGGCGATGCTGACCGCCGTCTACGGGACGGCGGCGGGGACGCTCGACACCTATGCGCTGCCGGGCGAGGCGGCGCCGTCGCTCGCCGCGCCGACGCGCTGGTACGGCGACGGGCGCAACTTCTACGACCCGGACACGTGGATGATCGACACCGCGCTGCTGTACTCGGGAGATCCGTACCTCGAGCAGCAGGCGCGCACGCTGATCGAGAAGTCGGGCGCGGCGATGTCGTCCAGCGGGCAGATCCCGCACCACTTCAACGCAGCGACGCCGACGTACACCGCGCTGAGCGGCGCCACGCAGACCGGCCCGAACATCTTCTGGATCGCCGCCGCGCTCCAGTACGTCAAGGCGACCGGCGACTACGACTGGCTGCGCGCCCAGATGCCCACGATCGAGCGGGCGCTCGGCTTCCTCACCAACCGCTACGACCCGGCGGTCAAGCTCGTCAACGCCCCCGGGCCGCTGTGGATCGACGTCTTCGTCCGCCAGAACTTCACGGCGGACACCAACGCCTTCATGGTCGAGATCCTGCGTCAGGTCGCCGACGCCGAGGCGCTGCTCGGCAACGACGGGCTCGCCGGGCAGCGCCGCGCGATGGCCGACAACATCGTCGCCGGCATGAACGACCGGTTGTGGGCGGGCGATCACTACGTCACGCAGCTCAACCCGGACGGCAGCACGCGCGACCTCGTCGACTACGACGCGAACCTGCTCGCCGTCGGCTTCGGCGTCGCCCCGCCGGACCGCGCGCAGAAGATCCTCGCGCGCGTCGACTCCGGGCCGTGCACCCATGCGCGCCCGAGCTGGGTCTCCGAGCGCACGTACGGGTCGGCAGACACGTACGGCGGCAACACGGGCGACTCGGCGGTGACCATGGGCAGGATCGGCTGGGCCGATGCCCAGGCGCGCCGGCGCGTCGGCGACCGCAAGACCTTCGACGACCGGATCCTCGGGCCGGTCGAGTCCGACCTCCTGGGCCGCACGTGGCTGACCGAGCGCTACGACTGCTCGGGCAACGCGACGCGCGCGCCGTACTACTACGAGTACCCGTCGCTCGTCGCGATGCTCCTGCGCGAGACGGCGTACGGCATCGACGTCGGGCTGCAGGACGTCGACATCGACCCGTTCTCGCGCAGCGATTTCCGCTACCACCTCGGCTCGGTCGACGTCACGTACAGCGGCGACGGCGTCGCGCTGACGCTGCCCGGCAGCGGGATCAAGCGCTACGCGATCCACGGCCAGCGCCCGGGCGCGACCTATCGCATCACCGTGACCGGCGCCAACGCGCAGCCGCCGGCGACCGCGGTCGCCGGCCCGGACGGGGTGCTGCGCTTCAGCGCCCCGATCGGCCCGGGGACGACCGTCACGACCGCGCCGCCCGGGTCGGCGGCGGGCGCGGGCGCGGGATCGAGCGCCTCGGCGGTCGACCGCACGGCGCCGAGGCTGCGGGTCAGCGCCCGCCGGCGCCAGCGCGCCCGGCGCTACCTCCGCGTCGCGGTCACGTGCGACGAGCGCTGCTCGGCCACGCTGCAGGCGCGCGCGCTGCGCCGCCGCGCCGGCAGCCTGCGCCGGACGCTCGCCGCGTCACGCCGCACGACGCTGCGCGTCAAGCTGACCCGGCGGTTCCGCAGCGCGCGGCACCGCGCGCTGCGCCGCCACCGGTCGATCCCGCTGACGCTGCGCGTGCGCGCCGCCGACGCCGCCGGCAACGCGCGCACCGTCGCGGTGCGGATCAGGCTGGTCCGCAAGAGCCACCGCGCAAGGTCTCACCGGCGGGCGCGCTGACGCCCACCGGCGCCGTCACCACTCGCCGCCGCGGAACAGGTTCGCGAACAGCCGGCCCGCGCGCGAGGGGCGCTCGGGCCCGCCTTCGCCGGTCTCGCCGCGCGCCGCGCGCGAGTCGGGGAACAGCCGGTACGCGGTGCTGGCGATCGCGTCCATCGAGCCCGGGCTCAGCGTCCGCGTCAGCTCGCCGTAGTTGCCGAGGCGGCTGGAGATCCGCCGCGGGCGGCGAGTGATCGCCTCGGCGATGAGGTCGGCCGCCTCGTCGGGGGTCAGCGTCGGGAAGCGGTCGTAGGCCTCGGTCGGGCCGATCATCGGCGTGCGCACCAGCGGCATGTAGATCGTCGTGAACTGCACGCCGTCCGCGGCGACCTCCGGGTTGACCGAGTCCGAGAACGCGTCCAGCGCGGCCTTGGAAGCCATGTAGGCCGCGAAGCGCGGCGGGCCCGTCTGGACGCTGACCGACGAGATGTTCACGACGTGGCCCGAGCGGCGCTCGCGCATGCCGGGCAGGACCCGGAGGATCAGCCGCACCGGCCCGAAGTAGTTGAGCTGCATCGTGCGCTCGAAGTCGTGGAAGCGGTCATAGGACAGCGCGATCGAGCGCCGGATCGACCGGCCCGCGTTGTTGACCAGGATGTCGACGCGGCCGCGCTGCTCGAGCACCTCGTCGGCCATGCGGTCGATGTCCTCGAGATCGGACAGGTCGCACGGGTGGACGTGCGCGACGCCCCCGGCCCGCCTGATGTCCGCGGCGACCTCGTCGAGCTTCCCGCGCGTGCGCGCGACCAGCACGACCTCGCCGCCCGCGTCGCCGATCTTCACCGCCGCCGCCCGGCCGATCCCCGACGACGCGCCCGTGATCAGCACGGCCTTTCCGCGCACGGCGTCCCCGAGCGACTGCCCGAGCAGCCGGCGCGCCACGACGGGCGGCGTGAGCGGGCTGCGCACGACGAGCTGCCGCGGGTCGAGGCTGAAACCGTTCATCGGCCGCACCCATCGTCGCAAAGCGTGGCGGCGGGTGCGATCCGCCCGGCCGCGCCGGCCGCCCGATCAGCCCAGCACGCTGTCCCAGGCCTCGCCCAGCGCGCGCTGGTCGTCGGCGCTCAACCGGTCGAGGAAGCGCTCGTGCACGCCCGCCAGGTGCGTGCGGCGCGCGGCACGCAGCTTCTCGCGACCGGCGTCGGTGAGCTGGGCGAACGCGCCGCGGCCGTCGGCCGCGCACGCGCAGCGCTCGACAAGGCCCGCCTCGACGAGCCGGTCGATCAGGCGCGTCAGGCCGCTGCGGCTCACGAGCACGCGATCCGCGACGTCGGCCATGCGCAAGCGCTCCTGGTCGGCCTCGCCGAGGAGCATCAGCACCTCGTACGAGGAGAGCGCGAGGCCGTGCTCGGCACGCAGGTCGGCGTCGAGCGCGCGCGTCACCGCGGCGTGGACCTGCAGCATCCCGCGCCAGGCGCGCAGCTCCTCGGTGCGCAGGGCGGTGCTCATGCCGGCGACTCGCTGCTCACCGGCTCGGGCCGCCACGGCCGCGTGTCGGGCAGCGGGGTGAGCACGGGCTCGATCCTGCTGCGCAGCGGCTGGAGCTTGGGCGGCAGGGTGAGCGCCTCGCCCATCGTGTCCGGGTCCTCGTCGGCGCCGAAGCCCGCGCCGTCGAGGGTGGCGAGCTCGTAGAGGATCCCGCCGGGCTCGCGGAAGTAGACCGACTCGAAGTAGAAGCGGTCGATGACCGGCGTCGCGCGAGCGCCGGCGGCGGACACGCGCCGCTGCCAGTCCTCGATCTCGGCGCGGACGACGGACCACGCGACGTGGTGCACGGTGCCGGCGCCGGCGATTCCCCGCTCGTCGCTGCGCTCGAAGAGGATCCGCCCGCCGCGGTGCTCGCCGCGCGCCTCCCAGTCGTGCGCGGAGCGCTCGGAGAAGCCGAGGACCTCGGCGAGCAGCGCCTCGCTGCGGGCCGGGTCGGCGACCAGGGCGCGCACCGCCTCGAAGCCCTGGAGCGCGTACGCGGCGGGGACCTGGTTGGAGCGCGCGGTGAGCGGCTCGTCCGAGGTCTCGACCACGGCGAGCTCGTGGCTCATGCCCTCGGGGTCGGCGAACAGCAGCCGCCCCGGCTCGCGCCGGACGGCCACGCCTTCGTCGCCCAGGCGCTGCTGCCAGAAGTCGAGCGCCTCCTCGGAGGCGACGCGGTGCACGATCGAGGAGACCATGCCCGCGCCGGCCCGGCCGCGGCGCGCGCCCGGGTACTCGAAGAAGGTGATGTCGGCGCCCGGCGAGCCGTGCTCGTCGGAGTAGAAGAGGTGATAGACGGTCGGGTCGTCCTGATTGACCGTCTTCTTGACGAGCCGCAGCCCGAGCACGCGCGCGTAGAAGTCGACGTTCGCGGGGGCGTCGCCGGTGATCAAGCTGATGTGATGGAGGCCGTCGATGGGACGCATGGTCTGATCCTCTCGGGGCGGCCGGCCAGGCCGGCCGCCCCGTCCGGTAGGGGTGCTAGGCCTGCTTGACCGCAGAAACGTCGAGCGCGAGCTTGACCTTGTCGGCGACGAGCATGTTGCCGCTGCCCAGCGCCTGGTTGAACTTCATGCCGTAGTCGCCGCGCGAGAGCTGGCTGGTGATCTCCAGGCCGACGCGCTCGTTGCCCCACGGGTCGATGTCGGTGCCCAAGACGTCGGCGTGCAGGACCACCTCGTTGGTGACGCCGTGCAGCGTCAGGTTGCCGGTGATGCGGAAGGCCTCGTCGTCGAGCGCCTCGATCCGCGTCGACTCGAAGGTCATCTCCGGGTAGCGCTCGGCCTCGAAGAAGTCGGGCGAGCGCAGGTGGTCGTCGCGCTGAGGCTCGTTGGTGTCGACCGTGGCGACCTTGACGGTGCCGTAGGCCTTCGCGGTCGAGAGGTCGTCGCCGATCTCGAGGGCGCCCGCGAACTCGGTGAACTCGCCGCGCACGGTGGCGATGCCCATGTGCTTGACGGCGAAGCCGACCTTCGAGTGTGAGGCGTCGACCGTCCAGGTACCGGTCGGGACTGCGGTCGTGGCGGTGACGGTATCGGTAGCCATGAGGATTCCTCGGTTCCTTGTCCGGCTGGCGGCGGGTCCTCGTCGCCCGTCCGGTGATTGCACGCACAACTATACACCTAATGTGCTTGCGCGTGCAACCTCATGGCGCCGAGCGCCTACACGACCGTCACCGTTGTTCGCATGAAGCCGAGCTTCGCGCCGGTGATCCAGTGGCGGTACGTGAACTCCACCGGGTAGACGCCGGTCTTCGTCGGCTTGAGGAGCAGGCCCAGCCGCTGGGCGGACGACAGGTGGTGCGGCTGCCAGTCGTTCCACGGCACCGCGATGGCAGCCTCGCCTCCGCCGAGCCCGTCGAGGTTGATGCCGGTGCGGATCGCGCGGCCGTCGGTCTCGGCGACGGACGCGAACTGTCCGAGGTCGCCGAGGTCCAGGTCGCACGGGTGGTACGTGCTCTGGATGATCCGGATGTAGGCCGTCTCGCCGGCGGGCATGGTCAGCGCGACGGGCTGCTCGGCGTCGCCGAGGATCGGCCGGCCGTCGGGGAACTGCGGGTGCTTGCCGAGCAGGAAGTACCTCGGGTTGAAGTCGTTCAGGCCGGCGTCCTCGCCGCAGAAGCCGGCGAGGTGGTTGAGCGTGTGCCAGTCGGGCTCGAGCGCGTAGGGCACCCAGACGCGCTCGTGCTGGTAGCGCCAGTCGTCGGGCGCGTCGGCGATCGGCTTCTTGCCGTCGGGATGCGGCTCGGGCTCGTACGGGTCGATGATGAGCCCGCCGAAGAGCCCCATCTGCACGTGCAGCGTGGTGTTGACGTGGCAGTGGTAGAAGAACGTGCCGCTCGAGGCGATGTGCGCTCGCCACTGGTAGATGTAGCTGCCGAGCACCTCGAAGGAGGTGTGGCCCACGCCGTCGTTGTCCCGGTCGGGCTCGATGCCGTGGTGGTGGATGGTGTGCCGGTTCTTCGACGCCTTGAGGTGCGTCTGCACGAGGTCGCCACCCATGACGCGGATGATGGGGGAGGGGAACGTCCGCGTCTGGTGCTCGTCCTCGAAGCCCCAGTGGCGCACCTCGACGCCGTCGGGCATCGTGAGCTTGCCGCTGGTGAAGACGAACCTGTCGAACTTCATGAGGCGCCCGATGCCGGTCGGCATGCCGGGGGCCATGAGGGTCGGATCGTTCTTCTTGACGTCCCAGTCGGCCTCGTCCTTCACGAACCCGAACGTCGGGCGGTTGCCGACCTGCTCGGGGAACGCGAGCTCGAACTGGGCCTCGTTGAGGACACAGTTGAAGTTGCCGGCCATGATCAGTCCTTTCCGGGCTTGTCGCCGGAGCCGTTGGAGCCGCTCGAGCCATTGGAGCCGCTCGAGCCGCTGGAGCCGCTGGTGCTGCTCGAGCCCTTGCCGCCGCTCGAGCCGCTCGAGCCGCTCGAGCCGTTGCCCGAGCCGCCGCCGGGACCGCTGCTGTTGTTGACGACGTTGTCGATCGCCGCCTGGACCTGATCCTCCGGGACGCGCGTGCGTCCCGCCTTGGCCTTGTCGGCCAGCTGCTGGGCGAGTGCCTCCACCGCCGCCGCGCCCGTCGCGAGGTGCCAATCGGTGAGCATCCCGAACGGGTACGAGCCGCCGCCCGCCGTCTGCGACATCTCGGCGTGGCAGTGCATCGGCCAGAACTGGTCCACCGGGATCTTGGGCAGCGGCGGGAACGAGTCGTAGCCGGTGTGCGCCGGCAGGATGACGTCGATGCGCTGCAGCGGCCTGACCTCCTGCACGTCGCGCTCGAGGACCATCCCCGCCGCGGCCGGCACCGCGTTGAACTCCACCGGGAAGACGTGGTTGCCGTGCCAGTGCAGCGAGTGGGCGGCGACGCCGGTGTTGATGCAGCGGATGAGGACGCCGGCGAACGGCCGGGTCGGATCCTCCAACGGCACGATGGGGACGGTGAAGTTCGCGTTGCGCGTCGCGCCGACGCCCGTCTCTCCGTTGATCAGGAAATACCGCGGAAGGATCTTGCTCAGCGGGTAGGCGATCGTCGATTTGCTCGGCTGCGTGCGCGCGACCTCGCCGAGCACCGGGTCGACGTCGGAGAGCATCCACGTCATCTGGGTGCGCAGCTCGGTCTTGATCACGAGGCGGTCGGGCGCCGGCGCGTAGGGGAGGAGGATGCCCCCGACGTCCGTCGGCTCGACGATGAACGCGCCGTACATCCCCAGGAGGCGGTTGTTGCGGTCGGCGTCGCGGTACATGTACGACCCCGCGCCCGGGGCGGTGAAGTCGATCGTCGTGCTCCCGTGGGCCGGGATCGTCACTGGCCCGACCACCGGGTCGACCGGCGTCTCGCTGTCGGTCCGCTCGATGAGGAACGTGTGGTCGCGCCCGGTCGAGTTCGCCATGACGATCTGGACCGCGTCGCCCTCGAAGACCTCGCGGCCCTTGACGCCCGGGCCGACGTTGCCGATCGGCGGGCCGGGGATCTGCGGGACGTCGACGGTCGAGCTCGTGGAGCGGAAGCCGCGGAAGAAGACGAGCGTGCCGTCGACCATCTTCACGTCGCCTTCCGTGATCGTCAGCAGGAACGGCACCGGCGGCTGCGCCTTGGCGGCGGGGGCGACGCGGGACAGGCCGGCGACGGCAACGCCGCCCGCGGCGCCCAGCTGGATGAAGTTGCGGCGCGTCGTGCCGCGGGCCGGGGCCCTGGGGCGCGCCGGCGGGGCCGGCGCCGGGGCGCTGACGGAGGCCACCGCCATCGCGGGCGCTCTGCGGAAGGCGAGCGCGGCGGCGGAGAGAGGGACCGTCACCGTCAGCGCGAGCAGCAGATCGCTCCCCGGGCTCCCGGTCGCGGCCGTCAGGCCGGCGAGCGCCGCGGCAGCTGCGGCGGCCAGCGCCACGAGCGCTGCCGTCTCGCTGGGCGCCAGGCGGGGCAGCGCGCGGAGTGCCGCGGGGACGAGCCCGGCCGCCAGCGGCGCGGCGATCAGCGCGACCGCGCCCCAGCGCCAGCCGGCGCCGCCGTCGACCGCGGCCAGCCACGGCGCCGCCGCCGCCGCGGCAGCCGCGGCGACGACGGGCCGGCGGCCCGTAGTGCGAATCATCCGTGAGGTCATGAGGTCGATCTCCATGCCCGCGATCCTGCGGGCGACGTCGAGGTCCAGGTCAGCGTCCGGGACGGATTGAGGGTCGCGGCGCGGCGGTGAAGGCTTGCTGCGGGCCCGGGTCGCGTCGCCGCGGCGGGCACCGAGTGCGCAGCTGGACGCTCTGTCGGCCTACGGGGGAGGCCGCGCGGCTCGGCAGGCGGCCGCCGCCCCCGAGGCGGCCGCGGCGGAGTGCCGGAGGATGCCCACGTCCGGCGTGCAGCGCGCGGGCGGTCCGCCGTGGGCGGTCGGGCCGACGCCGACCTGGATCGGGAGCTCCTCGGAGGAGTCGCAGAGGACGAGCTCGACGACGTGGCGGGGCCGCGCCGTCCCGAAGCTCGCCGTCGCGTCGTCGCCGGCGCGGAGAGCGGGAGCGTCCGGCGTCATCGGGCTCGGCGGGGCGGCGACCGCGGCCGGCTCGCAGGCCGCCGCCCCGGCCACCAGGAACGCTCCGAGCAGCGTGAGCCGGCGCCGACTACGGCGGCAGATATTGGCCAGGCGTCGGGCGTGCGGCATGGGCGGCGAACGGAGTGGGGGACCGGTACCGGGCGACCCTAGGCCGAGGCGCTCAGCAGCCACTCAACGGTGACGGAACCTGGAACGCCGGCAAGTCGAGCGTTGCATGGCGGGCGCATCTGGCGGGGAGGCCATGGACCAGGAAATCACCCCAGGAGGAGGGATCCGGATGACCGTCGTCATCGTCGTCATCGCCATCGTCGTCGTGGCCGTGCTGGCCGTGGCTGCCACACGTGTGGTCGGGCGACGCCGAGCCCAGCAGGCCGAGCGCCGGGCCCGCCTGTCTGCCGAGGCCCGCGGCCACCGCCAGGAGCTCGAGGCGAGCGCGCTGCGCGCCAGGGAGGCCACCGAGGCCGCCGAGGCGCACGCGACGACCGCCGAGCGCCACCGTGACCGCGCAGAGCTGCTGCGCACCGAGGCCGAGCGCCACGAGCAGATCGCCGCCCGGGAGGCCGAGCAGGCCGCGGCCGACCAACAGCGCAGCGAGCGCGCGCGGGCGGCCGTCCAGCGACACGATGAGCGCGCCCAGGAGGTCGAGGAGCGCCTCAGCTGAGGTGCCGGCGGGTCAGCCGTTCGGCGGCTGGTGCGCCGCGAGCCACAGCGGGGTGAACGCCGCGGTGAAGATGGCGAAGGCCGGCAGCGCCGGGACGCCGATCGCCAACGCGACGATCAGCACGGCGAGGTTGAGGACTTGGCATCGGGCGGTCGACCAGGGCGTCATGACCCCATGGTGAGGGCGGCCCGGCGCCGCCGACAGCCACCATTGGGATGCACGTGACCACCCCTGGTCGGGGCGCCGATCAGGGACGTGACGGCGGCGGCGGGCAGTCGCCGCTGGCCGGGAACGGCTGGCGCGTCTGCTGCTGCCCCGTCTGCGGATCGGGGTAGTGCAGGCACTCGAGGTTGTTGGGGTCGGCGATCGGCACCTCGAGCCACGCCGGGTTGGTGTTGACGAGCTCGCCGGTCGACAGGAACGTCCCGAGCTGCTGCTCGCCCGACGTGCGGCCGGCCAGGCTCGGATCGGCGAGCCAGCCGTGCGGGTCGGAGTCGTAGGTGGGCGTCTTGTCGTTGCGGTAATAGACGACGCGGTCGAAGAGCTCGCCCGCGCGGTAGAGCGTCGCGGCCGTCGGGTTGGGCACCGTGCCGTCGCCGTACGCCGTCTGGAAGGCGACGTCCTTGGGGTCGCCGGCCCAGGCGCGATCGGGCCGCAGGCGGATCCGCGGGGCGAAGGTCTCGGGGCTGCCGGTGCGCTCGTACCAGTTGCTGGCGCCGAGGGTCGTTGCGCAGCGGCAGATCCTCGGTGAAGCCGTCGAGCCCGGGGCCGCCGTTGAGCACGTTGGGTCGCGAGCGCCTCAGCGTCGCGGCGAGGTCGCCGCGGAACCCCGACAGCCGCGCGATGTCGACGATCGGGCCGCCCGGCACATTGAGCAGGCCGCGGTGGAAGAGCGGGTCGGTGCCCATGAGCATCGTCCCGTAGATCCCGCCGAAGCTCAGCCCGTAGTACATGATCTTCGCCGGGTCGACGAGGTTGGTCCCGACGCCTGGGATGTCGAGGCCAGCCTTCAGCGCGCGCCCGAGCGCCATGTTGTCGACGACCGTCTGCACGAGCCCGGACTCGAGCCCGTCGAGCGGCTTGCGCGACGGAAGCTCGCTGCCGTCGGACTGGACGTGCCCGGTCGGGCCGACGCCGTCGTTCAGTCCGTCGCCGATCGCGCCGTCGCCGTCGCGGTCGCGCCCGCGCCCGTAGCTGAGGAACGTCGTCGGCGTGCCGTTGCTGGTCACCGTCGTCGTGCTCTGGGGCCCGAACCCGTGGCCGGCCGGATCGGTGGCGAGCGTGACTATCCCGAGCGACGCGTTGTAGTCGGCGGTGACGAAGAGGTCGTAGTCGCTGCGGGTGAAGCCCGGCCCGTAGATCGCCGCGGGCCAGGGCGGCGGGAACCGCGTCGGGTCGGGCGTGACGGCGATGACGCCGATGCGATCGGCGCCGAGCGGACGCGGAGTCTGCGTCGTGGGGACGGGCGGGATCTCGCCGTCGGTCAAGCCCTGCGGGTCGTCCTGGTGCCCGGTCGAGGACGCGTACTGGTAGCGCGGCGAGAGGAAGCTGCCGAACGCGTAGTAGCCCGGCCCTCCGGGCGGGATGAGGTTCGGCACCGCGCTCGACGTGAAGGCGCCCGGCGCGTTCGGATCGGCCTTGACCTGATCGGTGCGGGTGATGCCGTTGAGCGGGTCGGCCAGCGACGGCGCAACCGTCGCCGCCAGGAAGACGTCGTCCGTCCCGTTCTGCGTGAAGCTCAGCTTGCGGCTGTCCGTCGAGGTGGAGGCGCCGGGGAAGCCGGCGAGCGCGTACGCGTTGTTCGGGTCCGACAGCGGGAGGTCCATCGCCCGGCGGATGCGCACGAGCTCGCCGCTGGCCGTGCGCGTCGTGAAGCGCACGACGCACGCCTCGCCGCACGCGTCGACGCGCTTGCCGGCGCTGTCGCGGATGCCGCGGGTGACGTGGATGCGGTACGTCGTGTCCTCGCGCAGGAACGTGTCGCTGATGCCCGCCAGCGTGTTCGTCGCCGGATCGAAGGTCAGCTGGCGCAGCCCGCTCGCGAAGCTCCCTGAGTCCGTCGTGATGAAGAAGTCCGAGTCGTTGACCGAGTCGAGCTTGATCGCACCCGTGAACGGCACGACGACGCGCGGCTGGAGGTCGAACCCGTCGAGCTTGTTGAGCTCGGCGAAGGCGTCGCAGATCGAGTAGTCCGCGTCGGTGCACGCCTTCTTCACGACGCCGTCGACGAGCGGGTAGTCGACGCCCTGACGGAAGTTCACCCGCCGGCCGGTGACCTGGCTGCGGTCCGCTTTCGTGAACGCGTTGTCGGGGAAGATCCGCGACCCGTAGCTCGCGCCGCGCTTCACCGCGACCGCAGCCGCCGCCGCGCCCGGCACCACGGCCGAGGCGCACAGCACCGCGCACCCTGCCAGCACGCTCCGCCGCATCCCCCGCATGCGCTGCGCACGCTACGGCGCGGGAGCGGAAGGCGCGCCGGTTGGCGCGGGCCGGCCTGAGGCGTAGAACACGTCGAGCGTCGGGAACTCCGCGGTCGCCTGCAGGCAGGCCCACAGGTAGATCGCCAGGCCGAGATCGCCGGTCCAGAGGGAATGGCGCATGTGCCCGTGACGCGCGGCCTCGTCGTTGGTCTGTGCGATGCCGTGCATCGCGAACGCGCGGGCCCGCTCGAGCCAACGCGCATCGCCCGTGCGGCGATGGAGCTTCAAGAACGCATAGCCGTTGCCGGCGGTGCCGTGACACAGGCCCGAGCCCTTCTTGAGCGGTCCGGCCGCCCAGATCGTCTCGCCGGCGGCGATCAGCAGCGGATCGAGCTCGTCCCCGGGCATCTCCCCGAGGCAGACCACGAAGCCGGGCGCGCCATGGCAGAACTGGACGATCGGCACCGGCGGCGGCGCGTCCAGCAGGGGGCGCCAGTTCGCCTGTGAGCCTTCGCGCGTCGCGGTGCGGGCGATCGTCTCGGCGATGACCTGCTGCCAGGCCGCCCAGTCGGCGTCGCCGAGCAGGCGGCGCCCGCGGATCAGCGGCGACGCGGTCGCGACGAAGCCGTGCACCCCGTCGAGGTACGTGGTGCGCCGGCCGTAGAGGTCCTGCGTCCAGTAGCGGCAACGGTGGTCGGCCGACCATTCGAGCTGCGACCAGAGCGTCGCCGCGGTGTCCCGGAACAGCTCGGCCCAGCGCGCATCGCCAGTGCGCTCGTGCAGGAACAGCGCCGCCAGCATCGTGCCGGGTGCGCCCCACATCAGCTCGCGCGCCGGGTGGTCGCGGTTGCCGGAGATCAGCGCCGCGAGGCGGTCGGCGCGCGCTTCGGTCGGCCCGCGGCCGTAGGCCATCATCTCGATGGGCGTGTCGCCCATCAGGTACGAGGCCGACTCGTGGCCGAAGCCGTTCGCTCCCAGCCACTCGCGGT
The DNA here is from genome assembly GCA_005888335.1 of Actinomycetota bacterium. The sequence continues at coordinate 21,422 of VAWY01000105.1, forward strand.
TTGCGGCGAGCAGCGCGTCGAGGTGGGGAAGCGGGTCGTGCGACAGGCGCGCCGCGCCGATCGCCCGCAGGTGGTCGAGGGCCCACGCGACGCCGGCGGCGCCGAAGTAGAGCGTGGTTGAAGGAACGTCCGCATCGCCGGGTTCGACATCGCGCCGATGCACCGGCCACCAGGTCCGCTCGGAGAGGTGCGCTTCGGTGTCGCGCACGATGCGCTCGATGGCGCCCTGCGCGCGGTCAGGGTCCCAGTCGATCGCCTGCGGCGCCTCGTGGCGGGCGGGGTCGTAGAGCATCGGAGATCACCTGCTGAGCCACTCGGCGAACGTCACGCGGCCGCGCGGGATGGACGGGTCCGTGAGGCCGCCAGCGCGCAGCGCGCGCACGGGCCCGAGCGGCGGCAGCGGCAGCGGCACACGCGCGCCGCGCCGGCCGGTCTTGCGCCTCCAGGCCCGCGCCAGCGCGCCGAGCGTGACGATCTCCGGACCGCCGAGCTGGGCGGTCTGGCGCGTCGGCTCCCCGACGGCTCGCGCGGCCAGCTCGCGCGCGACTTCGCGCGGATCGACCGGCTGGACGCGCGCGGACGGCAGCGGTGTCACGCGGAAGCGATCCGCGGCGGCGAGGAGCGCGGCGATGAGGGAGTGAAACTGCGTGGCGCGCAGCAGGCTCCACGCGACCGGCCCCGCCTTGATCGCCTCCTCCTGCTGCAGCTTGGCCCGGTAGTAGCCGAGCGGCACCCGCTCGATGCCGACGATCGAGATGCCGACATAGTGGCCGACACCCGCGGTGTGCACGGCGTCGAGCAGCGTGCGCGTCGCAGGGAGCAGGACGCCGGGCTTGCTGCTGTTCATCGCGTCGACGACGACCTCGGCGTCGTCGAGCGCCTCGCGCAGCCCGCTGCCGGTGGCCTGGTCGACCGCGAAATGGCGCGTGCCCGGCACCGGCTCGCGCGGCGGGCGGCGGCTGAGCACGCGGACGGCGTGCCCGGCGGCGGCGAGCTCTCGCACGACGTGCGCCCCGGCGCTGCCCGTGCCTCCGGTGACCGCGATCTCCACGCCGCGGTGTCTACCGCACCGCGGAGCCCGCCGTTTGCGTCGTCCCACCGGGAGGTGGTATCCGTCGGCTCGTGGCCGATCCGCGTGGCGTGTCTGAGCACCCCAACACGGCGCACGCGATGTTCGCGTCGCGCCGCCTGCTCGTGATCGTGATGATCCTGGTGACGGCGGCAACAGGCGGTTGCGGAAACCACGCCAAGAGCCAGAACCGCGGTTCCCGGGCCGGTCCCGCCGTCGATCTCGGCGCGTGGACCACTGCCGCGAGGGTGTACGCGCAGACCATGACGAACTGCGAGGCGCGCGTTAATCCGTTGCGGGGCTTCTGGTCGCAGTGCGCCGGCAGCGCGCAACGCGGCAACCGGCGTGCTGCCGCTCGCGTCACGCGCGAGCTCGACCGCCTGGGGCGCGGCCCCGCGCGGTGCCAGAAGAAAGCGGCAGCACTGCGCAGACTCATCACTCAGGCGACCGCAGCGCTGGACGCGGATTACAAGGCAAACGCCGACGCGTTGGCGGCGGCAGATCGTGGTCGGCGATACCAGGGCCCATCGCAGTTTGCGCTCGACGACCGCGCCCAGCGCATCACGCGCCGCAACGTGTCCTTGGCATCCACGCTGGCGAGATCGGCCAGCGGATGCCCGAAGGGCTGAGACCCACACCGGCCATTCCCTCGCCGGAGAGCTGGGGGAAGTCCTCGAGCGCGCAACGACCTGGTGCCGCTGCTCGGTACTAGCGGGCGGCGATAGTCCGGCGCCACAGGCTGCGCTGCAGGCTGAGCTCGTGCCGGCCGCGCCGTGTCAGCGCAAACAGACCGCTCGGCCTGCGGCGCCGGACGAGGTTGCCCGCCGCCAGCCGTTCCAGCGTTTCGCGGGCCGCGGCGTCGCTCGCACCCCGCGGCCCGAGCCCGCGAGCCTGCAGCTCGCGCGAGACCTCGTCGGCGCGGCGCGGGCGAGTCTCGAGCATCGACAGCACGACGGGACAGAGCGGAGCGGTCACGATTGATCAACATCTCCTTCCTGATGAGCGGGTGGGGTCAGAAAGGGGTGGCGGCGCCCGGGCGCCGCCGCCAAGCCGAGAGGGGGTGGGCGGCCAAGCTGCGCCCTCGCCTTGGGCGCGTAGCGCTCAGGCGGCCCGCCTCCCGGTTGAAGGAGCGCGCGTCTAGCGTCAGCCAGGCACGGCGACCATGCTATGTGTTGACGTCTCTTATGCGCGCATATAATATGTGCGCATGACTTCTCCTTTCACATACACCCATACGGTCGAGGCTGAGGTCACGGCGGAGGCGATTTGGTCGCTCTACGACGACGTCGCGACGTGGCCCAGCTGGGACGCGCAGGCCGAGTTCGTCACGCGTGATGGGCCGTTCGCGGCAGGCGCGACCGGCACGATGAAGTTCGTCGGCCAGGAACCGCTGCACTACCGCCTTGCGAAGGTCGACCCGCTGCGTGAGTTCGTCGACGAGACGCCGGTCGGCGAGCTCGTCGTCCGCGTCGCGCACCAGCTCGAGCCGCTGCCCTCCGGACGGCTGCGGATCACCTACTCGGCGCAGATCGACGGGCCCGACGCTCAGGCTCAGCAGATCGGGCCGATGATCACAGCCGACTTCCCTGACACGATCGCGTCGCTGATCGCGCTCGCCAAGGAGCGCACCCCATAGGCCCGCCGCGACCAAGCTCGCGATTCCAGGCGCCAGAGCAGAGCCCCGGCTTTCTGCTCTGGCGCGCCACCCTGGCGTGGCAGCGAAGGATCCGCGCGGCGCTGACGCCGCACGATCTGACGCATGTGCAGTTCGTGCTGCTGGCGTCGCTGTGGTGGTTGGAGGACCACGGCCACCTGCCGCCCACCCAAGCCAGACTCGCCGAGCAGGCCGGAACCGATCCGATGATGACCAGCCAGGTGATACGCAAGCTCGAGTCGCGCGGCCTGCTCCAGCGAGCGCCCAACCCCACCGACAGCAGGGCGCGACAGCTGCGATTGACCCCCGCCGGCCGCGCGCTCGTGGCGGCCGCGCTCACCGATGTCGAAGCGGCCGACGCCGACTACTTCGCTGCGCTCGGCAACCGTCACGACGCGTTCGTCGAGGCGCTCAACGCGGTATGCGCCGCAGGACGGGCCTAGGGAGTCCCTGGGTACGAGCGTCAGCCCGCCCGCATGACCTGCTGCGTACGCGCGTAGCAGGCGTGCACGCCGCGCTTGAACCCGTAGGCGACCCAGGCGCCGCGCAGCTTGGATGACCCGTGCGCGTCCGGGTCGTCAATCCGCGTGCCGGGCGGGTCCCCGATCTGCCGGATCGCCCACGCCGCCTCTTGGACATCGCCGACGTCGGCCTGGCCAGAGGTGTAGAGGTTGCGAAGCCAGGCTCCGGCGAAGCAGTCGGCCTCCAGCTCGGCGAAGATGTTCAGGCGGAAGCGCTGGCCGAGCTGGTCCTGGATCGCGTGCCCCCACTCGTGCGCGAGGACGAAGCCGACCGCCATGTCTCCCGCCTTCTCGTAGTACGGGCGCGTGAGATTCGTCTCGTCCCACGTGATGAACCGGCCGGGGAAGCAGTACTCCGCGTTGCCCGGTTCGATCGCCTCGCCGCCGCACGTCACGCCGGTGGTCTCGTAGCCGGGTTGGAGCCCCGGAGAGACATAGCCGCGGACGCGCTGACGCCAGAAGCCGTCGATCGAGGCGATGAGCGCCGGGACGCGCTGCTCGTACGGCGGCTCGCCGGCCGGAGCGAGGGCGCGCGGCGGGGCGGCCAGCGGCAGCTGCGCCGCGCGGGCCGACGCCGTCGTCAGGCCGACGAGCGCCAGGAGACAGCCGAGAAGGAGCCCGGCGACGGCGGCCCGGAAGGCGGGCCGGGCGGTCGTGACGGGCGGGGTATGGAGATCGTTCATGCCCGTTACGTCACGTCCGGCGGCCTGCCACCTGACAGGCGTCTCGACGGGATTGCGTCAAGCCGCTGTCAGGTCCAGATGCCCAAGGCGAGACGTACACGGCATGAACCACTTCTTCTCGCAGCCGCGCCGCGCTCGCGGCACCGCGGAGCCCATTCACACCGTGGCGGACGCGTTCGGCGACATCGCCGCCGCCGCCGATGACGCCGTCTGGTCGGTTCGCCTCGCGGGACTGTTCGAGGACCTCGAACGCGAGGCGGCACGCGCGACCGGCGGAGGGCTCCGCTCATGATGAGCCCGGAATTCGAGCTTGCCGAGGACATGTTCGACGGGCGGACGCGGCTGATCGTCGTCGGCGGCAAGGTCGACGCCGCCGGCGTGGAGCGCGTCGTTGCCGCTGCCGTTCAGGCCCCAGGCCGGCGTCTCGTCGTCGACCTGGCCGACGCGGCGATCGGGTCTCCGGAGCTCGTGGCGCTGCTGGACGGGCTCGAGGAGGTCCGTGCCGGCGGCCGGGTCCTTGTCGTCTCACCGGACGAAGTCCTCGCCGACCTCGCAGCGGTGGTGACCGTGAGCGGCGTCGTCGAGGTCGTCACCTCGCACCCGGACGCGTACATCGCGTTGCTGCTCGACGATCTGCTCGAAGCCGGCCGGACCTCCGCCAACCCCCCAGGCAACGTTGCGTGGCGGATACCGGTGCGCCTTCGGAGCCTCGACGGCGTCGCGGAGGTGCAGGTGTGCGACTGGGCCGGCGGCGTGCGGTTGATCGGCACGTCCGCACGGTGGGAGGCGCGACTGTACGGCTCGCCACCGGGAAACGGCGCCGTCACCTCCGATCGGGACGGCGACCGCGAGCTGTGCCTGGCGTACGCCTACGCCGCTCCAGCGGTCGTCCTGCTGCTGGTCGTCATGCACGGCGACACCGAGCTCGCCGCGATCGACGCGCACCTCGTGAGGGAGGTGGACGTCGCCGTGATCGAGGACCCGAGCGGCGACGCGCTGTCCACCGGGACGCTCGCGGCGCGTGTCGCCATCGACGCGCCACCACCGGCGAGCGATCCCTAGCGAGCAGCGCGGCTTGCGCTCGGCAAGCGATGCCAGGACACTGGACCGCGAGGATGACTGATCCGGACCGCATTCTGAGCGAGTTCATCGACGCTTGGACGGCCGGTCAGCAACCCGAGCCCATGGACTACATCGAGCGGGCGCCCGCCGACGCCCGCGACGCGCTCGCCGACGAGATCGCGACCTACCTCGCGCACGCCCCCACGCCGGACTACTCGGCCGACGTCCTCGCGGAGCTGATGGCCGATCCCGCGGTGGTGGAGCTGTCCAACGCGATCGAGAGCGATCACGGGCTGTGGCCAACGCTCCTGCCTCGGCTGCGCCGGCGCGCGTCGCTGGACCGGGCCGAGCTGGCGGCGCGCCTCGCGGCGGGGCTCGGCATCGAGGGGCGCGAGGCCGACACGGAGAAGTACCTCGCGGAGATGGAGCAGGGGACGCTCGACCCGCGCGGCGTCTCGCAGCGCGCCCTCAACGCCCTCGGACGCATCCTCGGCGTCGGAGGTCAGGCCCTGGCGCGCGCCGGCGACTTCCAGCTCTTCAACGAGCCCGCGCTCTCCGGTGTGACGCTCCACGGCGAGCCGCGCGACGAGGTCGACATTCTGTTTCGAGGCGGACGTGAGCAATCAGGCGAGGACGGACACGAGCCCGTGTAGCGACATGAGGTCAGCTTGCGATCCGGCGGTGTGAAGCGGCCCGGCGGGGACGCCGCGGACGAGCGGAGCTCCAAGGCCGCCGCCGCAACGAGACCTCTGCCGTCGGCGCGGAGGCTGAGCGACAAGCACCTCAGGGCCATCCCGGAGCACGAGTACGGGTTCTTGGGCTCCGAGGAGCTCTGGCGTCTGATGATCATCGGGCGGCGGAGCCGCTACGCGCACGACAACAAGCACGCCAAGGCCGCCGCGCGCATGCTGGTCGCGCGGGAGATGCCGCGCGTGCGCGCCTTGGTTGCGACCTTCCGCTTCCCGGACAGGCCATGGGTGCGCATCGATCGCGAGGACCGCGACGAGCTTGCACAACTGGCCTTCATCGAGCTGCTCGAGCTGCTCGAGGACTTCCGGGGCGACAAGCTCGTCCAGTTCTACAGCGCCATTCGCACGTGCGTCGGCTACGTCTGCATGCGCTTCCTCTCACGCCAGGCGAAGAGCCGGAGCCGCGAGGCGCCGGACCCCGACGCGATCGAGCGGGCCGCCGAGCAGGCCCACCGCGACGAGATCGAGGAGATCGACGAGACCGACGCCGTCGAGCAGACGATCGCCGCGATCCCCTGGGAGGGCCCACGTGACGTGATGCACCTCAGCGTGCTGGAGCAGCTCAGCTCGGAACAGATCGGCCAACGGCTCGGGATGAAGGCCAACACCGTCGACGTGTACCGCCGCCGCGGACGCGATTGGCTGCTCGAGAACCATCCCGAGATGCGCCGACGGATCGCCCGCTGACCGCGCCAGCCACGGTGTGCGGTGCCCGGCTACGACGAACTCCACCTGCGATTCCAGCGATCCGGCGAAGGAGCCTATGCCGTCGCGGCCGAGTCACCGGCGGGCGACGGACAAGGCCTCTTCGAGCCGCCCTTCAGCGACGAGGCGCTCGAGAACTTCGTCCTCAAGCTGTCGCTGCGCAAGGCCGGCGTCCTGGGCTTCGACACCGTTCAGGTCGACCGGGTCAAGCGCTTCGGCGCCGTCCTCTTCGCCGCGCTGTTCCGGGGCGAGATCGGCGACCTGTACCGCGCCTCGCGGGCGCGGGCCGACCGCGCCGGGAGGGCGCTGCGCATCATCTTGCACCTCGCCGAGGCGCCCGCACTGGCGGGTGTTCCCTGGGAGTACCTCTTCGACGATCCCGACTTCCCCGCCCTCTCGAGGTGGACGCCCGTGATCCGGAAGCTCGAGGTGCCGAACTTCCGCAGACCGGCGAGGATCAAGCCGCCGCTCCGCGTCCTCGGCATGGTCAGCAGCCCGCCCGATCACGAGCCGCTGAGCCGTCACGACGAGCAGGCGGGTCTCGAGGGCGCCTTGGGCGAGGTGCGCGACATGGGATTGGTCGAGATCGAATGGTGCGAGTCGGCCACGCTCGCCGGCCTTCACGACAGGCTCGAAGAGGGGCACTTCCACGTCTTCCACTACGTCGGCCACGGGAGCTATGACCTCGCGGCCGACGACGGCGTCCTGTTCCTCGAGCGGCCTGACGGCAGCCAGCCCGTCAGCGCCATGCAGCTGGGCACGATGCTCCGCGAGGACAGGGACCTGCGCCTGGCCGTGCTCAGCGCCTGTCAAGGCGCACGCATGTCGCGCGACGACCCTTTCGCCGGCGTGGCCGCCGGGCTGGTCCGGCGAAGCATGCCGGCGGTGGTGGCCATGCAGTTCGACATCACCATGACGGCCGCGCGCGTGTTCACGCATCACTTCTACAAGAGCCTCGCCCGCGGCCACCCCGTCGACACGGCCGTGGCGAAGGGCCGCCAGGGCGTCTACGCATCGGGCAACGAGCTCGAGTGGGGAACTCCCGTGCTCTTCCTCCAGGTGCGGGATGGTCGCCTCTTCGACATCCGGTGGAGGGAGGGGCGCGACGCGAGGCTGCGCGACGCGTTGGAACGGGCGTCCGACGCGCTGCCCGAGGACGGCGGTCGCGTCCCCGTGGCAGCTGGCAGGTTCGCCCTGAGCGTCGAGGCGATCTCCGAAGGCGTCGAGCTGATCGCCGTGCGCGGCGAGGTTGACCTCTACACCGCGATGGAGCTCAGAGCGGCGGCCATGGCCTCGAGCGCGCCGTGCCTCGTGATCGACCTGTCGGAGGTGACGTTCCTCGACTCGACGGCGCTGGGCGTCTTCACAAGCGCGGAGAAGCGTCAGCGGGGGCGCGGGGGTGAGCTGCGGCTCGTCGTGCCGGAGGAGAACGCGAGCCTGAGGCTGACGTTCGAGATCACCGGACACGACGAGGTCCACGCCATCTATCCGTCTCGGTCGGCGGCGCTCGAGGCCGGCCGGTAGCTCAGCGGGCTCGCGGCAGGCCTTCCCGCGCCGCCGCTGTCGAGCGATACACGTCAATGAGCTGCTCGACCCCGGGGATGCGGAACATCCTCGAGAGCCGGTGGCCGGCGACGATACGGAGGTCGCCCCCCGCGTGGCGTTGCCGGTGCGTCGCAGAGACGATGAAGTCCAAGGCAGTCGAATCGAGGTTCTCGACGTCGGACATGTCGATGATCACGCATGTGGCGTCGCCGGGAGCGGCGTCCTCCAGCTCGGTCTTGAGCTCGATGGCCTTCCCCAGATCGATGGCGCCGTGCAGAGCGATCACGTGCGGCTCTTCCCCGGTCGGCTCGAAGGCGCGCACGACGAGGACCGACATGTCGCGCTGCGGGTCGGCACCGTCCTCGCAGAGCGCTGTCGCGAGGCGCGCTCCGGTCTGTCCGTCGGGTCCCCTCCTCGCACGCTCCAGCAGTCGTGCGATGTTGGACTCGCGCGCGCCGGTCCGACCGTAGACGTCCTGGGTGCAGAGGACGAGCGCGTCGCCCGCGTCGAGCTTGACGGACTGATCGACCGGACCGCCGTTGCCGTCGAGCTCGCCGGAGCCGCGAGACGTCACGAGCCCATGCACGGATCCGTCGGCGCGCACCAGCAGCGGACGCGGACCGGGCGTGGCCCACGGGTACCAGGCCGGCGGCGGGCCGCCCCAGGCGAGCTCCGCTTCGGTTGTCGCCTGTGTTCGAACGAGCGCGCACGCCACGCTCCAGGTGCCGTCGGTCGGACTCGAGAGCACGAGCGCGCGGTTGACGGCACCGAGGAGCTCATGCGCGCGACAGCCGGTCGACGCAGCCGTTCGGACGGCGCCCTCCGCCTGGGCCTTGGCATCCTCGTGCTCGGCGGCCATGCCCGAGAGCTGCCCGACGACGATCGCGCACTCGGACGCGCCCCTCTGCACGACGACGTGAAAGTCCGTCCCCAGGTCGCCTACCGCGCTCCCCGCTCGATGGACGCACGCCAGCTCCACGCCCGTGAGCTGGGGCAGCGCGACCGGACGCGCGGCGCCGGTCGCCGGTGCGCCGTGCGGTTCCTTGCGCTCGCGGACGGCGACCGGCCGGACGGGGGACTTCTGGACGATCTCCCGTGGAGATCGCCATCTGTCGTCGAAGATGCGGCCGTCCGCGACCTGCAGGAAGAGCACCGGCGTCGCCCATTCGACGCCGCCGTTGCAGTAGGCGTGGATGGCGAGGCGGCCGTAGACGACCGCTGTGTCGACCTGATTGCCCTCCGCCAGAGCCTTGTAGAAGTGCTCGGTGAACTCGCCTGCCGCCTCGACCTTGATGTCGAACTGCATCGCGACGACCGCCGGCATGCTGCGCCGGACGAGCGCCGCCGCGACGCCGGCGAACGGGTCCTCGCGGGCCGCGCGAGCGCCCTCGCAGGCGTTCAAGACGGTGAGGCGCAGCTGAGGGCCCTGTTCGCGGAGGATCAGCCCGAGCTTCCTGCCCGTGACCCGATCGCTGTTTCCCCCGGGCCCCTCGAAGAGCAGCACCCCGTCCTCCGCGGCGGCGTCATAGGCGCCGTGACCGCAGTAGTGGAAGACATGGAAGGAGCGGCCGGAGAGCCGCCGGTTGAGCTCGCGCAGCGTTGCCGTCTCACACCACTCGACCTCGACGAGCCCGTCGTCGAGCAGGTCGCGCAACGCGTCCTCGAGCCGGCCCCGTTGCTCGGGGACGTCCAGCTGCTCGTGGTCCGCCGGGCTGCTCACCATGCCGAGGACGCGGAGCGGCGGCTGCTTGATCTTCAGGACGGGCCGTGGGTCGGGCACGGCAAGCTTCCGGGTGATCGGCGTCTGGACACCGAGCGCCAGGGGGTCGGCATGGTGGCCGTCGAACAGGTACTCCCACGGGATGTTGGCCAGCGCCGGCGCGCCCGCGAGCTCCAGCGTGATGCGCAGCCCCTTGCGAGCCTTGTCGGCGCGCGTACGCGAGTCCCGGTACAGCTGACGGACCTCACCCTGGAACAGTGCCTCGAACAGCTCGCGCCCGAAGTCCTCCGCCTGCTGCTCCCGGACCGTCTCGAGGCCGAGCCTTCCGCTCGGCTGCCCCGCCATCCTCAGAACGAAGAGCTCGATCTTGTCGTCGCTGAACGGCAGGCGGAACGTGCCTTCGCTCGATCCCACCGGCGACCGCGCGGCCACGACGTAGTTCCCGCTCGCCGAACACTCGAGCCGAAGCTGCAGTTCGTCGTATTTGAGCAATGGACCCGCCGTCGTCCGTGCGTGGCGCGGATCGCCGGCGCGGGCCCGGGTTGGCGGCCCCGCATCCGGCTCAGCCAACCGTACGCCCCCGGAGAGGCGAACGCCAGTCGAGCCGGCTGCGGGTTCAGCGCGAGAGAATCGCTCAGCGCCAGGCCGTGAGGATGGCGACGAAGCCCTCGCGCGCCGCGTAGCGGCTGCCGACGTCGCCGTCGCTTCTCGGCTCGCCGGCGCGGATCCTCCAGGTCCCGTGCGCGCGGTCGACGTGGCCGAACAGCCAGAGCTGCCGGCGGCTCGACGGCGAAGCGCAGACGTAGTTGAGCCGCCGTCCCGCGCCGTCGACCATCGACGCACCCTGCTGCAGGAGGCACCGCTGGCCGTTGGCGAGGCGCATGGCCCAGGGAACCCGTGGATCGGCGTTCGAGGCTGCCCGGACCTCGGGGTCGTGATCGAGGTGCAGCCGGATGACCGTGTGGGCCCACGGGTCGTCTGCGCACACGACGCTCGGATCGTTGGGATCGAGACCGCCGGGCGGCTCGAAGCAAGGGTCGTGGATGTAGTTGCCGGCCATGCACCGGAAGGCGCGATGCGCGACCGTCGCCTCAGGTGTCGTCCAGCACTGGCCGTGGCGCCGCACGATCTTCAGGCCCGGGCGGACGGAGCCGTCCTGCGCGAACGGCCAGTAGGTGATCAGGCGGGTCGTCGCGGCGCGCGCCGCTGAGCCGCCCCCGGGCGCCTTCGACGCGTCGACGAGCCGGAAGCTGCGCGTGAACGCGTGGCCCGTCCAACGCAGCGTGCCGACCTTCAGTCGCGAGGGACAGCAGTTGGCATCGCCGGACGCGTACTTCGGCTCCGTCGTGATCAGACGCGTGCCGTCGCCCTCGAGCTTGAACGTCGGGTCGTGCAGGCGCGCGTACGCGACGCGCCACGTCTCTCCGCGACGGCGAAGGACCGCCCACGGCGCGGGCGACGAGACGGTGCAGCACTGGTAGAGCACGGCGCGATCGGTCTGGCCGTCACCGTCGAAGTCGCCGCACAGCGAGGTCGCCGGGCGCTTGTACGTCTCGCTCGGCTTCGCCGAGCCGAACGCGCGGCGCAGGACCGGGTCGGCATCGAGCGCCTGCGCGAGCCCGGCGGCGCGGGCCGCGGCGTCGCCTGCCGCCTTCGAGCAGCGCGTCCACGGCGTTGGGTGTGCGCCATCAGCGGGTGCGGAGGTCGCGCTGATGCCGATCAGCCCCAGGAGCGGGATGAGCAGAAGTGCGGCGACGGTGTGGAGGTTGGGATGGAAGTGGCTCATGCCTTACTACGTCACGCCCAGCGCTGGGCAATCTGACACCGTCGCTGTCGGACTCGCTTGAAGAGCTGTCAGATCCGCGGCGGCCCCGCGAGACATAGAGGGCATGGACAACCACACGCCCCTCGCTGCGCGCCGCCTTCCTCGCGCCGCGCTCATGTTCGTCGGCTCCATTGGGGTCTCCACCGGTCGCGCCGTGAGCCAGAGCTAGCCCGTGCGAAGCAACTTGATCGCTGCCGTCGCCGCCGTGGCGACGCTCGCCGCGCCTGCCTCTGCACGCGCAGACGTGACGGTCTACGACGCGATCCCGGGCGAGTACAGCGTCACCGTCACGATCTGCCGGGCGGGCGTCCCTCAGGGGCCAGCCTGTTCGAGTGCCACGGGGCCCGCCGTCACCGCGCCTTTATCCGCCACCGTCATCCCCGTCACCAAGGAGAGACCCCGTGAGTGAGCTGCGCCCGTTCAGCGTGCAGATGTTCGAGGAGTACGCGTGCGCCCGCGAGTACCCCTACCTCGTCGACAGCGAGGGCAACTACCTGATCCGCTTCCGCGCCGACGACGACGTGCCCGCGCTGGACTGCTGGTTCAGGAGCGATGCCAACGGAGATGTCGCAACGATCGCGTTC
>VAWY01000106.1 GCA_005888335.1 Actinomycetota bacterium
GTCCAGTCGGGGTGGGCCTGCAGCGCGAGCGCGGCGACGCCCGCGACGACCGGCGCGGCCATCGACGTGCCGCCGGCGCGGATGTAGTTGGTGTCGACGATGCAGCTCGGGCACAGCGTCGTGAACGTCGAGTTGGGCGCCAGCGTCGAGACGATGTGGGCGCCGGGCGCGCTGACGTCGGGCTTGGCGAAGCCGTCCTGCGTCAGCCCGCGGCTCGACCACGACGCGAAGGCGTCGTCGCTGTTGCCCTGGGTGCCCTTGTCGTCGACGGCGCCGACCGAGATGACGAACGGGTCGTTGCCCGGGGCGTAGGAGACCGCGTCCGCGGCGCTGCCGCGGTTGCCGGCCGCGGCCACGACGACGACGCCGTTCAGCCAGGCCGACTCGACGGCCGCGTCGAGCGGGTCGACGAGATAGGACTGCGCGACCGTCGACTCGAGCGAGAGGTTGACGACGCGAATGTTGTAGTCGGCCTTGTGGTCGACGACGAACTGCAGGCCGTAGATGACGTCGAGGACGGTCGCGTTGCCCTGCTCGTCGCCGGCCTTGATCGAGATCAGGTTGGCGTCGGGGGCGACACCGAGGTACTTGCCGTACGCCTTGTCGCGCACGTCGCGGCCGTTGCCGTTGCCGGCGAGGATGCCGGCGACGTGCGTGCCGTGGCCGTAGGTGTCGTTGGCGGTCGTGGCGCTCGGGTTGGTGACGACGCTGGCCACGACGCGCGAGACGCCGTTGGGGTTCTTGAAGTCGGGCATCGTGCCGGCGATGCCGGTGTCGATGACGGCGACGCCGACGCCGGCGCCGGTGTAGCGGGCGAGGCCGGTCAGCGGGTCGGTCCAGTTCTGGATCGCGTTGACCGACGAGGGGTACGCCGTGGCGAGCAGCGTGTTGGACGTGCCCCACGAGGCGGCCGCGGTGGCCTTGCCCTGCGGCTTGACCGGCGCGTCGGCGTCGACGCCGGCGATCTCCGGCGCGCGGCGCAGGCGCGCCAGCTCGCGGGCGGGCACGCGGGCGGCGAGCCCGTGGATGATGTGCAGGTCGCCGGTGACGCGGCCGTGGAGGGCGCGCACGCGCGCGGCGCCCTGATCGGCCGTCGCCCCCGGAGCGAGGCGGACGATCGCCTCGACGGACCGGCCTGGGCGCTGGGCGGCGTGGGCCGGCGTGGCCCCGCCGAGCGCCGCGAGCGCGGCGAGCGCGCCGGCCAGCCACAGGCGGGCGGCGGGGACGCGCTGGGTACGGATTGACACGGAAACGACCTTCCTTGGTCGGTGGATTCGCGGTGATCCGCTGTCCGTGGCGGCTGGGCGATCTCGGTGCACCCGAGACCCCTGGCTTTGCGTCCCCACCTCGCGGCGGGTTTGCCGTTTCAATGATCAGCTGGGACCGCATCGACCGCCGCGGCTCCGAATTGAGGTCCGCGCGCGCCGCTGGACGCTCGTCCGAGCCCTAGCCCGCGAGCGGCGAGGCGTCCGAGCGGCGCGGACGGGCGAACCAGTCCGCGTCGTCGTCCAGCGCGGCGGCGAAGTAGAAGCCCTGGCCGAGGTCGCAGCCGAGCTCGCGCAGCGCCTGCAGCTGCTCGGCCGTCTCGATGCCCTCGGCGACGACCTTCAGCCCGATCGTGCCCGCCAGCTCGATCATGAGCCGGACGAACGCGGCGTCCTCGGGGTTCTCGGCCAGCGCGTCGACGAACTCCCGCGCGATCTTGAGGATGTCCAGCGGCAGGGCGCGCAGGTAGCTCAGCGACGAGTAGCCGGTGCCGAAGTCGTCGAGCGCGAGCTGCACGCCCACGCCGCGGAGCTGCTCGAGCGTCGCCGCCCCCCGCACCGCGTCACGCACGAGCAGCGTCTCGGTGATCTCGAGGACGAGCTGCTCGGGCGGGATGCCCGCTTGGCGGATGGCGCTCGTGACGCCTTCGACGAGCCCCGGGTCGTCGAGCTCGATGGCCGACAGGTTGACCTGGAGCCTGAGCGGCGCACCCCCCGGACCGTGGGTCGCCCACGTCCGGGCGCGCGCGCACGCCTGCTCGAGGACGAAGCGGCCGAGCGGGACGATCAGCCCGGTCTCCTCGGCCAGCGGGATGAACTCCCCCGGGGGGATGCGCCCGCGGCCGGGATGGTCCCAGCGGACGAGCGCCTCAGCGGCGACGGTCGCCCCGGTCGACAGGTCGATGATCGGCTGGTACTGGACGAGCAGCTCGCGCTTGGCGATCGCGCGCTCGAGCTCCTCCTTGAGGCCGTGCCGGCGCAGGATCGTCTCGCGCATCGCGGGGTTGAAGACGGCGTAGCGGCGCTTGCCCGCCTCCTTGGCCTCGTACATCGCCACGTCCGCGTCGCGCAGCAGGTCCTCGGCGCGGCCCCCGCTGTGGCGCGACGTGGCGATCCCCAGGCTCAGGTGGACGCTCAGCAGCTTGTCGCCGGCGGTGACGGGGAGCTGGAAGGCCTTCAGCACGCGCTCGGCGACGTCGAGCGCCGCCGCCTCGACGCCCTCGGGCTGGGCGAGCAGCATCGCGAACTCGTCACCCCCGAGCCGGGCGACGAGGTCGTTCCCGCGCACGCAGCGCCGCAGCCGCTCGGCCGCGGCCACCAGCAGCTGGTCTCCGACGGCGTGGCCGAGCCGGTCGTTGACGTTCTTGAAGTCGTCGAGGTCGACGAAGAGCACGGCGACCCCATCGCCGGCGCGCCCGAGCGCCGCGCGGACCTCCTGGCCGAAGAGCGCGCGGTTCGCCAGACCGGTGAGCGGGTCGTGGTAGGCCTGGTGGTGCAGCTGCTCCTGCAGGTCGCGCAGCTCGAAGACCGCCTGCTCGAGGCGGTCGAACTGCAGCGCGGCGCTCGCGTTGGCGGCGAGCGTCTCGAAGAGCGCGAGGTCCTCCGCGGTGAAGCCGCGCGAGAGGCCGAAGCGGTTGGCCAGCACGAGCGCGCCGATGACGCGCTCCTCGCCGTGCAGGACGGCCAGCATGCCGTGGCGCACGCGCCGCTCCTGCAGGTAGGCGGCGAGCGCGGGCGGGAACGGCTCGGTCAGCGCGACGGGGCGCGCCGAGCCGCCGGCCGCCGCGCGCATCGCGTCGGCCACGCCGCTGTCGACCGGCTCCATCGCCTGGCGCGCGTCCCCCGGGCCGAGGCTCGTCCGCAAGGGCGGGCCGCCCTCGGGGCTGAAGAGCACGATCTCGGCCTGCTCGGCGCGGAACGCCTCCAGCGCGCGGGCGAGCAGGCCCTCGAGCGCCGAGGCGACCTCGGCCGACTCGGAGAGCGTGCGGTTGGCCTCGTAGAGGAACTCGAGCTTCTCGTGGCGCTGGCGCTCGGCGAGGTAGTTGCGGTAGCCGAGAAAGGCGACGACGAGCGGCACGAGGAAGATCGGCGCGGCGGGCGGGCGGTCGACGATGACCACGGCGAGCAGCAGCGCGAGGCTCGTGTTCGTCACGGTGACCACGGCGTCCATGCCGAACATCTGGCGCACCTGCTCGCGCGTCAGGCTGCGCTCGGCGAGCCAGATCACCGCCGAGAGCAGGGCGATCGTCAGGACGCCGCCCAGCTGGGTGGCGGCGTAGACGCCCAGCCACGCGCGCGGGCCGAAGGCGTCGCCGGCGGCCGCGTGGACGACGAGCAGCCCGACGCAGGTGATGAAGACGAACTGCGACAGGTTGAAGGCGAACTTGATCGCCGGCAGGCGCCGGAACCAGAGGGCGACGGCACTGCCGATCAGCATGCCGACCACGGCTTGGGGCCCCGAGGCGAAGATCAGCGCGAGGCTCACCGGCACGTCGGTCAGCGAGAACGAGTGCGCGCTGCGCTTGAACTCGACGTGCACCGGCCAGCGCTCGGTGACCGCGATGACGGCCGCGAGCAGCCACCACGGCAGGTGCGGGGCGGCGATCGGGCGCAGGTCGCCGACCGGCCCGAGGACGAGCAGCGCGGTCGCAGCGGCGATCGCGCCGTTGAGCCACCAGACGGGGTGCACTGTCGCGCAGCGCGCGTGCACGCGCGCGAGGACCTGGCGGGATCGAGCCATCTCCGCCGTTGAGTCGGCCGCAGACGGCGCCGGTTGAGCGCGCGAGGCGCCGACCGGACCGATGGCGCGGCCGGGGGCTAGCGCACGCGGATCGTCAGCGTCATGCCCGCGTGCAGCGTGCAGCCCAGCTGGAAGGTGCCCTTGCGGGTGAGGCGCTTGCGGTACGTGCCCGTGCGCTTGGTGCCCGAGTGGAAGTTCTGCGGGCCGCTGAAGACGAAGACGTTGTGCTGGTTGCGCCCGGCCCAGACGAAGCGGACGGTCGTGCCGCGGGCGACGGTGACCTTCGCCGGGCGGAACTTGTTGTCGACGAGGCGGATGCTCGTCGTGGCGCCGCTCGCGGGGAGAGCAGCGACGGCGGCCGCGGCGAGCGCGGCGGTGAGGGTGGCGGCGAGGATGCGCTTCATCAGAACACGGGGGTCTCGGTGTAGGCGCCCCAGACGTCCTGGAGCGCGGTGACGATCTCGCCCTCGGTGGCGTGGGCGCGGGCGGCGTCCAGCAGCGCGGGCATGAGGTTCTCTTGCGTGTCGGCGGTCCGGCGGACGGTGGCGAGCGCGTCCTCGATGCGCTGTGCGTCGCGGCGCGCGCGGACGGCCTGGACGCGGCCGATCTGCTTGCGCTCGAGCGCGGGGTCGATGCGCAGGATCGGCAGCTCGTCCTCGTCGTCGACGCGGTAGGCGTTGACGCCGACGACGACCCGGCGGCCCTCGTCGATCTCGGTCTGCAGCGCGAACGCGGCGTCGGCGATCTCGCGCTGGGGGAAGTTCTGCTTGACCGCCGCGACCATCCCGCCGAGCTCGTCGATGCGGCGGAAGTAGTCGTAGGCGTGGCGCTCGAGCTCGTCGGTCAGCGCCTCGACGAAGTACGCGCCGCCCAGCGGGTCGATCGTGTTGGCCACCCCCGTCTCGTGGGCGATGATCTGCTGCGTCCTGAGCGCGACGCGGACCGCCTGCTCGGTGGGCAGCGCCAGCGCCTCGTCGTAGGAGTTGGTGTGCAGCGACTGCGTGCCGCCGAGCACGCCGGCGAGCGCCTCGATCGCCGTGCGCACGATGTTGTTGAGCGGCTGCTGCGCGGTGAGGCTGACGCCCGCGGTCTGCGTGTGGAACCGCATGCGCATCGCCTCGCTCTTCGTGGCGCCGTAGGTCTCGCGCAGCTCGCGGGCCCAGATCCGCCGGGCCGCCCGGTACTTGGCGATCTCCTCGAAGAAGTCGATCTGGGCGTTGAAGAAGAAGCTCAACCGCGGCGCGAAGTCGTCGACGGCCAGCCCTCGCTCGATCGCCTGCTCGACATACGTGAAGCCGTCCTTGAGCGTGAACGCGAGCTCCTGCGCCGCCGTGCTGCCCGCCTCGCGGATGTGGTAGCCGCTGATCGACACCGGGTGCCAGCGCGGCATGTGCGTCGTCGACCACTCGATCATGTCGCCCAGCAGCCGCATCGCCGGATCGATCGGGAAGCACCACTCCTTCTGGGCGATGTACTCCTTGAGGATGTCGGCCTGGATCGTCCCGCCGAGGCGGTCCGGCGGGATGCCCTTGTCCTCCGCCGCGACGACGTAGAAGGCGAGCATGATCGCCGCGGGCGCGTTGATCGTCATCGACACCGTCACGTCGGCGAGGTCGATCCCGGCGAACAGCGTCTCCATGTCGTCGAGCGTGTCGACCGCGGTGCCCTCGCGTCCGACCTCGCCCAGCGACTTGGGGTGATCGGAGTCGTGGCCCATCAGCGACGGCATGTCGAACGCGGTGCTCAGCCCGGTCTGGCCATGGTCGAGCAGGTAGTGGAAGCGCTCGTTGGTCTCCTCCGACGTCCCGAAGCCCGCGAACTGGCGCATCGTCCACAGCCGGCCCCGGTACATCGACGGGTAGACCCCGCGCGTGAACGGGAACTGCCCGGGCAGCCCGATCTCGCCCTGGTCCGGCAGGTCGCGCTCGGTGTACAGCGGGCGGATCGGCTCCCCGCTCAGCGTCGTGAACGGCGCGTCGCGCTCGGGTGTCGCGCGATAGGCGGCCTCCCAGCCCTCCAGCGGCGTCTGGACGTGCTCGGTCGCCAACGCCTTCAGGCTACCGGGGACCCGACCGGATCGCGGAGTTCGCCAGCGCGGTCATCGTCGCGCGCTCGCGCGACTGGGTGGCGCTCACGCTGATCTGCATGTCGTAGCGGACGCCGCGCTGGACCCAGGCGATCGACGGCGGCGAACACGACGCGCCGCAGCGCAGCGGCCGGTAGACGCCGCGGAGGCCGAGGGCGAGGTCGACGTTGGGGCGCTCGCCGAGCCGCCGCGCGCGCCGGGCGGTGAACGAGGCGACGAAGCACGCGGTGGCGCCCCCGCAGCCCGGCGCCGCTGCGAGCTCGAGATCGTAGCTTCCGCGGCGCCCGCGGCCGGTGGCGTACAGCCGGCGCCGGTTGGTGTCGAGGTCGGCGCGCGACGGGAGCCGCACGGGAATGCCGGCCTCGCGCTTGACCGCGGGCAGCACGGCACTGAACAGCGGCGGGATCGAGACCACCCGCGCCTCCGCGGCCGGCGCGAGCGCGAGGGCGGCGACCGCGAGGGGCAGGCAGCGGCGCATCGGCTCCGACCATACATCGGCGCGATTCCGGCGGCCGCCACGATCTCCGCGACCAACGTACCCTCATGGACATGAAGGTGTTCGTGGCGGGGGCGAGCGGCGCGATCGGGCGGGCGCTCGTGCCACGCCTGGTCGAGGCGGGCCACGACGTGGTCGCGATGACCCGTACCCCGGCCAAGGAGGCGGGGCTGCGCGACGCCGGCGCCCAGCCGGTGGTCGCCGATGCGCTCGACGCCGCCGGGATCAGGGCCGCGGTGCGGGGCGCCGAGCCCGACGTCGTCGTCCACCAGCTCACCGCGATTCCCCCGCGGCTGAACCCGCGGCACCTCGAGCGCGACTTCGCGCTGACCAACCGCCTGCGCACCGAGGGCACCGACCATCTGGTCTCGGCGGCGCGCGCGGCGGGAGCCAAGCGGATCGTCGCCCAGAGCTTCGCCGGCTGGCCGTACGCGCGCACCGGCGGCACGATCAAGGGCGAGGACGACCCGCTCGATCCCAACCCGCCCGAGGGCTTCCGCGCGATGCTCGATGCGCTGCGCCACGTCGAGCGCGGCGTCCTCGGGGCCGAGGACCTCGAAGGCGTCGTGCTCCGCTACGGCCCGTTCTACGGGCCGGGGACGTCGATCGGCGTCGGCGGCTCGATCGTCGAGGACGTCCGGCGGCGGCGCTTCCCGGTCGTCGGCAACGGCGGCGCGGTGTGGTCGTTCATCCACATCGACGACGCCGCGCGGGCCACGGTGGCGGCGATCGACGGTGGCGGCGCGGGCATCTACAACGTCGTCGACGACGACCCGGCGCCGGTGCGCGAGTGGCTGCCCGCGCTGGCCGCCGGAGTCGGCGCCAAGCCGCCGCGCCGCGTGCCGGCGTGGCTCGCGCGGCTGGTGGTCGGCGACGCCGGCGTGACGATGATGACCGAGTCGCGCGGCGCGTCGAACGCCAAGGCGCGGCGCGAGCTCGACTGGACGCCCCGGCACGCGAGCTGGCGCGAGGGCTTCCGCACGGCGCTCGGGTAGCTGTCAGCCTGCGAGCTCGCCGAGCAGGCCGCGGGCGATGACGAGCCGCTGGATCTCGCTCGTGCCCTCGTAGAGCTCGGTGACCTTGGCGTCGCGGTAGTAGCGCTCGGCGGGGAACTCGCGCGTGTAGCCGTAGCCGCCGAGGACCTGGATCGCCTCGCCCGTCTGGCGGCGCGCGACGGCCGACGCGAAGAGCTTGGCCTGCGCGCCCTCGACGGTGTGCGGACGACCGGCCTGCTTCAGGCGCGCCGCTCGGTAGGTCAGCGCGCGGGCGCCCTCGATCTCGGTCTGCATGTCGGCGAGCTTGTGCGAGATCGCCTGGAAGCGCGCGATCGGCCCGCCGAACGCGCTGCGCTCGCGCGCGTACGCGGCCGCGAGGTCGAGCGCCGCCTGGGCGATGCCGACCGCCTGCGCGGCGATGCCGATCCGGCCCCCGTCGAGCGTGGCCAGCGCGATGCGCATCCCGCCGCCCGGCGGGCCGAGCGGCTCGCACGGCGTGGCGTCGAAGGACAGGTCGGCCGTCGACGAGGAGTGCAGGCCCATCTTCTCCTCCTCGCGCGTGACGCGGAAGCCCTCGGCGCCGCGGCGCACGACGAAAGCGGAGACAGGGGACGGAGGCCCCGCCTGCCCGGGTTGCGCTGCGCCGGCCTCCTCCGCGTCCTGCTTGGCGAAGACGTTGAAGACGTGGGCGTGCGAGCCGTTGGTGATCCATTGCTTGGTGCCGGTCAGCCGACCGCCGTCGCAGCGGGTCAGCATCGCGCCTGCGTCGCTGCCGCTGCCGGGCTCGGTGAGCGCGAAGGCGGCGAGCTCGTGCCCCTGCGCGAGCGGCGGCACGAGGCGCTCGACCTGCTCGGGCGTGCCGTGAGCGATGATCGGCAGCGTGCCCGCGCCGGTGTGGACGGCGAGGGTCACGCCGGTGCCCGCGTCCGCGCGCGAGACCTCCTCGAGGACGAGCACGTAGCTGAGGAAGTCCGCGCCCGCCCCGCCGGCCGACTCCGGCACGCACACGCCCATCAGGCCGAGCTCGCCGAGCTGGGCGAAGACCTCGCGCGGGAACCGGTGCTCGCGGTCCCACTCGGCGGCGCGCGGCGCGATCACCTCGTCGGCGAAGCGGCGCGCGAGCTCGCGGATCTCGCGCTGCTCGTCGCTCAACTCGTGACCGTATGACCAGCTCACCGCCGGACACATTAGGGTCGGTTCCATGGCCGGCCCGCGTCGCCGCCCCGCCCTCCTCGTGCTCGGCGCGGCGCTGCTGCTGGGGCTGGCCGGGCGGGTGGCCCTCGGCGTGCTGCGCATGGGGCCGGCGCTGCCGCATGGCGACGCGCTGACCGCCGTCGGCGCGAAGGTCGTCGCGCTCGGCGCGCCGTGGCTGGCGGCCGCGTGGGTGGTCGGCGCGCTGTCCGGCTCGCGCCGGGCGGGCCCGCTCGCCGGCGCCGCGGCCCTGGCGCTGGGGACGGGCGCGTGGTACGCGCTCACCGTCGCCGCCCACGGGCCGGCCGCCGTGCGCTACGCGCTGCCGGTCGGCACGGGCTGGGCGCTCGTCGCGATCGGCGCGGGGGCGCTGTTCGGCGCCGCGGGCGCGGCGTGGCGCTACGGCGGGCCGCTGGGCCGCGCGACCGGGGCCGCCGCGCTGGCCGGAGCGCTGGCCGGCGAGGCGTACGCCCTGAGCGGCCAGTGGACGGGCCGCGCGGCGAGCCTCGTCCTCGCGCTCGAGCTCGCCGCCTCGCCGCCGTCACCGCGCTCGGCGTCGCGGTCGCCGAGGACGCGGTGCGCGACGCGCTGCGGCTCGCCGGCTGGTCGGGACCCTAGATGGCTGATTCCGCGGCCGTCGTGCCCGGATGGCCGTGCATCGTGGATGCCGGGCGTCGCCCGCCGGACCGGCACAGTACCTGGCGTACGGGCCGGTCCGGCGGGTGGCGATCCGGCGCCGCGAGGCGCGGTCAGCCGGGTGCGAGGGTCGTGGAATCGGTCATCAGGCACGTTTGAGCGCCGCCCGCCCGAACCCGCCGACCGCCGTGAAGGCGATGAACGCCGCCACCACCTTCAGCCGCCGGCCGAGCGTCTCGAAGCGCAGGATCTCCCAGCCGTCCTCGCGGGCGACGCGGGCCAGCTCGGCGTCGGGGTTGACCGCCACCGGGTGGCCGACCGCGCGCAGCATCGGCAGGTCGGACTCGCTGTCGGAGTACGCCCACGAGGCGGCGAGGTCGACGCCCTGCTCGGCGGCGAGCTCGCGCATGAGCTGCGCCTTGCCCTCGCGGTAGGCGAACGGACCGGCGGGCCTGCCCGTGTAGCGGCCGTCGACGACCTCCGAGCGTGAGCCGACCGCGCCGTCGAACTGCAGGACGTGCGCCATCAGGTCGGCCATCTCCTGCGAGGCGGCGGTGCAGATGTAGACGGGCCGCCCGGCATCCTGGTGCTCGTAGGCGACGCGCAGCATCTGCGGATACAGCCGCGGCAGGACGCCGGCCAGCACCTGCGGCGCGAGCCGGCCGAGGTCGACCACCCTCTGGCCGGCGATCATGTTCGAGACGCGCTCGCGCACCGCGTCGGTGGCGGCGTCGGTCGAGCCCCGCAGGCGGAACTTGATGTTCTCCCACGCGTCGGCGGCCAGCCGCCGGCGGCTGAGCAGGCCCGCGCGGTACGCCGCGCGGGCCCAGTGAAAGCCGGACGAGCCGGCCATGAGCGTGCGGTCGAGGTCGAAGAAGGCGGCGCTGGCGCTCTGCGCGCCGGTGGTCACGGCCGTGGCCCGCTCGCGTCGCCCGGGCGTCGTCCGGTGCCGGCTGGCGCCGGCCGGCGTCCGAAGGCGTGCCCCAGGCACGTCGAGGACCGCCGGGTGGCGTCAGACGGTGGCGGACGGCGTCCGGAACGTGAGCGGATCGCGGTCGTGGCCACCTACACCCTGAGGATCACCGCGTCGCCCTGCCCGCCGCCCGAGCAGATGGCCACGCAGCCCAGCCCGCCGCCGCGGCGGCGCAGCTCGTGCACGAGCGCGCCGATGATCCGGGCGCCCGAGGCGCCGATCGGGTGCCCGAGCGCGACGGCGCCGCCGTTGACGTTGACGCGGTCCTCGTCGATGCCGAGCATGCGGATCGAGTTCAGCGTCACCGAGGCGAACGCCTCGTTGATCTCCCAGAGGTCGATGTCGCCGGGCTGCAGGCCCGCCTTGTCGAGCGCCTTGAGCGCGGCCAGCGCCGGCGTCTTGGCCAGCATCGGGAAGTCGTCGGCGACCTGCGCCTGAGCGACGATCTCGGCGAGGGCCTCCTTGCCGTTGGCGCTCGCCCACTCGTCGCTGGCCAGCACGAGCGCGCCGGCGCCGTCGTTGACGCCCGGCGAGTTGCCCGCCGTGTGCGAGCCCTCCTTGCCGATCAGTCCGGGCAGCGCGGCGAGCTTCTCCAGCGTCGTGTCGCGCCGCGGGCCCTCGTCGACCTCGACGACCGTCTCGGCCTTCTTGGCCCTCACCGTGACCGGGACGATCTCGTCGGCCATCCGCCCCTCGTCGGTCGCCGCGATGGCGCGCTCGTGCGAGCGCAGCGCCCAGCGATCGAGGTCCGGGCGCGTGAGCTCGAGCTGGTCGCCGACCTCGGTGGCCTCGTCGAACATCTGGCGCCCGCTGAAGGGGTTGGTCAACCCGTCGTGGACCATCGCGTCCAGCGCCTTGGCGTCGCCCATCCGGTAGCCGAAGCGCGCCTGCGGCAGCAGGTACGGCGCCTGCGACATCGACTCCATCCCGCCGCCGACGCCGATCTCGACCTCGCCGGCGCGGATCTGCGTGTCGAGGATCGCCGCCGCGCGCACCCCCGAGGCGCACACCTTGTTGATCGTCTCCGACGAGACGTCCTTGGGGATCCCCGCCTCGATCTGCGCCTGACGCGACGGGATCTGCCCCTGGCCGGCCTGCAGGACCTGACCCATGATCACGTGCTCGACCTGCTCGGGCGCCACGTCGGCGCGCTCGAGCGCCGCGCGGATCGCCGTCCCGCCGAGCTTCGTGGCGTCGAGGGTCGACAGGCCGCCGCCGAGCTTGCCGATCGGCGTCCGGGCGGTTCCAAGGATGACCGTCTTGGGCATCAGGGTGTCTCCTGGGTCTCGCGAAGGGGGCCGCTGAGTCTATGGTGCGGCCTTCCATGCGCGTGACCGCCACCACCGACGGACCGAGCGACACGCCCGCCGACACCGTTGCGGTCGGCGTCTTCGACGGCGAGGACGTCGCCCACGACACCAGCGGGGGCGAGCTGCAGGCGCTGCTGGACTCCGGTGAGGCGCGGCGATCGTTCAAGCACGTGGCGCTGGCGCACGCCGACGGCAAGCGCTGGCTGGTCGTCGGGCTCGGCGCGCGCGACGGCTTCGACGCCGAGCGCGCGCGCATCGCCGCCGCGGCGGCGCAGCGGCGCGCCGGCGAGCTCGGCTCGCGGTCGCTGTGCTGGGAGCTGCCCCACCACGTCGCCGACGACGTCGCCGGCGGGCTCGTCGAGGGCACGGTCCTGGCCGCGTACCGCTTCGAGCGCTTCAAGGAGCCGCCCGAGGAGGCGCCCGCCGTCCTCGGCGACCTCGCGATCTCGGCCCACCACGACGTCGGCGAGGCGGTCCGGCGCGCGTCCGTCGTCGCCGAAGCCGTCAACGCCTGCCGCGACCTGCAGAACGCGCCGGCCAACGAGCTCACGCCGACGCGCCTGGCCGAGCGCGCGCGCGAGCTCGCGGGCGTGGACGTCGAAGTCGACGGCCGCGAGGGGATCGTGGCGCGCGGCATGGGCGCCTTCGCCGCCGTCGCGCAGGGCACGCACGAGGAGCCGGCGCTGATCACCGTGCGCTACGACGGGCCGGGCGCGAACGGCCCCGTGCTCGGTCTGGTCGGCAAGGCGGTGACCTTCGACTCGGGCGGGATCTCGATCAAGCCCGGGGCGAAGATGAGCGAGATGAAGTTCGACATGTCCGGCGGCGCGGCCGTGCTCGAGGCCGTCGGCGCCATCGCGCGCCTCGAGCTACCCGTGCGCGTCGTCGCCGTGATCGGCGCGACCGAGAACCTGCCCAGCGGGCACTCGGTCAAGCCGGGCGACATCGTGCGCACCAAGGAGGGCCTGACCGTCGAGGTCAACAACACGGACGCCGAGGGACGCCTCGTCCTCTGCGACTGCCTGGCGCACGCGCGCGAGCAGGGCGCCGAGCGGCTCGTCGACGTGGCCACCCTCACCGGCGGGATCGTCGTCGCGCTCGGCTCCACCTACGCCGGCGTGATGGGGACCGACGACGACTGGATCGAGCGCGTCGTCGCGGCGGGCGACGCGACCGGCGAGCAGCTGTGGCGTCTGCCCCTGCACGACGAGTACGCCGAGCTCGTCAAGGGCCGCTACGGCGACCTCAACAACGCGCCGGAGGAGCGCAAGGCGTCGTCGATCGTCGGCGGCGAGTTCCTGCGGCGCTTCACCGGCGACGTGCCGTGGGCGCACCTCGACATCGCCGGCGTCGCCTGGGACCGCGGGCGCGCCTACGCCGAGAAGGGCGGCAGCGGCTTCGGCGTCCGGCTGCTCGTCGAGCTGGCGAGGAGCATCTAGTGCAGCACTAGCCGATCCCGTGCCGCTGCGCCCAGAGCGCGGCGGCGGTGCGGTCGGTCACGCCGATCGACTCGAAGACCCGCGTGAGGTGCGCCTTGACGGTCTTCTCGCTGATCCCCAGCTCGCGCGCGATCTGCTTGTTGGCCTTGCCGCGCGCGAGCGCCCCGAGGACCTCGCGCTCGCGCGGCGTCAGCTCCGCGACGGGGCGCTGGTCGGCGCGCGCGGTGAGCACCGCGCTGGCGGCCTTGGGCGCCAGCGGCGCCTCCCCGGCGGCGGCCGCGCGCACGCCGCGGATGAGCTCGTCGGGCTCGGCGTCCTTGAGCAGGTAGCCGATCGCCCCCGCGTCGAGCGCGTCGAGGATGCGCTCGCGGTCCGAGAACGAGGTCAGCACGACGATCCGCGCTTCGGGGTCGCGGCCGCGGAGGCGGCGGATCGCCTCGATGCCGTCCATGACCGGCATGGAGAGGTCCATGAGCACGACGTCGGGCCGCTCGGCAAGCGCGAGGTCCACGGCCTCGGCGCCGTCCGCCGCCGCGCCGACGACCTCGACGTCCTCGACGGTGGCCAGCAGCTGGGTGAGCCCCGAGCGCACGACCGCGTGGTCGTCGGCGAGCAGGACGCGGATCATGACGCGGGCACCTCGAAGCGGAACAGCGTGCCGCCCTCGGGGCGGTGCTCCAGCCGGAACTCGCCGCCGGCGTCGCGGGCGAGGTCCTGGACGATGCGCAGGCCGAAGTGGCCGTCGACCTCGCCGGGCGCCGCGCCACCCCGGCCGTCGTCGGCGACGGTCAGCGCCACGCTGCCGTTGCGCCGGTCGACGGCGACGTCGACGCGCTCGGCGTCGGCGTGCTTGACGACGTTGCGCAGCGCCTCCTGGGCGGCGCGGAACATCACGCGCTCGGCGTTCTCGGGCAGGCGCAGCGCCGGGTCGGCGCGCAGGTCGGTGACCAGCCCGCGCGAGGCCAGCGGGGCGAGCAGGTCGGCGAGCGCGGCGGCGAGGCCCTGCTGGTGCAGCGTGGGCGGATAGAGGTCGACGAGCAGCGTGCGCAGCTCGCGCACGCTGCGCCGGGTCTCGTCCGCGGCCTGCTCGACGAGCCCGGCCTCCTCCTCCTGGCCGCGGCGCTCGAGCTTGTCGGCGGCCGCGGCGAGGGTGAACGACACGCCGGCGAGCTGCTGGACGGTCCCGTCGTGCAGGTCGCGCGCGATGCGCGAGCGCTCGTTCTCCGCCGCGTCCAGCGCGCGCTGCAGCAGCTCCTCGCGCTCGCGCTGGCCGCGGCGCAGGCGGCGCAGCAGCGACCATGCGAGCGGCACCTGCGCGGCCTCGAGCAGCAGCATCGCGCCGATCAGGGCGGGCGCGAAGACCAGCCACAGCCGCCGGCCGCTGGCCGACACCGAGCTGAAGCGGTTGTAGGCCTCGAAGAGCAGCGGCGACCCCTCGGTGCCGCGGATCCCCAGGTAGACCTCGAGCAGCTTCTTCTCGCGCCGCTCGTAGCGGTTCTCGGGCTCGGTGAGGTCCGAGACCTCCGCGTCGACGGTCTGGTGCTCGAGCGCCTCGCGCTCCTCGGCGCCGATCTCGAAGCGCTGCCCGATCAGGCGGTGCTCGTCGGAGTAGACGATGCGACCGTCGGGCCGCCACAGCTTCACGCGGACCACCGACCCCCCGAGGACGCTGCGGTGGACCATGACGTCCATGCTGCGGATCGCGTCGGGATCGCCGCTCAGCAGCGCCCGGTTGACCCTCGGCGCGACGATCCCGTCCCCGGCGAGGCGCGTCACCTGCTTGGCCTCGCGAACCGCTTCCTGGGTGCCGCTGCGGCGCATGACCTCAACCGCCGCCAGGCCGAGCAGCGCGACCGCCACGAGGCCGCTCAGGACGAACTGCGCCAGGGCCCTCGGGGACCCGGCGGTCTCGCGCGCCTCGTCGGCGGTGCTCATCGCGATGCTCCAGTCATTGTCCTAGGACCAATGTCGGATGGCGAGAGGGCCGCCTCAAGGGCGATCCTCGTCACGATGCTTTCCGGATCACGCAGGAGCGCGCGGCAGCCCGATCAGGGAGTCGGCCACGTGGTAGTCGTCCTCGGAGACGGTGCGCAGTGACGCGACGGCCTCGGACAGCGAGACGAGCTCGATGCGCGCACCGCGCAGCGCGGGCATGGTGCCCCAACGCCGGGCGTCAGCGGCGTCGATCGCCGCAACGCCGAATCGTGTCGCCAGCACGCGATCGAAGGCCGTAGGCGTACCGCCGCGCTGGATGTGGCCCAGCACCGTGGTGCGGGTCTCGTAGCCCGTCCGCTTTTCGATCTCGCGCCCGATCCGGTCGCCGACCCCGCCGAGGCGGGCGTGCCCGAACTCGTCGGTCTGCTGCCCCACCGACTCGGGGCTGTCCTGCAGGACCGCGCCCTCGGCGACGACCACGATGGAGAAGAAGCGCCCGCCGCGGCGGTGGCGTTGGCGGATCGTCTCGCAGACGTGATTCAGGTCGACGGGGCGCTCGGGGATGAGGATGACGTCGGCGCCACCGGCGATCCCGCTGTGCAGCGCGATCCAGCCGGCGTGGCGGCCCATGACCTCGAGCACGAGGACGCGGTTGTGACTCTCGGCGGTCGTGTGGAGGCGGTCGATCGCGTCGGTGGCGACCTGAACGGCGGTGTCGAAGCCGAAGGTCATCTCGGTGCCGCCGAGGTCGTTGTCGATGGTCTTGGGCACGCCGATCACGGGAAGGCCGTGCTCGCCGTGAAGGCGGTTGGCGACGCCGAGCGTGTCCTCGCCGCCGATGGCGATCAGGCCGTCGACGTCGAAGCGCTCGAACGTCGAGCGGATGGCGTCGACGCCGTCGTCGCGCTTGAACGGGTTGGTCCGCGAGGAGCCGAGGATCGTGCCGCCGCGGGGCAGGATCCCGCGCGTGACGTCGTTGGTCAGCGGCTCGCAGTCGCCGTCCAGCGGGCCGCGCCAGCCGTCGCGGAAGCCGAGGATCTCGTGGCCGTAGTGCAGCACCGACTTGCGCACGATGGCGCGGATGACCGCGTTGAGGCCGGGGCAGTCGCCGCCGCCGGTAAGGACGCCGAAACGCATACCCAAGGATGATGCCTGACATGGACTTCGAACTCAGCGACGATCACCGGCTCCTGCAGCGGACCGTGCGCGACTTCGCTCTCAAAGAGGTGGCGCCGGTCGCCGAGGAGCTCGACCGGCACAAGCGCTTCCCCTACGAGATCGTGAGCAAGCTCGGCGAGCTGGGGCTGATGGGCATCCCGTTTCCCGAGGAGTACGGCGGCGGGGGCGGCGACACGCTGGCCTATGCGCTGGCGGTCGAGGAGCTCACCCGGGTGGACTCGAGCGTGGCGATCACGCTGTGCGCGCACACGTCCCTGGGGACGCAGCCGATCTACCTGTTCGGCAACGAGGAGCAGAAGCGCGAGTGGCTCCCCGAGCTGTGCTCGGGCCGCCGGCTCGGCGCGTTCGGTCTGACAGAGCCCGAGGCCGGCTCGGACGCGGGCAACACGCGCACCCGCGCGGTGCGCGAGAACGGCTCGTGGGTGATCAACGGCGCCAAGCAGTTCATCACCAACGCGGGGACCGAGATCTCGGGCGTCGTGACGATCACCGCGCGCACCGGCGACGACGAGATCTCGAACTTCATCGTCCCCAACGGCACGCCCGGCTACGAGCAGGGCGAGCCGTACCGCAAGATGGGCTGGAACGCGTCGGACACGCGGCCGCTGACCTTCACCGACTGCCGCGTACCGGAGGAGAACATGCTCGGCCCGCGCGGCGCGGGCTTCAAGCAGTTCCTCCACATCCTCGACATCGGGCGCATCGGCGTCGCCGCTATGGGCGTCGGGCTCGCGCAGGGCGCCCTCGACCAGGCGCTCGCCTACGCGAAGGAGCGCAAGGCGTTCGGGCAGCCGATCTCCAAGTTCCAGGCGATCCAGGGCAAGCTCGCCGACATGAGCACCGAGATCGAGGCCGGGCGGATGCTCGTCTACAAGGCGGCGCGCCTGAAGGACCGCGGCGAGAACTTCACGCTGACCGCCGCGCAGGCCAAGCTCAAGACCGGCCGGCTGGCCGTGCGCTGCGCCGAGGAGGCGGTGCAGATTCACGGCGGCTACGGCTATATCGAGGAGTATCCGGTGTGCCGCTTCTACCGCGACGCCAAGATCCTCACGATCGGCGAGGGCACCGATGAGGTGCAGCAGATGGTCATCGCCCGGGCCCTGGGTGCGTGATTGCGCGGCCAGCGCGCCGAGGACGCCTCGGCCCCGCGCCGGGGCCGCGTGAAACGGGCGCTGGCCCTCTGGCTCGTGCTGTTCGGCGCCTACGCGGCGACGCTGGGCGTCGACGCGATCCAGGGCGAGCGCTTCGCGCCGCGCGAGGCGCACGTCCTGCTCAGCGCGGACGCGATCGTCTCCGACGGCTTCGTCGACCTGCGTCACGAGTACCGCGACAGGGCGTGGCGCGCGTTCTCGCACCGGGGGCTGCACGCGACGGCGACGCCCGTCGACGGCCGGCTCGTCGAGCCGCAGGGGCTCGGCTTCCCGCTGCTCGTCGCGCCCGCGTACGCGCTGGGCGGGCCGGTGCTCGTCGAGCTGTGGCTTGCCGCGCTGCTCGCGCTGGCCTTCGTGCTCGGCGCCGCGCTGGGGCGGCGGCTGGTGCCCGAGCCGTGGGCGAGCGCGGCGGCGCTCGTGATGGGGCTGTCGCCCCCGGCGCTGGCCGCCGCCACCGCGGTCTCGCCCGAGGGGGCGGGCGCGCTGGCGCTGAGCGCCGGGGCGCTGGCGGCGCTCGCGCTGCGCGAGCGCCCGCGCCTCGCGCTGGCCGTCGCCTGCGCGGGCGCGATCGCCGCCGTGCCGTGGCTGGCCGTCGAGCTCGCCGGGGCCGGAGCGGTCTGCGCCGTCGTGCTCGCCCGCTGGCTGCGCCGGCGGTCGCGCGGCTGGGCGGCGCTCGTCGCGCTCGATCTGGTGCTGTTCTCGGGCGTCCTGTTCGTGACGTTGCACGACCGCCTGTTCGGGGGTCTGACCCCGTACGCGGCGTCGAGGGCGCCCGGCTCGGCCACCGGGCTGGACTCCGCCGGCGACCTCGCGGCGCGCGCGCCGCGGCTGGTGGGCGTCTGGCTCGACCGCGACGCCGGCCTGCTCGTCTGGGCGCCGTTCGCGGCGCTCGCCTTCTACGCGGTGTGGCTGCTGTGGCGCTCACACCGCGAGCGGCTGGCCTTCGCCGTCCACGAGCAGGCCGACGTCGAGGTGGCGGCCGGCTTCCTGGCGGCGATCTGCGCCGCCCAGGCGATCGTCGCCGCGCTCCTCGCGCCCGCCCTGCACGGCGCCTGGGGGCCCGCGCGCCTGCTCGTGCCGGTGCTGCCGCTCGCGGGGGCGCTCGCCGCCTGGGGCCTGCGCTTCGCGCCGCGCGCCGGCGCCGCGCTGGGCGCCCTCACGCTGGCCGGCTCGGTCTGGCTGCTCGCGGGCGCGCGGCTGGGCGAGGCGACGCTCGCGCCGCCGGCGGGCGACGTCCCCTGGGGCGGCGCCGAGCGCGTCCTGCCGCGCTTCGGCGGCGGTCTGTCGACCGGCGCGGTCGTGTGCACGGCGGCGGTCGCGGCCGCCCTGGCCGCGCTCGCCGCGCGCGAGGCGCGAGGCCGGCGGCGCGGGCAGCGCGCCGGGGTCCTACGCGTCGGCAGTCGTCCGCTCGAGTAGCGTCGTCGCCGCGCTCGCCGGGTCGAGCCGGCGCGCGACGACCTCGTCGAGCAGGCGCGCGAACTCCTCGTCCTCGCGCAGCTCGTCCTCGAGGCGCCGGCGCAGCCGCGCGGCGGCCAGCGCCAGGACCTCGTTGCGCAGGTTGCGCCGGCGGCGCTCGGACAGCGTGCCCTCGGCCTCGATGTGCGCGCGGTGCTCGTCGAGGCGGGCGACGAGCTCGTCGATCCCGGTGGCGCGCGCGGCCTCGGTCTTGATGATCGGCACGCGCCAGCCTCGCTGGGGCGCGAGGCTCAGCACGCCGCGGATCTCGCGGACCATCGTGTCGGTGAGCGGATGGTCGGCCTTGTTGACGACGATGACGTCGGGGATCTCCATGATGCCGGCCTTCAGCGCCTGGATCGAGTCGCCCGAGCCGGGCATGAGAACCAGCACGACCGTGTCCGCGTGGTCGATGACATCGACCTCGGCCTGTCCGACGCCGACCGTCTCGACGAACACGTCGTCGCGCCCCGCGGCGTCCATGAGCAGCGCGGCCTGCAGCGCCGCCTCGCTCAGCCCGCCGAGCGCCCCCCGGTTGGCCATCGAGCGGATGAAGACGCCGGGGTCGAGGAAGTGCTCGGACAGGCGGATGCGGTCGCCGAGGACGGCCCCGTGCGTGAACGGCGACGACGGGTCGACCGACAGCACGGCGACCTGCCGGCCCTGCGCGCGGCGCGCCTTGGTCAGCGCTCCGATCAGCGTCGACTTGCCGACCCCGGGCGGCCCGGTGAAGCCGAACACGGCGGCCCGGCCGGTGCGCGGATAGATCTCGCGCACGACCTCGTAGCCCTCGGGATCCTCGTTCTCGACGAGCGTGATCGCGCGGGCGAGCGCGCGGCGGTCGCCGTCGACGAGGCGCGCGGCAAGGCTGCGGTCCGGGGTCATGGGCGCGGGATGATGGCAGTTACGCTTGGGTGCGCATGGAGACCGGGGTCGTTCTCGAACGCGCGGCGGCCGGCGCGCCGCCAGTCGTGCGCGGCGAGCCGCCGCCCCTGCACGGCGGCCCGCTGACGCTGCTGCGGTTCCTGCGCGCGCACGGCATGTTCAACCGCAAGTACGGGCGGTTGTTCGTCCGCCTGGCGTGGCTGAAGCTGCGCTTCCGCGGGCGGCTGGTCACGGACGGGATCGCCTTCGTCGGCCCCGGCGTGACGCTCGAGATCGGCAAGGACGCGAAGCTGCACCTGGGGCGCTGGTCGTGGATCGGGCACGGCACGAAGGTGCGCGTGCACGAGGGCGAGGTGCACATCGGCGCCAAGAGCGTGCTCGGCCAGGAGTGCACGATCTCGGCGTTCCAGCACGTGTCGATCGGGCGCGAGTGCATCATCGCCGACCGCGTGATGCTCATCGACTTCGACCACGGCGTCGTGGAGGTCGAGCGGCCCGTGCGCGAGCAGGGCATCTACAAGCGCGACGTGCGCGTCGGCCACAACGTCTGGATGGGGTACGGCGCGTGCGTCCTGCGCGGCGTGACGATCGGCGACAACGCGATCGTGGGCACGAGCGCGGTCGTCACCAAGGACGTCCCCGACAACGCGGTCGTGGCGGGCGTCCCCGCGCAGGTCATCCGGATGCGGCCGCGCCCGCGGCGGCTGCGCTGGTCGACCCCGGCAGACGCGCCGCGGTAGCCCGCGCGCCGCGGTGCCGGGGACCCCGCACTCGCGCGGTGTGGACCTAGGCCGTCGCGGCGCGCGACGAGCACACCGGCCAGGCGCTCGGGCCCTGGCGGGCCAGCAGCGCGGCCGCGCGCTGGTCCTGCTCGGACTCGCTGGCGGCGGCGGGATCGCCGGTGCCGCCCACGACGCGCCACGTCGCGCGGGTGAACTGGTACTTGCCGCGGTAGCGGCCGTCGGCCGAGATCGCCGTCGGGTCGCCGCCCGACTCGCAGCGGGCGATGGCCGCGAGCGTGGTGGCGTCGCCGCCGTCGGCGGCGGCCGTCGCGGGCGCCGTCGCGGGCGAGAGGCCGAGCGCGCGCAGCGTCGCCGGGCCCGCGATGCCGTCGACCGTCAGGCCGCTGCGCGCCTGGAACCGGCGCACGGCGGCGCGGGTGCGCGGCCCGTAGACGCCGTCGGCGGGCACGCCGAGCTGGTTCTGGAGCGCCACGACGGTGTCCGCCGCACCGGCCGCGCCGCCGCTCGACGTCGTCTCCTGGGCCACCGCGCCGGTGGCGGCGAAGGCCAGCCCGGCGAGCGCCAGCGCCACGCCGCGCCGGCCGATCAGCTCGCGGCGGCGCCGGCGGTCGGCGGCGGCGCGGCGCGCGCGCGAGGCGCGCAGCGAGCGGCGGAACGCGGCCTCGTCGACGAGGTCGGGGCATACGGCATTCGACTCGAACGGCACGGGAACAGCTCCTTCGTCTCAACGCCTACGGGGTTAGCTGTCGGGCTCGCGCTGGGACGTGCGCTACGCCGCGCTCTGGCGGCGATTCGCCCCTGGGACCGAGTCGGTCCCGGTGGATCCCCCGCTCCCCGCGATCTGCGTCGCGGGGACTCGGCTGGCTGGTGTCGGGTTTATGGAGCGCGCAAGGGTACCAGCGCTCACGGCTCGAGCAGGGGCGCGGGCGTCGCCCACGGCGCGAGGTGGCGCAGCTCGGGCTCCGCCGCGTCGGGTTCTGCGAGCGCCGCGGCGACGCCTTGCGCGTGCCCTCGCGCCCGCTCGCGCCCGTAGGGCGGCGCGTAGCGCTGGGTGACCTGGAAGGCCCAGTCGCTGGACTGCAGCGCGAGCAGCTCCCGGATCGCGTGCAGGGGCACGTCGCGGCCCGCCGCGACGACGTCGAGCTCGGCGCGGCGCGCCGCCCACGCGAGATCGGCGACGGCGGGCGCGTCCCACGTCGACAGGTCGCGGCCGGTGCCCCACGTGGTCATCGGCAGGTCTTCCGGCGCCGGCGCCGGCTCGTGGCGCTCGAGGGCCTCGTCGAGCCGCGTCAGCGTGAGCCCCTGGGCGTCGGCCTGCTCGACGACGAAGCCCAGCCACAGCGCGCCCTCGTGCCACCAGTGGCCGAGCAGTTCGGTGTCCAGCGCGCACACGCACACGCCGCCGCCGCGGATGCGCTCGCGCACGCGTGCGACGAAGTCGGCGGCGTCGGCCCGGGCCTGGCGCCGCGCGCGCTCGCGGTCGTAGACGGCGCCGTCGACCGCCCACGGGCGGTGGTCGTGCTCGGTCTTGCGCCACGAGTCGCGGTAGGCGGCGTGCGCGGGATAGCCGTTCGGGCTCCATACGAGCTCGACGGTCGCGCGGTCGATCGGCCACAGCACGACGCCGGCGTCCGAGCGCAGCGGGCGCAGGTGATCGTCGACGACGCCGGTCAGGTCGACGCAGGTCGCGCACACGCCCTCGCCGGCCAGGAGCGGGTCGAGCTCCGGCGCGTGCGCGCACTCGGGCAGCCAGAAGCCCCCCGCCCAGGCGCCGGTGCGCCGCCGGTGCGACTCGATGCCCCCGCGGACCTGCAGGCGCACGCCGGCGTCCGTGGCGAGCAGCGGGAGGACGGCGTGTGTCGCCGCCGACGTCCATGTCGCGTACGGGGCGAGCGCGCCGAGCAGGTCGCCGCCGAGGCGCTCGAAGCGTTCGAGCGCGGTCTCGTACAGCCCCGCGCTCTGCTCGATCGCGCGCGCCACGTCCTCGTCGCCGGCGCGGCGGGCGGCCTCGGCGTCGAGCCGGTGCGACGCGCGCCGCACCCTGCGCACGAAGGCCGCGAAGCGCTCGGTGACGCCGGGCGCCTGCAGCTGGTCGCACAGCACCGGGGTCAGCGAGAGCGTCACCGGCGCGCCACCCTCGACCACGTCGAGGACCGGCAGGTAGGACGTGGCGATCGCCTCGAACAGCCACTCCTCGCCGAAGGGCCACGTCCCGAAGCCCTCCACGTACGGCATGTGCGTGTGGAGGACGAGCGCGAGCTCGCCGCTCATGTGCGGCAGACGGCGAGGAAGTCCAGGGCGCGCTCCAGGCCTGTGGCGCGCAGGGCGAAGTCGCGCGTCGAGATCGCCGGCGTGAACCAGTCGTAGAAGCGCGTCGTGACGCCGAGCTTCGCGTGGATGGCGTCCCAGCGGGCGTGCTCGATCGCGAGCTGGTGCGCGCGCAGCTTGCGCGCATGGAAGAGGCCGAGGAGCTGCACGTCGCCGAAGTGCGCCTCGCACAGCGCGCGGAACTCGCCGGCCTCGTACTCCTTGACGTGCCACGGGTTGCCGGAGCGGTCGGCGCCGGGCGGGGCGAGCGTGAGGACGTTGGGCGTCGAGACGTAGGCGACGCCGCCGGGTCGGAGCTGCGCCTTGAAGTGCTCGAGCACCGCGCCGGGGTCGGCGACGTGCTCGATCGTCTGGAGGAACACGAGCGCGTCGCAGGGCTCGGTGAACGTCTCGGCGATGGCGCGCCGGAACGTCACCCGCGGATACTTGAGCCGGGCGTGCTCGTAGGCCTCGGGGTTGGGCTCGATGCCCAGCACGGACGCCGCCTGACGGGCCAGCACGTCGGCGCCGTAGCCCTCACCGGAGGCGACGTCGACGACCCGCAAGCCCGCGACGCGCTCGGCGATCCACTCGTAGACCACGAGATGGCGCCGGTACCAGTAGTTCTCCTCGGGGACGTCGGGCAGCGTGCGCTCGCCGGTCAGGTGCAGCGGCGGCACGCCGGGCGGCTGGTCGCGCTGGACGTACAGCTCGGTCACGCGGCGGGCAACTCTAGATGGCTGCGAGTTCGCGCACCTGCACGTGCCGGAACTGCCTACCTGGCGCTGCGCGAAGCACCCTCGCCGCCGTTGCCGCGCCGGCTCGAGAGTCGGCACCGGAGGGAGGTCGGATGGCCGGACGCCGTGGACATCACCAGCGCCGCCCATTCCGCCGCGACCGCGGCGGGTGGCGAGCCTGCGCTGCGGCGGCCGTGATCGCGCTGGGGCTCGCGCCCAACGCCGGAGCGCAGAGCGTGTCGGCGGCAGGGGCGGTCCAGCAGGTGGTGCCTCCAGCCACGAGCTCGGTGCAGGCGAGCGCCTCGGCGCCAGCCGGCACCGTCCGGGCGGCCGCCGCTTCGGCCACGGGCAGGGTGTCCGAGGCGGCGGCGCCTGGTGCGGCGCTACCCACCACCGCACCGCACGCCGCGGCGGCGATCGCGACCGGGTTGCCGAACGGGGGCGAGCCGGTCGCCGAGACGGCCGAGCAGCCGGTCGCCGCGGTCACGGCGACGGCGCAGCACGCGATCGCACCCGCCACGGCGACGGCGCAGCACGCGATCGCACCCGTCACGGCGACGGCGCAGCGCGCGATCGCACCCGTCACGGCGACGGCGCAGCACGCCGTCGCGCCGGCCAAGACGGCCGTCGACCAGACGACGGCCGCCCTTACCACCACCGTCCAGCGGGCCACCGCGCCGCTCACCACCGCCGTCGCCGTCGAGCACGCGACCGGCGTCTCCCAGCGCGCCACTGCCCCGCTCATCACCACCATCGGCCACGCCACCGGGGCGCCGACCGCCACCGGTCAGCACGCGGTCGCCGGCCTGCCGGGAGCGACCGCTCCGCTCACCGGCGCCGTCGGTCACGCCGCCGCGCCTGTCGCCACGACGCTTCCGCAGGCGCTCGCCCCGCGACCGGGCATTGTCGGCGACGCCGCGCCGCTCGCCGGCACGATCGCGGCGGCGGGCCGGCCGATGGGCACCGGGGCGCCGGCGGCGGCGGGGTGGCTGCCGCCGGTCTTCAGGTCACCCGTGGGCGCCGTCGCCCACCCCGCCGCTGCGCGCCGCGCGGCGAGCGTCGCCGTGCGGACCACGCCGGGCGGCTCGCCGGCGCCTGTCCCGCCCGCCGGCCCGCCGCCACCCGCGGCGTCCAGCGCCGGGGGCGCGGGCTCGGCCGGCACGCTGCGGTATGCGCTGCTGGCCCTGCTGGTCGCCTCCGGGGTCTGCCGGGCGCCGCGTGCGGGGCGCCGCCGCTTCTTCATCCCGC
>VAWY01000107.1 GCA_005888335.1 Actinomycetota bacterium
GGCCACGGCGGCGACGACCGGCTCACCGGGGGCGCGGGCGATGACTCGCTGTTCGGCCAGACCGGGCCCGACTGGCTGTGGGGCGGCGCCGGCGACGACGTGCTCGACGGCGCCTCGGGGATCGACCACCTCAACGGCGGCGCCGGCGACGACATCCTCAGCGGCGGCTTCGGCGCCGACCTGATCTCGGGCGGCGACGGCGCCGACACGCTCGACGGCGGGGCCGACGACGATCGCCTCGACGGCGGCCCCGGCGATGACACGCTGCACGGCGGCACCGGCGGCGACCGGCTCGACGGCGGGCCCGGCAACGACGAGCTCTACGCCGACTCGGGGCCCGACCGCCTCGACGGCGGCAGCGGCGACGACACGCTCTACGCGAACACCGGCGGCGCGGTCGCCGCGGTCGACTGCGGTCCGGGCAACGACGTGCTCTTCATCAACCCCTACGACGAGCCCGGCGGCGTCTCCAACCGCCAGCTGATCGAGGAGGGCGGCGTGCGCGGCTGCGAGCAGGTGATCGCCGAGCCGCCGGTGGGCGACCCGTTCCGCGGCATGAAGTACCTCGCGCCCGACGAGGGCGGTGAGCGCCAGGGCACCGCGCTCGACGACAACCTGCTCGGCGGTATCGGCCCCGACCGCATCTTCGGCGGCCCGGGCAACGACATCATCTGGGGCCGCCGCCAGGCCGACGCGCCCAGCAGCGCCTCCGACCTGCTCGACGGCGGGCCGGGCGACGACACGATCTACGGCGGCCCGGGGCCGACGCGGATCGAGGGCGGGCCCGGCGACGACGCGATCACCGGCGGCACGGGGGCCAACACCATCGACGCGGGCTCCGGGCGCGACGTCATCCGGCTGCGCGGCCGCGCGCGCAACGTCGTGGACGCCGGCGCCGGAGACGACGACGTCCAGGCGGTCGCCGGGACGCGCAACGTCATCCGCTGTGGCCCGGGGCGCGACAAGGTGACCGCCCACCGGGGCGACCGCGTCGCCCCCGACTGCGAGCGCGTGAGGCGCCGGCCATGAGGCTGCGCGCGGTCCTCTCGGTGATCGTCGCGCTGGGCGCCGCCGCGCCGGCGACCGCCCTCGCCTCCCCCTACGCCGACGCCGTCACGGCCTCGGCGCCTTCGGGCTGGTGGCGCCTCGGCGACGCGGCGGGCCCGCAGGCCGCCAACGCCGCCGGCGGCTCGGCGGGCACGTGGAGCGGCGCCCTGTCGGCGGGCGCGCCCGGCGCCCTGGCCGCCGACGCCAACGCCGCGCTCGCCTTCTCGGGTGGCTGGCTCGACCTCGGCACGACCTTCGCGCCGACCGCGGCGCTCAGCCTCGAGTCCTGGGTGCGCCTCACGTCGGCCTCGAGCACGCGCTACATCTTCAGCCAGGGCGGCACCTCGACGGGCTTTCATCTCTACACGGCGACGGGCGGCGCCCCGGTCTTCGTCGTCACGAGCAGCGCCGGCCGCGCGACCGTCACCGCGCCCAGCGCGCTGTCGGCGAACGTCTGGCACCACGTCGCCGCGACGTTCGCCGCGGGAACGGCGACGCTGTACGTCGACGGCGCGCCGGTCGCCTTGCGCGCGCTCTCCGGGATGGTGAAGCTCGGCAGCGGCAGCCTCTACGCGGGCCGCTACGCCGGCGGCGGCAGCACCTGGCGCGGCGCCCTCGACGAGCTCGCCGTCTACGACCGCGCGCTCAGCCCCGCCGACGTCGCCGACCACGCCTCTCGAGGGCGCGACGGTACGCTCGCGACCGCGGCGGTCGCCGGCCCGCCGGCGCTCACCGACGCC
The DNA here is from genome assembly GCA_005888335.1 of Actinomycetota bacterium. The sequence continues at coordinate 1,788 of VAWY01000107.1, forward strand.
ACCAGCGCGACGTTCGCCCTCACCGCCTCCGATCCGCAGGCGACCTTCACCTGCGCGCTCGACGGGGCCGCCGCCACGGCGTGCGGCGCCGCCCCGCGCTTCGACCGCCTCGCCGAGCGCGACCACGTGCTGCGCGTGACGCCGATCGACCGCTGGGGCCGCGCCGGCCAGGCTGCCGACTACCGCTGGCGCGCCGACCACACCGCCGCGCCCGACTGGAGCCCCACGCCGCCCGAGACGCGCATCGCCGCCACGGTCCCCGAGGTCACCGCCCGACCCGACGCCTCGTTCGCGCTGAGCGCCACCAAGCCCACCGTGACGTTCGCGTGCGCGCTCGACAGCGCGGCGTTCGCGCCATGCGGCGAAACCGTCGACGTCGACTCGGTCGGCGCCGGGGACCACGTGCTGCGCGTCGTGGCCACCGATCGCTTCGGCCAGAGCGAGCCCGTGCCCGCGCAGTACTCCTGGCGCGTCGACCGCACCGCGCCCGACACCTTCGCGCTTGCCGCCGGCCCCGCTCCGGGCGCGGCAGAGGCCGTCGCGGTCTTCGCGAGCAGCGAGCGCGGCGGGCGCTTCGAGTGCCGCGTCGACGGCGGCGGCTGGTCGGCCTGCGCCGGCCCGCTCGCGCTGCCGGGCGGCGCGACCACGCTGGCCGTCCGCGCCATCGACGCCGCCGGCAACGTCGACCCCTCGCCGGCGACCGTGCAGCTGACCCGCGAGACGCCCGACGCCGAGCCCACCGGGGCGCGCTCGTTCACCACCGCGAGCGCAGCGCTGTCCTTCGCCGCCTCCGCCGGCGGCGCCCTGAGCTGCCGGCTCGACGGCGGCGACTGGTCGCCCTGCGACGGCCCGGTCACCCTCGCGGGCCTCGCGTGGGGCGAGCACGGCTATGACGTGCGGGCGGACTTCCCGGGCGGCCTTCGCCTCGAGGCGCCGGAGCTGCGCTGGACCGCGGCGGCGCCGGGCGCCCGCGTCGCGGCGCTGCAGTTCCCGGTGCTGCTCCACCGCGCCCGCGACGGGCGCGCGCGTTCGCGCGGGCGCCCGCCGACCCTGCGCTTCGCGCTGAACGTCGCCGCCCCCGTGAGCGTGCGCGTCGAGCGGCTGCGCGGGCGCCGCAGCCGGGCGCTGTCGGCGTGGACGGTTCCCGGGCGCGCCGGCGACGTCCTCGTGCGCCTGCCCGATCGCGTCGTGCGGCGCCTGCGCCGCGGCCGCTACCGCATCTCGGCGCAGCCGGCGGCCGGCGCGGCGGTGCGCGTGGCCTTCGCCGTCGTCTGACCGCCGACCAGAGGCCGACTAGTGCTGCGTCAGGTGACGTTCGCCCCGTGGGGCGAACGTTGCCTGACGCGGCACTAGGGTCCTCGTCGTGAGCGAGGAGCCGTTCCTGCGCCCCGACGTGCTCGTGCTCGCCGCCGGCGGCGCGGTCGGCGAGGCGTGGATGACCGGCGTGCTGGCCGGGCTCGAGGAGGCGACCGGGGTCGACTTCCGGAGCGTCGACGCGATCGTCGGCACCTCGGCGGGCGCCATCGTCGGCGCCTCGCTCGCCGCCGGCCGCTCGCCGCGCCGCCCGCCCGGCACCTCGTCGCGGCCCGGCGGCGGCGGCGCGATGCCGGCCGACCCGGCGCGCCGCCGCGGCGGCCCCGTGCCCGACCTGGCCGCGGCGTGGGCGCGCGCGATGTGGGCGGCCAGCGCGCCGCTGGCCGGCCCCGCGCTGGCGCTGGGCGCCCCGGTCGGCGCGCGGGCCCGCTCGGCGCTGCTGGCTCGCGTGCCCGGCGAGGGCCGCCCTATCGACGGCTTGGGCCGGCACATCGACGAGCGCGGCCAGCGCTGGGACGGCCGCCTGCGCGTGTGCGCCGTCGACCGCGAGAGCGGGCGGCGGGTCGTGTTCGGGCGGCCGCACTCGCCGAAGGCCACGGTCGGCCAGGCGGTCGCAGCGTCGTGCGCGGTCCCATGGATCTTCCGCGCGGTGCGCATCGGCGACCGCGACTACGTCGACGGCGGCGTGTGGTCGCTGACCAACCTCGACGCCGCGCCCGCCGGGCGCGACAGCGAGGTGCTGTGCCTGAGCGTCGCCGCCAGCCTGCCGCTCGCGCTGAACTCGCCGCTGAGCTTCATGCGTGCCGCTAGCCGCAGCGCCGAGGCGGTCGAGACGCTCGCGCTGCGCCGCCGTGGGGCCAGCGTGCGCACGATCGGCCCCGACCACGAGGCGGCCGAGGCGCTCGGCGTCGACCTCATGGATGACAGCCGCCGCGGAGCGGCGCTGGCCGCCGGCTACCGGCAGGGGCTGCGGATCGGCCGTGACTGAGCCTGTATCCGCCGATCGATCGTGGATGCGAGCCGTCCGGAGGCCGAGTCAGACGGCTTCGGCCGCGAATTCGCAGGGTGACCCCTTCGGGTCGCGGCCGAAGCCGTATGACGACGGCATTCCGGGCGGCTCGCGCCGCGAGAATAGGTGGATCCAGGCTGAGCGCGGAGGCGCGCCGGACGCCCTCGTGGCGGGCGGGCTCGCCGTCGCCGCCGCCGCGGTCTTCGGCTCGCTGTTCGCGCACTGGTACCGGCTCAAGGCCGGCGGTCTCGTCATCTTCGGCGCGCTCGACCGGCTGCCGGAGACGCGGACCGGCTGGCAGCTGTTCGCGCTCACCGATGTCGTGCTCGCCGCCGTCGCCGCCGGGGCGCTCGTCCTCGCCGTCGCGCTCGCCGGCGGCGCCCGCCCCGGTCCGCGCTGGCTCGCCGCCGCGGTCGCCGCCGTCGCCGGCGCGCTCGTCGCCACCGCGCTGCGCGCGGCGAACCCGCCGCCCAGTGCGAGGCTCGGCCCGCTCGAGCTCGCGCCCGCCGTCGGCGCCTACCTCGCGATCGCCGGGCTGGCGAGCATGCTGGTGGCGCTGCTGCTCGTGCTGCTGTGGCGCTAGAGGTCGTCTGCGAGCGCCTCGCGCACCGACTCGGTCGCCCGCGCGCCGGCGACCGCGAGCGCCTCGGTGCTGCGCGCCGCGCGGCACAGGACGAACGCGCCCTCGAGCAGGGCGATCAGCTCGATGGCCAGCGCGCGCGCCCGGTCGGCCGGGATGCCGGCCGCCGTGCCGCGCTCGGTCGCCCCCGCGATCCAGCTCTCGAAGACCTCGGCGGTCGCCCGGCGCAGCGGCTCGTTGGTGCTGGCCACCTCGAGCGCGACCGTGGCGGTCGGGCAGGCGTCGGCGTAGTCGGTCGCCTCGAGCGTCAGGGCGGCTCCCGCGAAGAAGTCCCGCACCCCGCTGACGTAGTCGTCGGCGTTGTCCATGATCAGCTCGAAGAGCTCGAAGTACATGCGCCCCGAGCGGCGGATGACCTCCCCGCCGAGCTGCTCCTTGCCGCCCGGGAAGTGGTGGTATGGCTACCGTTCACTAGAGCGATCTATCTAGACGTCCGGGAGGTGCCATGACCGACCACGACCGCCGCCTCACGCTCCTCAGGGCCATCCTCGCGTTCAGCATCGTCTCGACGGCGCTGCACTACACGCACAACTTCGTCAAGGTCGACGACTACCCGGGCGGCTTTCCCGGCGACACGGCGATCCAGATCGCGATCATCGTCTTCTGGCCGCTGCTCACCGCGATCGGCCTGCTGGGCTACCGGCTCTATCGCGACCGCCGCTTCTACCGAGCGCACGTCTGCCTGGCGATCTACTCGGTCACCGGCATCAGCACGCTCGGCCACTTCCTCAACGGCACGCCGAAGATCCCCGCGTTCTTCTTCGCGACGATCTTCACCGACGGCCTCGCCGGCCTTTCGGTCCTCGCCTTCGTCCTCTGGTCCGCGCGCACCCAGCCGCGCCCGGCGCCCCGCGGCGCTACGGCGTCGGCGTGAGCTCCTTGAGCGCCTCGGCCGCCGCCCGCTCGCGCTGCACGCCCGCCGAGAGCGCGCGCACGTAGGCCCGCGCCGCCGCCTCGAGGATGTCGGTGGCCACGCCCTGGCCCGACGCCGTCCGCCCGCCGAGCTCGAGGACCACGCTGACCTCGCCGAGCGCGTCCTGGCCGCCGGTCACCGCGTCCACGCGGAACTCGCGCAGCCGCCCGTCCAGCCCGGTCCCGGCGTTGATGGCGCGGAAGATCGCGTCGACCGGCCCGTCGCCGGTGAACGAGCCCTGGACGACGGCGCCGTCGGGGGTGCGGATCGCGACCGTCGCGTGCGGCGGGCGGCGCGAGCTGGCCTCGACGTCGAACCACTCGAGCGTGTAGCTGGGCAGCGACTCGCGCAGCTCGTCGGTGAGAAGCGCCTCGAGGTCCATCGCCGTGACCTGCTTCTTCTTGTCGGCGATCTCCTTGAAGCGCGCGAAGGCGGTGTTGAGCACGGCGCCGCTGACGGTGAAGCCCAGCTCCTCGAGCGCCTGGCGCAACGCGTGGCGTCCGGAGTGCTTGCCCAGCACGATGTCGTTGCCCTCCAGGCCGACCGTGCGCGCGTCCATGATCTCGTAGGTCGAGCGCTCCTTGAGCACGCCGTCCTGGTGGATGCCCGACTCGTGCGCGAACGCGTTGCGCCCGACGACGGCCTTGTTGGGCTGCACCACGTAGCCGGTCAGGCGCGAGACGAGCCGCGACGTGCGGGCCAGCTCGCGGGTGTTGACGTCGGTCGTGAGGCCGATCGCGTCGCGGCGGGTGTGCAGGAGCATCACGATCTCCTCGAGCGACGCGTTGCCCGCGCGCTCGCCGATCCCGTTGATCGCGCACTCCACCTGGCGCGCGCCGGCGAGCACGCCCGCGAAGGAGTTGGCCACGGCCAGGCCGAGGTCGTCGTGGCAGTGGACGCTCAGCGTGACGTCGCGCAGCGTGGGGACGAGCTCGTAGAGCCGGCGCAGGTAGGCGTCGAACTCGTGAGGCATCGTGTAGCCGACGGTGTCGGGGATGTTGATCACCGTCGCGCCCTCTTCGATGGCGATCGCGCACACCTCGGCGGTGAACTCGACGTCGGCGCGCGTGGCGTCCATCGGCGAGAACTCGACGTCGTCGACGAGCGACTTGGCGTGGGCGACCGCCGCGCGCGCCTGGCCCTTGACGTCGTCGCGCGTGGACTGCAGCTGGTGCGTGATGTGGATGTCCGACGTCGAGATGAAGGTGTGGATGCGCGGGCGCTCGGCGTCTCGCACCGCGCCATGCGCGGCGTCGACGTCGGCCACGTGTGCGCGCGCGAGCCCCGCGATGACCGGGCCCTCGACCTGGCGGGCGATCGCCTGGACGGCCTCGAAGTCGCCCGGGCTGGTGATCGGGAAGCCAGCCTCGATGACGTCGACGCCCAGCTTGGCGAGCTGGTGGGCGATCTCGAGCTTCTCCTGCGTGTTCAGCGAGATGCCCGGCGACTGCTCGCCGTCTCGCAAGGTCGTGTCGAAGATCTGTACTCGGTCCATCACGGTGCTCCTCTCGGGGTCTGGGTCGTCTCCTTCTCGTTGGGTTTGCGGCTACGCGGCCGCCACGCGTCACTCCCCCCGCAGGGGGAGAAGGAGAAGAAGGGCCAGGCCGAGGAGCGACCGCATCAGCCGGCGACCATACCACTCATCAGGGGACGAGCACGACCTTCCCGACGTTGCGCCGCTCGGTGATGATCCGGTGCGCCTCGGCGGCGCGGTCGAACGGCACCTCGTCGGAGACGACCGGCCGCAGCGTGCCGTCCTCGAGCATCTCGCGCAGCGGCGCGACGAACGGCTCGAGCGTCTGGCGGTCGTCCCACAGCGTGAGCAGGTTCAGGCCGATGACCGCCTTCGAGGCGCTCATCTGCTCGAGCAGGTTGAAGCCGCGCAGCATGCGCAGCGCCTGCGGGGCCGCTCGCACGAGGTTGCGCTTCTCGCCGCCGACGACCGAGGAGGCGCCGAAGGCGACGAGCCGCCCGCCCGGCCGCAGCAGGTCGTACGAGCGCCGGAACGACGCGCCGCCGATCGCGTCGAGCACGATGTCGACCTTGGGCAAGGTGCGCGGCAGGTCGTAGCCGAAGGCCTCGTCGACGCCATTGGCCCGGATCGCCTCGTGCTTGCCCGGCGAGGCGGTCCCGAGCACGTGCGCGCCGCGGCGCTTGGCGATCTGCGTGGCCGCCATGCCCACGCCGCCGGCGGCGGCATGGATGAGCACGCGCTCGCCGGGCTGGAGGTTGCCGTAGGTGATCAGCGCGGCCCAGGCGGTCGCGTAGTTGACCGGGATCGCCGCGCCTTGGGCGAACGACAGCGAGTCGGGCAGCGGCACGGTGTCGCTCGCGCGGACCGCGACGCGCTCGGCCTGGCCGCCGAATCGCGTGGCGGCGATGACTCGCTCGCCAGTGCCCTCGACGACGCCGGCCACCTCGTAGCCGACGACGACGGGCGGCTTGGGCGCGTCGGGGTAGAGGCCCATGCGCGCCATGACGTCGGCGAAGTTCAGCCCGGCCGCCTTGACGTCGACGACGACCTGCCCGGGCCCCGGGACCGGATCGGGGCGCTCCTCGACGCGCAGCACCGAGGTGTCACCGTGGTCCGTGATGACGACCGCGCGCACGGCTACAGCACCAGCTCGGGGTGGGCCTGCTCGGGGCGCCGGCGCCAGAACGGCGTCCGCAGCAGGGCGCGGGTGACGAGCATCGCGATCACGCCGGCCACGAGCGAGCCGACGCCGATCCAGACCGGGGTCCCGATGCCCCACAGGCTCGTCGTGACGTTCTCCGGTTTGGAGTAGTCGACGAGCGCCTTGCCGAACAGCGCGAAGAGCATCACGCCACCGGCCAGCGGCGCGACGACGGCGAGCGTCGCCGCGCGCCACCCGCGCCGCAGCGCGCGCCGGTAGTACCAGGCGCAGGCGATCCCGGTGATGCCGTAGTAGAAGGCGATCAGGAAGCCGAGGGCGACGATCGAGTCGGCCAGCACGTTCTGCGAGACGATCGTCAGCGCGACGTAGAAGGCGATCGAGGCGACGCCCATCGCGAGCGTCGAGACGTCGGGCGTCTTGAAGCGCGGATGGATGCGGCCGAGGATGCGCGGCAGCGCCCCGTGGCGCGCCATCGAGAGCGTCGTGCGCGCGGTGGGCAGGATTGTCGTCTGGGTCGACGCGGCGGCAGACGTGAGGACGGCGAGGATGAGCGCCTTGTCGAGCGGCGACGGGAAGACGCGCCCGCCGAGGAAGCTGAGCACGTCGTCGGAGTGGTCGATCAGCGCCTTCGGCCCGGCATACACCTGCGCGGCGAGCGACACGACGACGTAGATGCCGAGCAGGACGAGCGTGCTGACGACGGCCGCCTTGCCGGGGCCGTGGTGGCGGTCGCGCGACTCCTCGTTGACGGCGACGCCCGAGTCCCACCCCCAGTAGATGAACACCGCGAGCAGGACCCCGTCGAAGAACCCGCTCGAGCTGGCGGTGGCGAACGGTGAGAACCACGACAGCGAGGGGCTGACCGAGCCCGCCGGGTCGGTGACCGCGGCCTTGATGAGCGCCCACACCGCGAAGATCGCGAGGATCACGACTTCGGCGCTGAGCAGCCAGCGCTGCGTGCGCGCGTTGAGCTCGATGCCGATGTAGCAGATCGCGGTCATGATCACGATCCAGACGACGCCGACCGCGGTGACCGCTGCCGTGCTCGCCGCCGCGCTGTCCCAGCCGACCAGCAGGAACGTGTACAGGCCGGCGATCGCGGCGAGGTTGGCCATGACGACCACGTCGGCGACGACGATCGCCCACCCGCCGACCCACCCCGCGCTGGGCCCGAACGCGCGCGTGACCCACGAGAAGGTGGTGCCGGCGTCCGGATCGGCGCGGTTGAAGTAGCGGTACGCGAAGGCGACGAGCAGCATCGGCACGAAGGCGGCGATGAACACGGCGGGCGCCTGCAGGCCCGCGACAGCCACCACGAGGCCCAGCGTCGCGGCGAGCGAGTAGCCCGGCGCGACCGACGCCACGGCGATGACGAGGTTGGAGACGTAGCCGATCGCGTCGCGCTTGAGGCCCTTGTCGGGGATGGCGGCGCGGGCGGCCGGCGAGAGACCAGAGGCGGTGGCAGCCATGGTGCTTGCGACACTACGTGACCGATGCCCCCGCTGCCCACCGGATTGAGTACCGCCGACGCACAGGACGACTTCCTGCGCGCCCGCCGCCGCCAGGCGGTCTCGCGCCTCGCCCGCTTCCTCAGCCGCGAGCGCGGCGACATCGACGTGATCCTCCCCTTCGACGAGGTCGTCGCCGCGCTCGGCCGCGTCGGCGAGCGCGACCTCGGGCTGCGCGCGATCCCCCTCGACTCGATCCTCGGCACGGTCGACCGCCGCAGCGGCTTCGACCGCGAGTTCCGCCCCACCACGTCGCGAGTGCGCACGCGCTGGGAGCGGATCGCCGCCGCCGTGCGGCGCGGCGACCCGCTGCCCCCCATCTCGGTCTACCGCATCGGCGAGGTCCACTTCGTCCGCGACGGCCACCACCGCGTCTCGGTGGCCCGCGCGCTGGGCCGCCACGACATCGACGCCTTCGTCACCGAGGTCGTCACCCGCGTGGGCGCCGACCGCGCGCTGCGCCTGTCCGACCTGCCCGCCAAGGACTACGAGCGGCTGTTCTCCGAGCGCGTCCCGCTCCCCGCCGCGGCCCGCGAGCGGGTGCGGCTGACCGACCCCTACGACTACGCGCGCCTGGCCGAGGGCGTCGAGGCGTGGGGCTTTCGCCACATGATGGACCGCGCCGAGCTGCTGGACCGCCGCGAGGTCGCGCGCGCGTGGTACGAGCGCGAGTACAAGCCGGTCGTCGCGATGCTCCGCGAGGCCGAGATGCTCGGCGACGGCACCGAGGCCGACGCCTACATGCGCCTGTCGAACGAGCGCTACCGCCTGCTGCGCACGCACGAGTGGAGCGAGGAGATCCTCGCCCAGCTGCGCGCGGCGGAGCGGAGCTGAGGGCTCAGGTCTCCAGCGGCCAGCCGCTGCGCGTCCACAGCGGCATCCCGCCCTCGACGATGTGCAGCACGCGCTCGAAGCCGTGGCGCTGCAGGAGGCTGGCGCCGACCGCGGCCCGCTGCCCGGAGGAGCACAGCACGGCGACCGGGCGCCCGCGGTCGAGCACGGCCGGCGGCTCGCGCAGGTCGTGGTAGGCGATGTGCACCGCGCCGGGGATGTGGCCGGCGGCGAACTCGGTCGCCTCGCGCACGTCGAGCACCTGCACGCCGTCGCCCGCCGCCCAGCGCGCGTGCAGCTCGGGCACGGTGACGCGCTCGGTCCGCTGCACCGGCCGGCGCTCCTCGCGCCAGCTGGTCATGCCCCCGTGCAGCGCCCCGGCGATCCGCGTCACGCCGACCGCGGCGGCCAGGTGCGCGGCGCGGCGCGCGTCGTCGTCGTCGCGCCCGACGAGCACGACCCTCTGGTCGGCGTCGACCAGCCAAGCGAGCTTGGACCCGAACCCGGCGCGCAGGGCGGTGATGGCCACCGCGCCGGGGATGTGCGCCTCGTCGAACTGCAGCTCGGTGCGCACGTCGACGACGAGCGCGCCGGCCGCGCCGTGGCGGTCGACCTGGTGCGGCGTGAGCGGGTGGACGTCGGGCTCGTCGACCACCTCGGTGCCGCGGTTGATGTCGACGATCCGCCGGAAGTTCGGAGGCTGGGGCCCGAGCGTCGCCAGCGCGCGCTCGACGAAGCGCGCCTCGTCGCGCTCGCGCAGCAGGTCGTTGTGGTCGCGCTCGAAGCCGATCGTCGACGACACCTTGAGGTCCATCCCCGGCCCGCCGCACAGCGAGCCCCCCAGATGGCCGGGCCAGACCTCGGTCTCCGGGGCCAGCGCCAGCAGGCGCTCGTGCAGCGAGCGGAACATCCCGCGCGCGCCCTCGACGCGGTCGACGGCGAGGTCCGGCCGCGCGACGTCGCCGACGAAGAGCGTGTCCCCGGTCAGCACCGCCCACGGCTCCGGCCCGCGGGCGGCGTCGACGAGCGCGAACGCGGTGTGCTCCGGGCGGTGCCCGGGCGTGTGCAGCGCGCGCACCCGCACGCAGCCCAGCTCGAGCTCCCAGCCGTCGTCGAACGGCTCGTGCGGGTACTCGGCGCCCGCCTCCCGATGGACGTGGATCGTCGCCCCGGTCGCCTCGGCGAGCAGCGCGTGGCCGGACACGTGGTCGGCGTGCGTGTGCGTCTCGAGGACGTGCTCGATGCGCACGCCGGTGTAGCGGGCCAGGCGCAGGTACTCGTCGATGTCCAGTCGCGGGTCGACGACCGCGGCGACGCCGGCGTCCTCGTCGCCGATCAGGTACGAGGCGCAGCCCAGGTCGTCGTGCGTGACCTGCCGGAACAGCACATTGCCGACTCTAAGCGGTAGCGGCGGCTCGCTCGGTCAGCGACTCGCCGGTGCGCGGGTCGAAGAGGTGCACCTTGCTGACGTCCATCCACAGCCGCGCGGTGGCGTCTGCCTGGATGTCGCTGGCCGGCTCCAGACGCGCGATCGCCTGGTTGCCGTCGCCGGTGCTCGGCAGGTCCGCCGCGCCGGCGTCGGCCGCCAGCTCGGCCAGCTCCTGGGTCTCGACGTGCTCGCCGCGGTACTCGAAGTAGGCGAACAGGTCCGAGCCCAGCGACTCGACCAGCGTGATCTTCGTGTCGAAGGTGTGGCCCGGCTTGTCGCCGATCAGGCTGGCGTCCTCGAAGTCCTCGGGACGCACGCCGAGCAGCACGTCGCCGCTCGCCGAGCCGCGCTTCTGCGCGGGCAGCGAGAACTCGCCCAGCGGGAAGCGCACGCGGTCGCCGTCGACGCTCGCCTGGAAGAAGTTCATCGCCGGCGAGCCGATGAAGCCCGCGACGAACAGGTTGACCGGGTGCTCGTACAGCGACTTCGGGGTGTCGACCTGCTGCAGGATGCCGGCGCGCATCACGGCGACGCGGTCGCCGAGGGTCATCGCCTCGACCTGGTCGTGCGTCACGTAGACCGTCGTGGTGCCCAGCTGGTGCTGCAGGCGCGAGACCTCTGCGCGCATCTGCACGCGCAGCTTGGCGTCCAGGTTCGACAGCGGCTCGTCCATGAGGAAGGCCTTCGGGTCGCGCACGATCGCGCGGCCCATCGCCACGCGCTGGCGCTGGCCGCCCGAGAGGTTGGCCGGCTTGCGGTCGAGGTGCTGCTCGAGGTCGAGCACGCGTGCCGCCTCGGAGACCTTGCGGTCGATCTCGGCGCGGTCGACGCCCGCGAGCTTGAGCGCGAAGCCCATGTTCTCGCGCACGGTCATGTGCGGGTAAAGCGCGTAGTTCTGGAAGACCATCGCGATGTCGCGATCCTTGGGCGCGCGCTCGTTGACGACCTCGCCGCCGATCTTCAGATCGCCCTCGGTGATGTCCTCGAGCCCGGCGATCATCCGCAACGCGGTCGACTTCCCGCAGCCCGACGGGCCGACGAGGATCATGAACTCCCCGTCCTTGATCCCGAGGTCCATGTGCTTGACCGCCTCGAAGCCGTCGGGATAGCGCTTGGTGATGTCATTGAGTTCGATCTCAGCCATGGGAGTGGGGCTCCTTACCCCTTGACGGCGCCGGCGGTGAGGCCCGCCACGATCCGCCTCTGGAAGAGCAGGACCATGATGACGATAGGCACGGTGACGACCATCGAGGCCGCCGCGATCGACCCCGTGGGTTGCTGGAACTGCGACGCGCCGGGGAACTGCGAGATCGCGGCTGGCACCGTCTGCGCGTGCGGCGTCGAGGTCAGCGAGACCGCGAAGACGAAGTCGTTCCAGGCGAAGATGAAGACCAGGATCGCCGTCGTGAAGACGCCCGGCGCGGCCAGCGGGGCGATGACCTTGGTGAAGGCCTGGAACGGCGTGGCGCCGTCGACGGCGGCCGCCTGTTCGAGATCCCAGGGGATCTCTCTGAAGAACGCCGACAGCGTGTAGATCGCCAGCGGCAGCGTGAACGTCATGTACGGGATGATCAGCCCGAGCCACGTGTCGAACAGCCCGAGGTTGCGCCACATGTTGTAGAGCGGGCCGACGATCGAGATCGGCGGGAACATGGCGATGGCCAGCGCCGCCGTGAGGATCGCCGTCTTGCCCGGGAAGTCCAGCCGCGCGATCGCGTAGGCCGCCGCCGAGGCAAGGATCACCGCGATGAACGTGGCGATGAGCGCGATGAAGATCGAGTTGCGCAGCGCGTCCGTGAACACGCTCTGCTGGAAGATGCCCTTGTAGTTCTCCCACGAGAACTTCGCCGGCCACAGGCGCCCGTCGCCGAGCGTGGTCGGGTCCTTGAGCGAGAGCATCAGGATCCAGAACACGGGGAACATCGCGGCGACGAACACCACGAAGTTCGCGGAGCCCCAACCGAAGTAGCGCCGTGTCATCTCTCACTCCCCCCGCTGCTGGGACAGCGACGTGCCGAAGCCCTTGACGAACAGGAAGGCGATCAGCGCGACGCACAGGAAGATCAGCACCGAGATCGCGGAGCCCACGCCGAGGTTGAGCCGGTTGAGCAGCTCGTTGTAGCCGAGCACCGAGACGCTCTCGATGTTCGGGTTGTTGCCGTTGGAGATGATGAAGACCGAGTCGAAGATCCGGAACGCGTCGAGCGTGCGGAACAGCAGCGCGACGAGGATCGCCGGCTTAATCAGCGGCACCGTGATGCGCCAGAAGCGCTGCCACGCGGTGGCGCCGTCGACCTTCGCCGCCTCGAGCAGCTCCTCGGGCACGAGCGTCAGGCCGGCGAGCAGCAGCAGCGCCATGAACGGCGTCGTCTTCCAGACCTCGGTGAGGATCACGACGACGTAGTTCCAGAAGCCCTCGGTGGTCGCCGTCGGGTCGAAGCCAAAGCCCAGGACCTTGGGGACGAAGCCGCCCTCCGCGCTGGACCACGCGAAGCGCCAGGCGAACGCGGCGACCACCGTGACGATCCCGTACGGGATCAGCGCCGAGGTGCGGATGAGCCCGCGCCCGAAGATCGCGCGGTGCATGACCAGCGCGAGCAGCATGCCGAGCACGAGCTCGAGCGCCACCGAGACGACCGTGATCAGCGCGGTGTGGCCGAGGTCAAGCCACCACAGCTTGGCCGAGATCGCTCGGGAAGCGCAGGTCGGCGCGCAGCAGCGAGAGGTAGATCGCGTAGGCGATCGGATACGCCGTGACCGCGATCATGACGATCGCGGCCGGCGCGCAGAGCGTCCAGGCGAGCTTGCGCTCGGCGCGCGCGCGCTCGGTCAGGACCTTGCGCTCGCGGCGCGCGGGGGCCTCGACGGCGACGTCACTCACCGGTCAACGCCTCCCCGCGCGAACGCAGTTCGCGCAAGGCAAGTGCGAAGCGCTTGCCCACTCATATGAGTCCCTTGGAGTCGAGAGCGTCCTGCAGCTTGGTCTTCAGGTCATTGGCGAAGCCCTTGACCGTGATGCTCGTCGGCGGCGAGACCGTCTTGGCGATGGCCAGCGAGACGTCGGCGTAGGCGGGCGTCTGCGGCCGCACGGCGCCCTTGTCGACCGACGCGCGGATGAGGTCGGCGAAGGGGTAGTCCTTCTTGAACTTCGGGTCGTCGTAGATCTTGGCCAGCGTCGGCGGCAGGCCGCCCTTCGCCGCGGCCTCGCGCTGGTTGGCCTCGTTGCGCAGGCACGCGGCGGCGGCGAACGCCTCGTTCGGGTGCTTGGTGTACGAGCCGACGCCCCAGTTGATCCCGCCGATCGGCGCCCTGCCGGGCTTGCCGGCCTCGACGCCCGGATACGGCTTCCAGCCGATCTCCTTGAAGACCTTCGGGTTGCCCGCCTTGGCGCTCGGATAGATGAACGGGTAGTTGAGCTCGAAGCCGGCGTTGCCCTGCTCGAAGGCGAGCCGCGCCTGGTCTTCCTTGATGACGCTCAGCGACGGGTCGGCGGCCTTGGACGTCGCGAGGTCGTGCATGATCTTGGCGGCCGTGTCCCAGGCCGGGCTGGGCGTCACGCGATTGTTGGCGATGATCGTTCCGCCGGCCGACTGCACGAGGGAGTTGAACCAGACGACGACGCCCTCGTACTGCGCGCCCTGGATCTCGATCCGCCCCGCCTTGGGCAGGGAGCTCGCCTGCTTGATCAGGCCCTCCCAGGTGTCGGCGGGGTTCTTGACCAGGTCCTTGCGGTACCACAGCAGCTGCGTGTTGGTGTTGGCCGGCGCGGCGTAGACGCGGCCCTTGTAGGTCGCCGTCGCGAGCGGGCCCTTCAGGGTGCCGGCGCGCAGCTGGCGCGCGAAGCGCTCGGGCCACGCCTTGATCCACTTGGCCTCGGCGAACTCCGCCGTCCAGATGACGTCCATGCCCATGATGTCGATGCTCGAGTCCTGGGCCGCGAGGCGGCGGACGAGCGACTGGCGCTGCTGGTCGGCGTTGTTGGAGAGCTTGTTGTAGACGATCCGGTAGCGCCCGCCCGAGGAGTCGGTGCAGCGCTTGGCGGCGTCGGTGAACGAGCCCGACGGCTCGTTGAAGACCCAGAGGTTCAGGGTGGCGGGGCCGGCCCCCCCTCCGCCTCCGCCACATCCTGCGGCGACGAGGGCACCCAGGGCTAGCACTGCGGCGATACCCGACCCTCTGCGCATCCCCGATCCGGCCGTACCCCACGACCGCCCTCGTCAAAACGCACTCGACGCGCAGGCGAAAGCGTCAGATGCCGTGCGCCTGGAGCCATAACTCCAGCACGCCCAGCTGCCACAGCTGACTGGCGCCCGAGGGGGTGCGGTGCTCGTTGGGCGCGGCGAGCAGCCGGTCGACCAGCCCGGGCGCGAACAGCTCGCGCTCGCGCGCCGCGGGCGCGGCGAGCGCGTCGCGCACGACGTCGAGGTAGGCGCCCTCGAGCTCGACGAGCGCGGGCACCGGGAAGTAGCCCTTGGGGCGGTCGACGACCGCGTCGGGGACCCGGCCGCGGGCGGCCTCCTTGAGCACGCCCTTCCCGCCGTGCGCGAGCTTGAGCTCGGGCGGGCAGGCGGCGGCCAGCTCGACGAGGTCGTGGTCGAGGAACGGCGTGCGCGCCTCGAGCCCGTGCGCCATCGTCATGTTGTCGACGCGCTTGACCGGGTCGTCGACGAGCATCACCTGCTGGTCGAGGCGCAACGCGCGGTCCAGCGCGGTGCTCGCTCCCGAGCGCGCGAAGTCGGCGGCGACGAAGTCGCGGCTGACCGGATCGTCGAGGCGCAGCGCCGGCGCCAGCGTGGCGAGCACCTCGGCGTGGCGGCGGTCGAAGAACGCGCGCTCGTAGGCGTCGAGGGCGTCGCCGTTGCGGCACTCGAGCAGCGGCGGGTACCAGTGATAGCCGCCGAAGACCTCGTCGGCGCCCTGGCCGGACTGGACGACCTTGACGTGGCGGCTGACCTCCTCGGCCAGCAGGTAGAAGGCGACCGCATCGTGGGAGACCATCGGCTCGCTCATCGCGGCGATGGCCTCGCCGACCGCCGGCACCAGGCGGCGCTCGTCGACGCGCAGCTGGTGGTGGTCGGTGCCGAGCTCGCGCGCGACGAGGTCCGAGTAGGCGAACTCGTCGCCCTCGCGCTCGCCGACGTCCGGGAAGCCGATCGAGAACGTGCGCAGCCCCGTCTGCCCCTCCTCGGCGAGCAGCGCGACGATCAGGCTCGAGTCCAGCCCGCCCGACAGCAGGACGCCGACGGGGACGTCGGCCACCATCCGCCTGCGCACCGCGGCGCGCAGGCACTCGCGCACGGCGTCGGCCCACTCGGCGGCGGTCAGCTCGCCGTTCTCCGGGTTGCGCTCGTAGCGCGGCTCCCAGTAGCGGACCTCGCGGCGCGCTCCGTCCGGCTCGACCACGAGCAGCGTCGCCGGCGCCAGCTTGCGCACCCCGCGCAGGATCGTCCGCGGCGCCGGCACGACCGCGTGCCAGGACAGGTAGTGGTGCAGTGCGACGGGGTCGAGCTCGGTGTCCACGCCGCCGGCAGCCAGCAGCGCGGGCAGCGTGGAGGCGACGCGCAGCGAGCCTTCCGGCCCCTCGGCGAGGTAGAGCGGCTTGATCCCCAGGCGGTCGCGGCCGATGATCGCGCGCCCGCTCGCGCGCTCGACGAGCACGAAGGCGAACATCCCGGCCAGGCGCTCGACGAAGCGCTCGCCCCAGCGGTGGTAGCCCTTGAGCAGCACCTCGGTGTCCGACGTCGAGGCGAACGAGTAGCCGTCGGCCGCGAGCTCGCGGCGCAGCTGCTGGTAGTTGTAGATGCAGCCGTTGAATGCCACGGCCAGGCCGAGGTGCGGGT
>VAWY01000271.1 GCA_005888335.1 Actinomycetota bacterium
GGCCTCCGCGTCGGGCCCGACCATGAAGCCGGTGATGTTCTGCAGGAACACGAGCGGGATGCCGCGCTGGTCGCAGAGCTCGATGAAGTGCGCTCCCTTGAGCGCACTGGAGGAGAACAGCACGCCGTGGTTGGCCAGGACGCCGACGGCGTGCCCGTGCAGATGCGCGAACCCGCACACGAGCGTGGTGCCGTAGTTGGCCTTGAACTCGTGGAACCGACTGCCATCCACGAGCCGGGCCACGATCTCCCGAGGGTCGTAGGGGGTGCGCAGGTCCGCCGGCACGGCGCCGGTGAGCGAATCGACCGGGACGGCCGGCGGCTCGGGCGCCCGCGTCTCCCATGGCGCGCGGCCGCGCGCGGGCAGCGTCGCGACGATCGAGCGGACGATCGCGAGCGCCTCCTCGTCGTTGGCGGCGAGATGGTCGGCGACGCCCGAGCGGCGCGCGTGCAGATCGCCCCCGCCGAGCTCCTCGGCGGTGACCACCTCGCCGGTCGCCGCCTGCACCAGCGGTGGCCCGCCGAGGAAGATCGTGCCCTGCTCCCGCACGATCACGACCTCGTCGGACATCGCGGGCACGTAGGCGCCCCCCGCCGTGCACGAGCCCAGCACCGCCGAGATCTGCGGGATCCCCTCGGCCGAGAGGTTGGCCTGGTTGTAGAAGCTCTGGCCGAAGCCGCGCACGTCGGGGAACAGCTCGTCCTGCAGGGGCAGGTAGCCGCCGCCGGAGTCGACGAGGTAGACGCACGGCAGGCGGTTCTGCAGCGCGATCTCCTGCGCGCGCGTGTGCTTGCGCGCGGTCATCGGGAAGTAGGAGCCGCCCTTCACCGTCGCGTCGTTGCAGACGATCATCACCTCGCGCCCGGACACGCGGCCGATCCCGGTGATGATCCCCGCCCCCGGCGCCTGGTCGTCGTACATGCCGTGGGCGGCGAGCGTCGAGAGCTCGAGAAACGGGGAGCCGCGGTCGAGCAGCCGCGCGACCCGGTCGCGGGGCAGCAGCTTGCCGCGTTCGACGTGCCTCTCGACGGCCTTTTCACCGCCGCCCGCGAGCACGCGGGCGAACTGGCGATCGAGGTCCGCGCCGAGCTCGGCGTGGGCGCGCCGGTTCGCGGCGAAGGCCTCGCTCGCCAGATCGGCGGTGCTGCGCAGCACGACGCTCACGCCGCATCCCGCCCGCCACGCGCGCGAACGCAGTTCGCGCAAGCGACGGCGAACCCGTCGCCGCTCATGCGGCGAGCGCCTCGAGCTCGACGAGCACCTGCCCCTGCTTGACCTGGTCGCCCTCCGCCACGTCGACGGCGGTCACCGTCGCGTCGTGGGGCGCCGTGAGGGTGATCTCCATCTTCATCGACTCCATCACCACGAGCACGTCCCCTTCCTGCACCTCGTCTCCCGCCGTCACTCGCACGGAGAACACCGATCCGGGCATCGGCGCCTCGAGTGCGTCCTCGCCGGCCGGGGACGCGCCCTCCACGACGAGCTCGACCAGCCGGTGACTGAACGCGTCGGGCCCTGCGGCGACCCAGCGCTCGGCGCCGAGCACCGCGTGGTGCCAGCGGCGGGCGCGCCCGTCGAGCTCGACCGCGATGACGTCGGCGCCGAGGTCGGTCGTGGTCATCTGCATCGTCTCGCCGGCTTGATCGCGGACCCTGCCGCGGTCGATCGTCACCAGGACGTCCGCGCCGCCGGCAGCGCCCGCCAGCCGCCATTCGACGCCCTGGTCCCCGGTGACCCGACGGCCGACCAGCGCGTCCCACGGGTCGGTGCTGGCCCTGCGGACCAGCTCGTGCATCTCGATCGCGGCGGTGGCGATCGCCGCCTCCCGGGCCTCGGCCGCCGGGGGCGTCGGCGCCGCGACGCCGCGCTCGAGGAGGCCGGTGTCGAGCTCGCCCGCCTGCACCTGCGGAGCGGCGACGAGCCGGGCGAGGTACCCGGCGTTCGTCGTGACGCCGAGCAGCCGCAGGTCGCGCAGCCCCCGCGACAGGTGCTCGAGCGCCTCGGCGCGGTCGGCGCCTTCGGCGATCAGCTTGAGCAGCAGCGAGTCGTAGCTCGCGCTCACCTCCGACCCGGCACGAACGCCGCTGTCGACGCGGAGGCCGGCGCCGCGGGGCTCGCGATACCCGACCAGGCGCCCCGTGGCGGGCAGGAATCCCGCCGCTGGGTCCTCGGCGCAGACGCGGACCTCGATCGCGTGGCCGCGCAGCTCGACGTCGTCCTGGGCGAGGGGGAGCGGCTCGCCGGCGGCGATCCGCAGCTGCAGCTCGACGAGGTCGAGCCCGGTGACCGCCTCGGTGACCGGGTGCTCGACCTGCAGGCGGGCGTTGACCTCCAGGAACGCGAAGGCCTCCGGCTCGTCATAGGGGACGAGGAACTCCACCGTGCCCGCGCCGACGTAGCCGGCGCTGCGCGCGAGCTCGACCGCGGCGCGGCCCAGGCGCTCGCGCAGCCCGGCGTCGACCGCCGGCGACGGGCTCTCCTCGAGCACCTTCTGATGGCGCCGCTGCAGGCTGCATTCGCGCTCACCGAGATGCAGCACGGCGCCGTGGGCGTCGGCGATCACCTGCACCTCGACGTGCCGCGCGCGCTCGACGTAGCGCTCGACGAGCAACGCGTCGTCGCCGAAGCCGGCCGCGGCCTCGCGCCGCGCCGCGGCGAGCGCGGCCTCGAGCTCCGAGGCCCGGCGGACGATGCGCATCCCGCGCCCGCCCCCGCCGGCCGCCGCCTTGACCATCAGCGGCAGCCGGCCATCCCCCGCCGCCGCCCAGTGCAGGATCTCGTCGTCGGTGAGCCCGGGGCGCTGCAGGCCGGGCAGGACCGGCACGCCTGCCGCTTCGGCGGCGAGCTTCGCGCGCACCTTGTCGCCGAGCAGCCCCATTGCCTCCGTCGGCGGCCCGACGAACACGATCTCGGCCCGCTCGCAGGCTCGCGCGAACGCCGGGTTCTCGGAGAGGAACCCGTAACCCGGGTGGATCGCCTGGGCGCCGGTCTTCCGTGCGGCGGCGATCACGCGGTCGATCGACAGGTACGACTCGGCCGGCTGGGCGGGACCGATGCGGATCGCCTCATCCGCGAGGCGAACGTGCGGCGCTGCGGCGTCCGCATCCGAGTAGACCGCGATCGATCGGATGCCCAGCGCGTTCAGCGTGCGGATCACGCGCACCGCGATCTCGCCGCGGTTGGCCACGAGCACCGAGGCGAACATCACCCCAGCAGCTCCCGGGCGATGATCAGCTGCCGGATCTCCGTCGTGCCCGCGCCGATCTCCCACAGCTTCCCTGCGCGGTAGAGGCGGTTGATCTCGGTCTCCCAGATGTAGCCCGACCCGCCGTGGACCTGCAACGCCTTGTCGGCGATCGACGTGAAGGTGCGGCCGGCCTGCAGCACGACGGCGGCGGCGCGCTTCGCCACGTGACGGTGCGAGGCGCCGTGCGGGAGCGCCGTGATCTCGGCGCCCACGTGGTAGGTGAAGCTGCGCAGCGCCTCGAGCTGCGCGTACATGTCGGCGACCATCGCCTGCACGAGCTGGAACTCGCCGATCGCCCGGCCGAACTGCTGCCGCGAGCGCGCGTACTCGATGGTGAGCTCGAGTGCGCGCTCCGCCATTCCGAGGATCAGGAACGACAGCCCGACGCGCTCGACGTCCAGGCCGTTCATGACCACGGCGACCCCGCGGTTCTCCTCGCCGACCAGGTTCTCGGCCGGCACGCGGCAGTCCTCGAGCACCAGCTCGGCGGTCTGGCTGCCGCGCAACCCCATCTTCACGAGCTTCTGCGAGACCTGGAAGCCGGGCGTGCTCGTCTCGACCGCGAACGCCGAGATGCCGTGCGGCCCGCGGTCGGGGTCGGTCTTGGCGTAGAGCAGCACGATGTCGGCGATCGGCCCGTTGGTGATGAAGAGCTTGGTCCCGTCGAGGACGTAGTGGTCGCCGTCACGCCGCGCGGTGGT
>VAWY01000272.1 GCA_005888335.1 Actinomycetota bacterium
AGGCCGAGGAACCCCAGCTCGCCGAGGCGCCGCAGCGCCTCGCGCGGGATCCGGCCCTCGCGCTCCCAGGCGTCGTAGGCCGGGACGATCTCGGCGTCCAGATAGCGGCCGAAGCTCTCGCGCAGCGCTTCATGCTCGTCGGCGAAGAGCGTGCGCTTCATGCGGCGACCTTCCCGATCCGTCCGAGCTCCTCGCGCACCGCCGCAACCGGCTCGACCTGCGCGAGCGGCTGCGGATGCGCCGGCGACAGGCAGAAGCCGTCCACGCCGGCCTCGCGGTAGGCCGCCAGGCGCTCGGCGATCTCCTCGACGGAGCCGAGGAGCGCCCAGCGCTCGACGCGCTCGAACGGCATGCCGTACTGGCGCCGGATGAGGTCGGCCGCCTCGGCGCGGGCGCGCAGCCGCTGCTCGCCGGCGTTGACGAACGCGACGAGCGCGACGCCGGGCGCCGGGCGCCCGTGCTCGGCGGCGAGCTCGGCGAGGCGCGCGCGACCGGCGGCCACCTGCTCGGGGTCCATCCACATCGGCAGCCAGGCGTCGCCGAAGCGCGCGGCGCGGCGCAGCGCGGCCTCCGAGCGCCCGCCGACCAGGACGGGCGGCAGCACGTCGGGCGCCGGCGCGAGGCCCGGGCAGTCGACCTCGTAGGCGCCGGCATGCTGGACCGCCTCGCCGGCCATCAGGCGCGGGAGCAGCTCGAGGGCCTCGTCGAGGCGCCGGGCGCGCGTGCGCGGGTCGACCCCCGCCGCGCGGAACTCCGGCTCGTACTCCCCGCCCAGCCCCACGCCGAGCAGCAGCCGGCCGGGCGCGAGCGCCTCGAGCGTCGCGAGGTGCTTGGCCAGCCACGTCACCGGACGCAGCGTCGGGTTGAGGATCGCCGAGCCCAGGCGGATCCGCGCCGTCGCGCCGGCGACGACGGCCAGCGCGGTGGTCGCCTCGAGGACCGGCCGGTGGAAGACGAGGTGGTCGGGCACCCACGCGTGGTCGAGCCCGGCGCGCTCCGCCGCCTGCGCGACCTCGATCACCGGCGTGCCATGACCGAACGCGTCGATGGTGGGCAGGGCGATCCCCACGCCGCCGTAGGGCGGTGTCGACGGGTCAGGCATGAAGCGGTACCTCCAGGTCGGATTCACAGCAGGCCAGCCGCTCGGCCGACTCGGGGCCTGCGAGCTCGAGCAGGGCGGCGGCGCGTTCGGCGTCGGTCAGGCCGCGCAGCGACCGCGCGCCGTGCTCGGTGACGACCCAGTCGACGTCGCTGCGCGCGGTGCTGACCGGCCCGCTGAGCCGGCGCACGATGCGCTTGGCGGGCAGCGCGAGGACGGGCGTCCCGCCGCACGCCGCGGCGCCGCGCAGGAAGTCGACCTGGCCGCCGACGGCGCCGAGCAGCCGGCCGTCCACGGCCTCGGCGTTCGCCTGGCCGGACAGGTCGATCTCGACCGCGCTGTTGATCGCGCACAGGCGCCCGACGCCCGCCAGCGTCGCGGGCACGTGCGTCGAGCTCACCGGCCGGAAGACGATCTCCTCGCGCCGGCCGAGCGCCTCGAAGAGCCGGCGGCTGCCGAGCGCCGCGCCGGTCACCGTGAGGTTGCGATCGGCGGGCTTGCGGGCGTTGGTGACCACGCCCGCCTCGATGAGGTCGAGCACCCCGTCGGAGATCATCCCCGAGTGCACGCCGAGCTCGCGGTGGCCGCCGAGCGCGCGCATGATCGCCTCGGGCAGCGCGCCGACGCCGAGCTGGATCGTGTCGCCGTCGCGCACCAGCGCCGCCACGTGCTCGGCGATCCGGCGCTCGGTCTCGCCCGGCGCGACGGGGGGCGCCTCGAGCAGCGGGCGCGAGGTGTGGACGGCCGCGTCGATGCGGTCCCAGGCGATCCAGTGGCCGGCGGTCCGCGGGCAGTGGTCGTTGACCTCGGCGATCACGACGCGCGCGTGCGCGAGCGCGTCGCCGATGTAGTCGACGCCGACGCCGAGGCTGCAGCGCCCCTGCGCGTCGGGCGGCGCGACCTGGACGAAGGCGACGTCGCCGGGCAGCGCGCCCGCGGCGAACAGCGCCGGCAGCGCGGAGAAGTGACAGGGCACCACGCGCAGGCCGTCCACCCGGCCGAGCCGGCCGAGCGCCCCGTACGAGGTGACCTCGAGCGCGCCGGATGCCGCCTCCGGGACGCTGTCGCGCCAGGTCAGGCCGAAGAACGCGCGCAGGCGACCGATCGACGGCGCCTGCTCGAGGAGCGCGTCGACGAGCACCGTGGGCTCCGCGCACGCCTGCCCGGCGACCACGCCGTCGCCGGGGCGCAGCCAGCGCGCCAGGTCCAGCTCGTCCTCGCGCAGCTCGGGCGGCATCAGAGCCGCTCCAGGATCGTCCCGGTGCCCAGCCCGCCGCCGCAGCACATCGTCACCAGCCCGAGCTCGCCGTCTGAGCGCTCGAGCTCGTGGAGGATCGTCGTGACGAGCCGCGCGCCGGTCGAGCCGACCGGATGGCCGAGCGCCATCGCGCCGCCGTTGACGTTGACGCGGTCCATGTCGGGCGACAGCTCCCGCTGCCAGGCGAGGACGACCGAGGCGAAGGCCTCGTTGACCTCGATCAGGTCGAAGTCGTCGATCCCCAGGCCGGTCCGGTCGAGCAGCTTGCGCGTCGCCGGGATCGGGCCGGTGAGCATGATGACCGGGTCCACGCCGACGGTCACCTGGTCGACGACGCGCGCGCGGGGGCGCAGGCCGAGGCGCTCGGCCGCGGGCCGGCTGGCCAGCAGGACCGCCGCGGCGCCGTCGGAGAGCTGCGAGGACGTGCCGGCGGTGATGCGCCCGTCCGGCTTGAACGGCGTCTTGAGCTGCGCGAGCGACGCGAGGTTCGTCTCGGGCCGGATCCCTTGGTCGGTCTCGACCGTGCCGTGCGGCGTCCCGATGGGCACGATCTCACGCTCGAAGCGGCCCTCCTCGGTCGCCGCCGCCGCGCGCGCGTGCGACGTCACCGCCAGCTGGTCCATCTCGCGCCGCGAGATCTCCCACTGCCCGGCGATGCGCTCGGCGCTCAGGCCCTGCGGGATGAACTGGAAGCGATCGAGCAGCTCCTGCGGCCACGGGTCGCCGTAGAGCTCGACGATCTTCATCGGCGAGTCGATCGGCACGTGGTGCATGTGCTCGACGCCGGCCGCGATCACCAGCTCGTGGCTCCCGGAGGCGATCAGCGCGGCGGCGTAGCTCACCGCCGACTGCGCCGAGCCGCACCGGCGGTCGATGGTGATCGCCGGCACCTCGACCGGGTAGCCGGCCTGCAGCCACGCGTTGCGCGCGATGTTGCGCGACTGCTCGCCGAACGGCGCAGTGCAGCCTGCGATCACGTCCTCGACGTCGGCGGGGTCGATGCCCGTGCGCTCGACGAGCGCGGTCAGGCAGGCGGCCAGCAGCGCGTTGGGGTGCGTGTCGCGGAACGCGCCCTTCTCCGGGTGGGCGCGGCCGATCGGCGTGCGCACCGCCTCGACGATGACGACGTCGCGGCCGGCGTCGAGGAACGGCGACGAGGGGGCGGCCACGTCACATCACCGTCCCGCCGTCGACGCACAGCACCTGGCCGGTGATGTACGCGGCGTCGTCGGAGGCCAGGAAGGCGAACGCGCCGGCGACCTCCTCGGGCTCGGCAAAGCGCCCCAGCGGGATGCGCTCGAGCGTCTTGGCGGCGAACTTGGGGTTCGTCCGCACGGTCTCGGTCATCGCCGTCGCCGCCAGCGGCGCCACCGCGTTGACGGTGATGCCGCGCTTGGCCAGCTCGCGCGCGGCGGACTTCGTCAGTCCCACGATCGCCGCCTTCGCGGCGGCGTAGTTGGCCTGGCCGATCGTGCCGACGAGCCCGGCGGCCGACGTCGAGTTGATGATCCTGCCGGTGCCGTCGTCGGGCAGGCGGTCCAGCGCCGCGCGCAGCACGTGGTAGGTGCCCATGAGATGGACGTCGAGGACCAAGCGGAACTTCTCCTCGTCGAGGTCGGGCAGCATCGCCGCGCGCACAACCCCGGCGTTGTTGATGACGATGTGCAGCGCGCCGTCGATGGCGGCGGCCGCTTCGACCGCGGCGGCGACGGCGGTCGCGTCGGTGACGTCGGCACCGACGCCGACCGCCCGGCCGCCGCCCTCCGTGATCTGCGCGGCGACCGCCTGCGCGGCGTCCGCATCGCGGTCGACCACGGCGACCGCCGCACCCTCCTCGGCGAGGCGCCGCGCCACGGCCGCGCCGATGCCGGCGCCCGCACCCGTGACGAGCGCGACCCGCCCCTGAAGTCCGCGCATCAGTACGACCTCGGCAGGCCGAGGACGTGCTCGCCCACGTAGTTGAGGACCATCTCCTGGCTGATCGGGGCGATGCGCAGCAGCCGCGCCTCGCGGAAGTACCGCTCGACGTGGTACTCGCGCGCATAGCCCATGCCGCCGTGCAGCTGCACCGCGCGGTCGGCCGCGGCGAATCCCGCGTCGGCGCACAGGTACTTGGCGGCGTTCGCCTCGCGGCCGCAGGGCAGCCCCTGGTCGTACAGCCACGCCGCCTTGCGCACCACGAGCGTCGCCGCGTCGAGCCGCATCTGCGCGTCGGCGATCGGGAACTGGAGGCCCTGGTTCTGGCCGATCGGCCGCCCGAAGACGACGCGCTCGTTCCCGTAGTTCACCGCCCGCCTGATCGCCGCGCGGCCGAGCCCGAGCGCCTCGACGGCGATGAGGATCCGCTCGGGGTTCAGCCCGTCGAGCAGGTAGCGGAAGCCCTTGCCCTCCTCGCCCACGCGGTGCTCCTCGGGCACCTCGAGGTTGTCGATGAACAGCTCGTTGGAATCGACGGCCTCGCGCCCCATCTTCGGGATCGGCCGGATGTCGACGCGGTCGCGGTCGAGGTCGGTCAAGAACAGCGTCATGCCGTCGGTCTTCTTGGCGCAGTCCTCGAGCTTCGTCGTGCGCGTGAGCAGCAGGACCTTCTCGGACTCCAGCGCCTTGGAGATCCACACCTTGCGCCCGCTGACGACGTAGTCGCCGCTGCCGTTGCGCTTGGCGAACGTCTTGATCCGCGTCGTGTCGAGGCCGGCGTCGGGCTCGGTCACGCCGAAGCACACGTGCAGGTCGCCCGACACGATGCGCGGCAGCGTCTCGCGCTTGAGCTCGTCCGAGCCGTGCACGATCACCGGGTGCATCCCGAAGATCGACATGTGCATGCAGCTCGCGCCGTTCATGCCGGCGCCCGAGGCCGACACCTCCTCGAGCAGCAGCGACGCCTCGAGGATGCCCAGCCCGCTGCCGCCGTGCTCCTCGGGCACGCAGATGCCGAGCCAGCCCGCGTCGGCGAACGCCTTGTAGAACTCCCACGGGAACTCGTG
>VAWY01000260.1 GCA_005888335.1 Actinomycetota bacterium
CGAGCGCCCGAGCAGCTCCGGTAGGCGCGCGAAGTCGGACTCGAGCACCTTGAGCATCGCCGGCGTGTAGAGCGCCGCCGCCGGGTGGTAGAGCGGGTAGAGGAGCACCGTCCGACCGCCGATCGTCGCCTCCTGCTCTTGCCCGTGCACGCGGGTGATCCCGAGCGGGCGGCCGGAGAGGAGCTTCGTCGCAAAGTTGCCGAGCGTCGCGACCACGATCGGCTCGATCAGCTCGAGCTGCCGGAACAGATGGCTCTCGCAGGCCTCGATCTCGTCCGGCTGGGGATCGCGGTTCCCTGGGGGACGACATTTGAGGACATTCGCGACGTACACGTCCGAGCGGGTGAGGCCGATGCCCGCGAGCAGCTTCTCGAGCAGCTTGCCGGCCTGACCGACGAAGGGCAGGCCCTGCTTGTCCTCGTGGAATCCCGGCGCCTCGCCCACGAACAGCAGGTCGGCGCGCGGATTGCCGGAGCCGAAGACGACCTGCGTCCGGCCCTGCGCGAGCCGGCAGCGCGTACAACCCGAAACGGCTTCGGCGTAGGCCTGGAGCTCGTCGAGGTGCTCCATCGGGGCGGCACTCACGGGCGCGAAGCTTACGCCTACCTACGGATGGAGACGATCCGGGCCCGCCAGGCTCCGCGCGGCGCCTCGATCTCGACCTCGTCGCCTTCCGCCTTGCCGAGCACCGCCCGCCCGACCGGCGACTCGGGCGACACGCCGCCGACGCTCGAGATCTCGACCGTCATCAGCTCACCGTCCTCGCGCTCCAGATCGACCGTCGCACCGACCGTGACGACGCCGCTTGCAGCAGCTGCCACCTCGTCGATCACCTCCGCGCCGTGCAGCCGTGACCGGAGGATCGCGATCCGCCGCTCGAGCAGGCCCTGCTCGTTCTTCGCGGCGTGGTACTCGAAGTTCTCGGAGAGGTCGCCGTGCCCGCGCGCGGTCGCGATCGCCTCGACGACGGCCTTGCGCTTCGGCCCCTCGAGCTCCGCGAGCTCAGCCGTCAGCTGCTCATGCTGCGCGCGCGTGAGCTGTTCCCCCTGGTCTTCGGCCACGGCGTCAGTGGCCGCAGCCGCAGGAGCCGCCGCAGCACCCGCCGCCACCGCCCCCGCCGCCGCCGTAGGACGACGGCGCCTTCGCGGCGCCGTGCACGGCGAACGAGGAGAACTGGCGCGCGACGTTCGTCGCGGCGCAGTCCGGGCAGGCAACCTGCTCCTCGCTGCGGACGAGCTCTTCGAAGTGCGACTCGCACTCCATGCAGACGTATTCGTAGATCGGCACGTCCTCAGTCTACGTCCGACGGGCGCCGGCGGCGAACCGTTCGGCCGTTGCAGCCAGCTGCTCGGCCTCGGCCACGCGCGGGTCGCCATCGAGCGCCGTCAGGTTCGTGGCGACGAGCGAGACCGCGCCTCGCGCAGCCGCAACCCCGAGCGCAGCCGCTGCCAGCGCGTCGGCCCGCACGCGCAGGTCGCCGGAGGCCGCGAGCTGCGCGGCGAGCTCGGCGACGTCCGCCCCGGCCCGCGCGATCTCGAGCGGAGGCTCGGCGGCGCGGGCGAACGCGCGGCCGATCTCCCAGTCGCGCTGCTCGGGCCGGAGCGCATCTTTTCCGTCCCGCGACGCGAGTGCCTCGTCGTACGTTTCGGCGTCGAGCTGGGCGAGCGGTGCCGTGCGTGCGCGCAGCGCCTCGGCCTGCGCGCAGAGACCCGGCGCGCCGGACTCGCGCGCCGCCATCGCCAGGACTGCCGCGCCCGTGGCGACGGCAAAGCCGAGCGCCGACCCGCCGCCCGGCGCACCCTGAGAGTGCGCGAGCTCGTCGAGCCACTCGCCGAGCGTCAGCTCGAGATAGGGCCGCGGTGACGCCATCGCAGGGATTCTCCCTCGCGAGGGCGCTCACCGCGACCGGGCGAGGTCAATCCGTGTCGAGCCGGACGCGTAGAGCAGCGACCACGGAGGGAGTCGGCTCGATCCCTTCCGACTCGAGCGCGGCCTCGAGATCGGCGACGACGATGGCCCGGAACGCTGCATCCGCCTCGGCGCGCGCAACGATCGCGGCGAGCTCGGCGCGCGCCTGCGGGAGCTCCTGCGCCGCCCGAACCCACCCCTCGGGACTCGGGGGAAGAAGCCGCAGCAGCTCGGCGATCCGCTCTTCGTTGTAGCCGGTCATGCCCTCTAGACGCCCTTGCCCCTCATTTTCTTCCCTCGAGTTCTGCCTTGAGTTTCCCGAGACAGCGCGAGATCCGGCTGGCGATCGTGCCGGCGGGCAGCTCGAGGGCCTCGCCGATCGCCCGGTAGCTCTCGTCCCGGCAGAAGAAGCGGTCGAGGATCTCACGGCACGGGTCGCCCACCGCGTCGAGCCCGGCCCGCACGGTGAGCGCCTCGTCGAGGGAGGCGAGCGTTTCGTCGATGCCGCCCGGCTCGAGCTCGTCGAGGTCGGCCGGCGCTTCGCGGCCCGCACTGCGCAGCCGGTCGATGCAGACCCGCCGGGTCAGCTGTGCGATCCACGGCCGGATGGCCTCGTCGTTGCGCAGCCGGTCGAGGTGCTCGAACACGCGCGCAAAGACCTCCTGGAAGACGTCCTCGGCCTCGTGCGAAGGGAGCCGGAACGCCTGGACGGAGATCGCGTAGACGTAGCGCGAGAAGCGCTCGACGAGCTCGTTCCAGGCCGCGGCATCGCCGGTCCGGCAGCGGGAGACGAGCTGCGCGTCGGTCGCGACGTCCGCCACTGGGGCGGAGGCTACTGCGTAGGATCGCCGTATGTCAGTCCTGGCGCACGAGGCGGAGCAGGAGCTCCCGGCCTGGAGCCTCCCGGCCTCGGCCGGCGACTCCATCCGGCTGCCGTCCTCGTGGCCCGATCGCGTGACCCGCGACTGGGCGTGGGGCGGCGCGACGGGTGCGGGTGTGCGCGTGTGCGTCCTGGACAGCGGCATCGACCCCGGGCACCCCCGCGTCGGCGCGATCCAGCAGTCGATCGCGGTGACCAAGGACGGTGACGAGATCTCGATCGAGGACGACGACGCCGGCGATCTCTGCGGTCACGGCACGGCGTGCGCCGGGATCATCCGCTCGCTTGCCCCGGACTGCGAGCTGACGAGCGTGCGCGTCCTCGGGGCCGGGTACACCGGCAGCGCCGGCGTTCTGCTCGCGGGGCTCGAGTGGGCGATCGAACAGGGCTTCCCGGTTGTCAACATGAGCCTGTCGACCACGAAGAAGCAGTACGTCGACCGGCTCCACGAGCTCGCCGACGCCGCGTATTTCAAGCGCACGATGCTGGTCGCATCCGCGCACAACATGCCGGTGGAGAGCTTCCCGTGGCGCTTCGCGAGCGTCGTCTCGGTCGGCAGCCACGAGGCCGACGATCCGTTCGCGCTGTACGCGAACCCGAAGCCTCCGGTGGAGTTCTTCGCGCGAGGGCTCGGCGTCGAGGTGGCGTGGCTGGGCGGCGAGACGATCACCGCGACCGGGAACAGCTTCGCGACACCCCACGTCAGCGGGCTTTGCGCCTTGATCCTGAGCAAGCACCCGCAGCTGACGCCGTTCCAGGTGAAGAACGTGCTGCACCTCACCGCTGTGAACGTGGGCGGTGCGGAGTGACGGACCTCCGCGCCGCGGTGGCCGCGGGCGTGCTGGGCGCCGACGAGGCGTACCGCGCCCTGCTGCGGTCGACCGTCGAGGTGGCGCGCGCGATCTTCCACGCCAAGGCCGCATCCGTCTTCCTCCTGGACGAAGAGGCGGACGAGCTGGTCTTCGAGGCGATCGCGGGAGAAGGCGCTGAACGGCTGATCGGCACGCGATTCCCGTCGAGTACCGGCGTGGCCGGGTGGGTGCTCGTGACGCGCCAGCCGCTCGTCGTGGACGATCTGACGAAGGACCCGCGGTTTGCCCGGGAGGCGGCGGAGTCGACCGGTTACATGCCGCGGGGACTGATGGCGGTGCCGCTCTTAACCGAGGACAGCGCACTCGGCGTGCTCGAGGTGCTCGACCGGCCGGAGGGATCGCCCTTCTCGCTCGCCGAGATGGACCTGCTCAGCCTGTTCGCGAACCAGGCGGCGATCGCCCTCGACCTGCTCCTGCGCGCCCGGCGCGCGCAGTCGGCCCTCGAGGGAGCCGG
>VAWY01000108.1 GCA_005888335.1 Actinomycetota bacterium
ACAGCTTCACGCTGCCGGGCACCGAGTCCCAGCGCGCGCTGGACCTCCTCAAGAGCCGATTCCCGCAGCAGTCGGGGGACTCGAGCCAGATCGTCTTCGCCGTCCGGCAGGGCCGGCTGACCGACGCGCAGCGTCGCGCCGCGGTCGGCCGGGTCGTCGACCGCGTCAAGCGGCTGCCGCACGTCGCTGCCGTGCAGAGCCCCTACGCCTCACCGCGCGCCGTCTCGCGCGACGGTCGCGTCGCCTTTGCCACGCTGCAATTCGACCGCCAGGCCGACAAGCTCGACAAGGCCGACGTCACGCGCGTCGTCACCGCCGCGCAGGCGGGCGCGACCCGGGGCCTGCAGGTCGAGCTCGGCGGCCAGGCGATCCAGCAGGCCGAGCAGGCGTCGACCGGCGCCGCCGAGCTGATCGGCGTCGCCGTCGCCGTCGTCGTGCTCGTGCTCGTCCTCGGCTCGCTGGCCGCGATGACGCTGCCGTTGATCGTCGCGTTCGCCTCGATCGCCCTGGCCATGGGGCTCGTGCTGGCGGCGTCCGCGCTGTTCGACATCGCCGACTTCGCTCCCACGCTGGCGGTGATGATCGCGCTGGGCGTCGGCATCGACTACGCGCTGCTCATCATCAGCCGCTTCCGCAGTGAGCGCGCCCGAGGCGCCGACGTCCGCGCGGCGACGGTCACCGCCATGGACACCGCCGGGCGCTCCGTGCTCTTCGCGGGATCGACCGTGGTCATCGCGCTGCTGGGCATGGTGCTGCTGGGCATCTCGTTCCTCGACGGTCCGGCCGTGGCCGCGGCGCTCGCGGTGCTCCTCACGATGGTGGGCTCGCTCACGCTCCTGCCCGCGCTGCTCGGCGCGTTCGGCCGCCGCGTCAAGGTCCCGGCCATCGGCGACGGCGAGCAGGAGTCGCCACTGTGGGCGCGCTTCAGCCGCGCCATCGAGCGCCGCCCGCGGGCGCTGGCGGCGGGCGCGGTCGCCCTGCTGCTGCTCATCGCCGTACCGGCGACCGGCATGCGCCTGACCAGCAGCGACGCGGGCAACAACCCGGCGTCCTCGACCACGCGCAAGGCGTATGACCTGCTGTCGCAGGGCTTCGGTCCCGGCTTCAACGGGCCGTTCCTCGTCGTCGCCGAGCTGCGGGGCAACCACGCGCGCGCCGAGCTGGAGCGGCTGGCCGGCACGCTTCGCGCCCAGCCCGGCGTCGCCGCCGTCGGCGCGCCGGAGCTCAACCGGCCCGGCGACACCGCCACGCTGACGCTCTTCCCGACCAGCAAGCCCCAGGACGCTGCGACGAAGGACCTGCTCCTGCGCCTGCGCGACCACGTGGTGCCGCGTGACGGACCGCTGCGGGTGAGCATCGGGGGCGCCACCGCCGCGACGGTCGACATGAGCGACGTGCTGGCGTCCAAGCTCCCGCTCTTCGTGCTCGTCGTCGTCGGGCTGGCGCTGCTGTTGCTGGCGGTGGTCTTCCGCTCGATCGTCATCCCGGCGAAGGCGGCCGCGATGAACCTCCTCAGCATCGGCGCCGCGCTCGGCACGATCACATTTGTCTTCCAGGACGGGCACCTCGCGTCGCTGCTCGGCGTCCAGACCACGGGCCCGATCGACCCGTTCCTCCCCGTGTTCATGTTCGCCATCGTCTTCGGGCTGTCGATGGACTACGAGGTGTTCCTCGTGACCCGGATGCACGAGGAGTGGGAACGCACGCACGACCCCGCCCACGCGGTCCGCCACGGCCTCGCCCTCACCGGGAAGGTCATCCTCGCCGCCGCGCTCATCATGGTCAGCGTCTTCGGCTCGTTCATGCTCGGCGACGATCGCGTGATCAAGCTGTTCGGGCTCGGGCTCGCGTCCGCTGTCCTCTTCGACGCGCTCGTGATCCGGCTGGTCCTCGTGCCCGCCCTCATGCACCTGTTCGGCCGCGCGAGCTGGTGGATGCCGGCGCCGGTCGCGCGTCGCCTGCCGCGCCTGTCGATCGAGGGCCCCGAGCCGCAGCCGCAAGAGGCCTAGCCCGTAACTCCTGCGCTCGCAACATGTCCCCGCTGCCTACGCGCGACCAGCGGTGGCGCCGTTGCCATCAATCGGTGATGCTGGTGAGCCGCGCGAGGGCGAAGCGCACGACGCGACGCCGGCGCGTCGGTGGGAGGCGCTGGGAGAGCGCGCCGCTGATGGTGGCGAGCAGGGTTTCGATCGCGAGTGGGCGGTCGGGCTCGGGGATGCGGTCGGCGAGGACGTTGGTGAGCATGCGGCGCCAGGTGGCGTTGAGCCCGTCGACGAAGTCGGCGACGACCGGTGAGACGCGGGCCTGTTCGAGCATCGCGGCGCGCACGGGTTCGAGCTCGGCCAGTTGGTCGACGAACCAGGTGACCTGTCGCTCGACGCCGCCTTGCCGCGGCGGTTTGCGCGCGACGATCGCGCGCATCATGCGCTCGAGGACCGCCACGAAGAGGTGGTCCTTGGAGGGGAAATACCAGTAGAGGGCGTTCTGCGCCAGGCCGAGCTCTCGCGCGATCCCGACGACCGACAGCGCCGGATAGCCGCCGTCGCGCAGCCGCGCTTCGGCGGCGTCGAGGATCTCGGCCACCTTGGCCTCTCGGTCGAGGTCGGTTCTCGTCTTGGGCACGTGGCCAGTGTTGCGCACGGATCGGTTGTCTTGATAGCCTCACAAGTGCCTTGGGAGGTTCTCAACAGAAGGGTGGCGCGATGGCGAGGCTTTCGCTGACCGACCAGAACGTGCTGCTGACGGGGGCGTCGAGCGGCATCGGCCGTGAGCTCGCGCTCGTGCTCGCCGGCCGTGGGACCCGGCTCGTGCTGACGGCGCGTCGCATCGACCGTCTCGACGCGCTCGCCGACGAGATCGCCGAGCTCGGCCATGACCGCCCGATGATCATCGTCGCCGATCTGACCCACCGCGGCGCCGCGACCGCGCTCGCGGAGGAGGCAGAGGCCTCGCTCGGGCAGGTCGACGTCCTGGTCAACAACGCCGGCGGCGGCGTCGGCGGATCGCAGTGGTCGGTCGGCGACGACGACGCCGCGCGCGAGGCCTTCGAGATCAATTACTGGAGTCCGCTGGCCCTCACGCGGGCGCTGGTCCCCGCGATGCGCGGGCGTGGCCACGGCGCCGTCGTCAACGTCACCTCGATGGCCCAGATCAACACGTGGCTGGCCTTCGGGGCCTACGCGGCGACCAAGGCCGCGCTCGCGCTGGCGACCGAGACGCTGCGACTGGAGCTGTCCGGCTCACCCGTCCACGTCCTCGAGGCCATCCCCGGCCCCGTCGATACCGCCGTCCAGGGCGAGACCCGACTCGTCCCCGGCATCGACCGCATGCTCGCCCGTGTCCCGCTCGGCGACGCCGCCGAGATGGCCCGCCGCATCGTCACCGCGCTCGAGCGGCGCCGACCCACGGTGATCTACCCCCGGCGCGCAGCGCTGGCCTACCACCTCCCGACAGTCGCCCGAGCCGACTCGCGCCGCCTCGTGAGGCGCGTCACCGCAGAGACGGACGCCGCCACGCTCGACGGCGTCCTGTCCCTGGTCGTCCGCACGGGCTCGTTCGGCGACCCCGCCGCCCGCCAGGCCCGCGAAGCGTGGGAGCAGGCACACGGACGTGCATGACCTACTCGTTTTGGCGTTCGCGCTGGCCGGGCCGCGAGCCGCGACGGCGTTGAGATCGCTGGTCCGTTGCAACACCGGCGGCCGCGAGCGTGCAGGGCGGGCCAGGTGCGGATGACCGTTGTCGACGGTTGACCCGGTGCTGGGGCGGGCGTAGCGTCGCATCGAGTCACATGGAGGCCTCGGGCCGACGGGCCGGGGCGAGGATGCCGCGTCGACTCGTGAGTGGCGGGCGTTGTTTGAAGTGCGCCGGCCGTGGATGTCTAGGGCGGCAAGGCGCGGCGCGTCGGCGCCGTAGAAGAGGTGGCGGCCATGAGCATGCAGCCGACCGAACGTGCGGAAGGTCCCGGACAAGCCGAGGACGCGAGGGCGCTCTACGACCGCCTGGGCGGCGCCTACGCCATCGCGGTCGTCGTCGACGACTTCATCGATCGGATCATGGTGGACCCCCGGCTGAACGCAAACCCGCGCGTCGACGAGGCGCATCACCGCGTCTCGGCGCAAGGGTTCAAGTTCTACGTCACCGAGATGGTGTGCTGGGCCGCGGGCGGCCCGCAGACCTACTCCGGGCGCCCGATGGCCGAGCTGCATCGCGACCTGCTGATCTCGAGCGAGGAGTGGGATGCCTTCATGGACGACTTCGGACAGACGCTGACCAGGTTCGGCGTGCCCGAGCGCGAGGGCAACGAGCTGGTCGCGATCGTCGAGAGCACGAAGGACGACATCGTGACCCAGGCTCCGGCCGGCACAGCGGGTTAGGGGGCGACGATGGGGTTGCCCGAGTTGTGGCGCTACCCGGTCAAGCGCGAAAGGGGAGCAGCGTGTGGCTGCCGGGCTCATGCGGACACGGGCGCGCGGCTCGGCTGCAAGATCGCGCTGGCGCGCGTGCTGAGCCTCTAGCTCTCCGGGTGCAGGTTCACACTCGACGCGGTGTGAATGAGGTCGCGCCGGCCGGCCTGCCAGCGAATGACCGCCATCTGGTGCTCGCGCTGCCGGCCCGTGAGCGGGTCGAGGCCGAAGGCGCCGAAGAAGGTGGTGGTTTGCAGGCGCCGCGCCGCCGCGAGCGGGTCCTCGGGCGCGAGCTCCAGGCAGCGGGCGGCGACGAGCGCGGAGGCGTAGGCCTGGGCGGCGACGTAGTCGAGCTCGCCGAGCCCGGCCGCGTGCGCGTCGGCCAGCACCGTCGCTCCCGTGGGTCCGAGCTTGACCGCCAGGCGCTGATCCGGGTGCCATTGCACGGGTGCGAGCATGCCTTCGGGGTCGACGCCGAGCAGCTCGCCGAACGCGGTCACGCCGGGCGCCACGCCGCCGAGCAGCGCTTCGGGGACGAGCGCGCGCAGCTCGCTCAGGAACGCCGTCTCACGCTCGAGCGGCCCACAGGCGAGGACGGCCCCGGCACCGGCCTGGGCGATGCGGTGGGGCGGGTCGCCCAGCGAAAAGCGGGCGGCCAGCGACAGGCCGAGCCGCGGGGCTGCCCGCTCGAGCCCTTCCCGCGCGAAGCGTGCGAAGCGCCCGGGCCCGAGGGCGAGCGCCAGCGCGGCGCGGGGTCGCAGCGTGGCAACAGCGCAAGCGAGGGTGGCCAGGTACCGGCTGGCGGGAGAGGACACGGAGACCACGTTGGGCATCGCCTGCACGTCGTCGGCCGCCGCGCCGTGGTTCCACACCACGCCGGCCGCCGCCCGCGCGACCGCACGCGCGCAGTCGCCGCCGTACGGGCCGAGGACGAGATCGCAGCGGCGCGACAGCCGCGCGTGCAGCCGGGCGGAGCGGTCGGGGTCGGAGCGATCGTCCTCGAGCACGAGGTCGGCCCCGGTCCGGTGCGCCCACATCTCCAGGCCGGCGCGGACCTGCTCGCCCTGCACCGCGTAGCGCCCGCTGGCCGCCACGGGCGCGCCTACACGAACCGCACGACCTCCTCGAACGGCCTGCGGTCGGCCCGCGCGATCCAGTCTTGCGCGCTGCGCGCTTCGGGGTCGCGCGGGCGGGCCGGATAGCCGAACGACAGCACGATGACCGGCACCTCGTCCCCGCCGAGCCCCAGCGCCTCGCCGGTGCGCGCTCGGTCGGGCATCCCGTTGGGGCAGGAGACGACGCCCTCGTTCCACGCCGCGAGCATCACGTTCTGCGCCGCGCGCCCGGCGTCGAACTCCGCCGGCCCGACCGGGCGCACGGCGATCGCGACGACGAGCGCGGCGCCGAGCACGTTGTCCGGCGCATGGACCGTCTCGGCCAGGCGCTCGATGCGGGCGCTATCGCCGACCACGACGAACGTCCGCAGCTGGCGGTTGCGCGAACTCCCCGCCACGCGGCCGGCCTCGAGGATGCGGCGTGCGACGTCATCCGGGATCGGCCGCTCCGCGTAGCGGCGCTCGTCGCGCTTGCTGGCCACCGCGAGGTACGCGTCCACGCGAGCAGCCTAGCTTCGCAGCACTCGGCGCTCGAGGCGTCGCCAGTCGTACTCGCCGCCGATCTCCGAGATCAGCCGTGCGACTGTGACTCGGGAGATAAAACGCCTCCGCTCCTACTACCACCGCGCCGATCGCTCGCGCCAGCTCCCGAGCCAGCGTGGTCTTCCCCGAACCACCCAGACCGTCGATGCCGACCAGCGGCGTCACCCCGTGCCCCCGCGGGCAGTTCGCCGGCAATCGTCTCGACGTCGCGCCGGCAGCGCACCGTGGGCACGGTATGCGTTGTTGTTCGGGTGAGGCAGCGCAGTTGCGCTTCGCGCGAGAGTGAGCGCTGCGGCGGTGTTGCGCTCACCACGAGGTGGGTGGCGTTGGCGGCGCGACGAATCGTCCCGTCCGTCGCGCCTCCGCGAGTCGTTCGGCGTCCGGGTGTCCGAGGGCGTGCACCGCTCGCACCTCCTGCTCGATGTCGTATTCGACTCGGATGGTCTTGGGGACGCCGTCGTCGAGGAGGAGGTATGCGGCACGGGGATCGCCGTCGAAGGGCAGGCCCACGCTGCCGGCGTTGGCCACGGTCAAGCCGTCGAGCGTGCGGGCGAAGGGCCGGTGGATGTGCCCGTAGCCGACGCGCGCTGATCCGAGAGGCCGGTAAATGCGAGAGAGTTCCTCGTCGTCGGCGTCGGGCATCGGGGCGCGCCACAGGTCGCCAGGTTGGGCGTGCACGACGGTGAGTTCGCTCCTGTGCTCTGCGGGCAGGCTGCGCAGCCAGCTCACGCGAGCCTCGCCGAGGCGCTCGCGGGTGTCGGGGGCATACGCGTCAAAGATCAGGTCCAGCAGCCGCGCGAGTCGCGGCGCCCGCGCGAGCTGGCGCTCGTACTCGTGGGGGCGCCAGAGCAGCTCGTCGGTGTTGCCGACGACGCCGGGCCATCCCAGCTCGCGGATCCGGTCGATCACCTCGGCGGGGCGAGGACCCATCAGCGCCAGGTCGCCGCCGTGCACCACCAGGTCGGGCGCCCGGCGACGAAGGTCGGCGACCACCGCCTCGAGCGCCGTGAGGTTGCCATGGACGTCCGAGACCAGCGCCACGCGCATGCTCAGGCCGGCCTCCGTCGCCGCCCAGGGGAAGGGGGCTGGCTGTCGCGCGATCGCAGACGCCGCTCAAGCCCGCCGGCTGGCATGTCGTCAGCGTAATCGCAGCCCCTCGGCGGCAATCATCGGCTACGCCCCAACGGCCGAGCCGAGGCGAGTTGCTGGCGTCTGACCCGCTTTGCGCGCGAGTAGCGGCTGTCCGGGAACAGCGGACAACCGAGCGACCGCGTCTGCGGAGCAGCGTTCGCCGTTTACGCGGTGGCTGAGCCGTGCAGCTCTGTCCCGGTGACCGAGACTTCGAGCCACCCGCCCCAGACTGCAGCGCGCTCACGAGCACATCAGCGGCGGGCTGTCGCGAACGCGCAAGGCGAAGAAGCTCGTGGAGATCCGCTGTTCGCAGCACTAAGACGTTTTGGCGACGAGCGGAAGCGACGACGGAAGGGTGGACAGGCTCGCGCTAGATCCATGGCTTCGCGATAAGCGTTCACCACGAGAAGCCCTCGGACCGCCGCCATGTCGAGGTTGTGCGCCTCCCGATGGTTGTCGACTTGGTTGACATGATTGCGACGGATGCGCGCAGCTTCGTTCTCCGCTCCCATCAGCGATTCTCGAAGAGACGCAACCTCGGCCAAGACATCGTCGTCACCGGGCAGCCGGAGTTGCTCCAGATAGTCAGGGACTGTGGCGGCGTCGCCGCTCACGCCAACACGCTGCAGCGAAAAAGGAGGTCGCCGATGAGGTCGCCGTTTGACTCAGCGAAGTCGGCGACATGGAATGGCACGAGATAGAAGAGGCCTTGACAGACTTGGAGACGGATCGCGGCCGGGTTGGCGCGACCGAGGCCGATCCGAAGGCTGCGCTGGGTGAGCTGGTCACTGGCGACGTCTCGCGGCGGCCGGGACCTCGGCGGGCGCCAGGGGCGTATACCGCAGGGATGCGCGGATCGGCGAGTCTTGCGCTACTCGTGGCCGCCTTGGCCGTGCTGGGGTGCGGGTCGGCCGCGGAGCGGCCGCGCGCCGCTCAGCGGCCCGCGAGCGCGCGTCCGACCGCGACGTTGTACCTGGCCAACGCGACGCCCGGTCAGCTGACGATCGTCGACGTCGCCCGGCGCCGCGTCGAGAAGCGGCAGCTGCGCGAGCTGGCGCCGGGCGACCCTCCGTACATGATCGCGGTCCGGGGCAGGCGGCTCGTGGTCTTCGGGCACGACCACACCTACGCGTTCGGTCCCGGGCTGCGCGAGCCCGCCCGCGACCTCGGCGAATCGTGGTTCTTCGTTCCCTCGGCCAGCGCGGGGCGAGTCTGGCTCGCGCTGCTCGATCCCCGCAGCCCGGCGACCGTCAACGCGCTGCGGGAGGTGCGTGAGGTCACCGTCGACGGGCGCGTCACGGTGGCGCGCAGCCGCCGGCCGCCGCGCTGGCCGTTCGCTGCGCTGCGCAGCGGCCTGGTGCTTCAACACACCACGCTTGAGCTGTGGGATCCGGCCACCGGCAGGATCACGCAGAGGCTCCCGGGCGTGTTCCCCGTCGCTGCTCGTGATTGGCGTGTGGTGTCCTGCGCGGCAGGCTGCCGCGTGCTGCACGTCAGCGATACGCGCAGCGGCGCAGGGACCGTCATCGGGCCCGGGCGCGACTTTCGCTTCGTCGAGTCCTACGACGGCGCCTTCTCGCCCGACGGCAAGCTCGTCGCCGTGCCGGCGGTCGGGCGTCGCGGCGAGCCGCACGTCGTGCTGGTCGATCTCGCGCGCCGCGTCACGACGCTGGTGCGCGGCCCGCACCTGGCGCGCGATTACCAGTTGCTGGCGTGGTCGTCGAGCGGGTGGCTGTTCTACAACGCCGGTCGCGGGCGAATCGCCGCGTACCGGCCCGGTGGCGCGACCGCAACCCTGCTCCCGCTGCACGTGGCGCCGTTCGTCGACATCGCCGCCCGCTGATCTCGCGGCAGGGGTGAAGCGCGGGCGCCACGCCGTAGGACGCGGCACAATGCCGCGGTGCCGCGGCTCCAGGTTCTGCTAGCCGCGCTCTGCTTCGGCACCACCGGCACCGCGCAGGCGCTCGGCCCGGACGGTGCTTCCCCGCTCACCGTCGGTGCCATGCGAGTGGCGCTCGGGGCGGCGCTGCTGCTCCTCGCGGTGCGGCTCGCCGCCGGCAGCGCGCCGCTCCGCCTCGCGCGCAGGCCGCTCGCCGTGGGCGGCCTCGGCGTGGCGGGCTACCAGCTCTGCTTCTTCGCCGCCGTCCACGCCACCGGAGTCGCGGTGGGCACGGTCGCAGCACTCGGCTCCGCGCCTGCGTTCGCCGGACTCGGCGGCTGGCTCGTCGACCGCACCAAGCCCGGCAGCGCGTGGGCGGTCGCCACGGCGCTCGCGGCCGTCGGCGTGGCGCTGATGGCGCTCAGCGGCTCGGCCGCTGAGGTGTCGGTGCCCGGAGTGGCGCTCGCGCTCGGCGCGGGTGCCTCGTACGCGGTCTTCACGCTCGCCAGCAAACGCCTACTAGAAACGGGCGCCGCCGTCGACCGCGTCATGGCCGGAGCCTTCACGCTCGGTGCGTTGCTGCTCGTGCCGGTGCTCATCGTGGGTGACCTCGACTGGCTCGCAAGCCCCGACGGCCTGGCGATGGCGGTCTGGCTCGGCGCGGTGCCCACCGCCCTCGCCTACATCCTGTTCGCGCACGGTCTGCGCCTTCTCCCCGCGAGCGAGGTGGCCACACTGACGCTCGCCGAGCCGGTCACCGCCGCTGCACTCGGCGCGATCGTGCTCGGCGAGCGCCCCGGTGCGCCGGCGGTGGCCGGCATCGCGCTCGTCATCGCGGGGCTGGTGGTACTCGCCCTCCGCGGTCAACGCGACGACCCCGTGCCCGCCGGCGAGGGAGCGCTGCCGTGAGCCTGCAGGCCTCGACGCACCTGTGCCATCCCACGAACTGCAAAGCGCGCACTGCTCGTTTTCGTGCATGCGAGCGGTCGCAGGCAACGCGCCGGCATGAGTGGCCCGCGCTCTTCAGCGCCAAGCGAAGACGGGCTGCTCGAGGTGGTCAACGCGCTCGCCGGACCGGCCGAGCAAGCCCACCTGGCGCAGCTGGAAGAGGATCGCTGCGGTCGGCGCGTGGATGAGGTCGTTGCCGAGGGGCAGCTGCAGCACTGGACGGTTGCTCTCCGGAATCGAGATGAACCGTGGCTCGCTGTCCCGGAGGGCGTGCAGGCCGATCCGGTAGACCGCGAGCACCTCGTCGGGCGCCGGATCCAGGTGCGGATCCTTCCCGCCCCACAGCACGACCGGCGTGATGACGTAGCCCGAGCGTGTCGGGTAGTCATCGAGCCAGCCGACGACGCTGTCTGGGTCCAGCCGCACGCCGAGCTCCTCGTCGAGTTCACGCAGCGCGGCGTCCAGAGGTGTTTCACCGTCGTCGATGCGCCCTCCGGGCAGCGCCCACTGGCCGGCGTGCCGGCTCAGCCGCGATGCGCGCCGGCACAACAGGAACGCGGCTCCGCCGGCGACGCCGATCATCCGACCGTCGAGCCGTCGGCGTTCACCGGCGAGGAGATCTCCCGGCACGACCGACATGTCGATGTCCCGAGCCGTGAGCGGGTCGCGGTCGTGGCGCTCGGCGTCGCTGTCGACGAGCACCACGGCCACCGCAGCGTGGCTGCGCCCCTCGAGCGCGTGCTCACGCCGCTCGTGCACGCTCAGACTCGCTTGTAGCCGGGTGCGAAGGTCCGCGGTGAAGTGGATCATGGCTCCGGCCCGCTGCTGCCTGCTCGAACGCGCACCCTGTGCCTAGGCGGGGTGGCTTCGCGGTCCGCGCTCGGCAGGGCGTCGCGCAGGCCGACGCGCGAGCTGATGCCACCTCGAAGGCGCTCGGAGCCGCGATGTGGGTGGTGCCAGCCATCGGCCAAGATGCGCAATCGCTGCGGCTGGCCTTCGGCGCTCACGCAACATGGAAGTCGTAGCGCGATGCGATCTGTCCGATCTCCTCCTGGCTGGGAGTTCCCTCAGCAAGCGCTGCGCCGAGGTCACGCATGTAGTTCTCCCACCCCGCAGGTGTGTTGAAGTTGAGGAAGCGAACTGGGCCTTCGCCCGGATTGCTGAAGGTATGGACCACCCCCGGAGGCACACAGACGAAGCTGCCCGCCGAGAGTTCGATCGTCTGATCGCCGAGGCGCATGGTGAGCGTGCCGTCGAGGACGTAGAACATGTCGTGTAGGCGCTCGTGGAAGTGCGGCGGCGGTCCCGGAAAGCCCGGCGCGACGACAGCCTCACCGAGGTAGAAGGAATCGTTGGTCTCTTCGCCGGTGGCCTTGATGGTTACGGCACTCGGACCGCCGATCTGTTCGCCCTCACCGGGCAGATGAACTGTGGCCTCCATCCCTCCCTCCTTCCGATTCGGTTCGCCCACCCAGTTGCAGTATCGCCCGTTCCCAGATGCCGGCGGCTCGGCTCGCCGCAGTTGATCAAGGCGTAAAGCGAAGGCATCCACCCGTCGGCCGGCGCCGGTTGGGCCATGGACGGCGAGCGCGAGCGCGAGTCGAGACTTCTGCTCCGCGCGAGAGCCGGCACGCTCACGTTGGATAGCGTCGACGGATGACGCGGCCGAACGTCGACACATCGTGAGCACCGAGGACAACAAGGTGATCGTCGCTCGCCTGACCCGCGAGCTCTTCAACGACGGCGGCGACCTCGACGCCGTCTACGAGCTGCTGGCCGAGGACTTCGTCGACCACACGCCGGGGTGAAGGCTCTGGTGATCGCGAGAGCTACCGGCTGCGCGCTGTCGCGCTGCGCGGCCCGTTCTCGGAGATCCGCGCCACCTCCGACGAGCTCGTCGCCGAGGGCGACCTGGTCTGCGAGCGCTGGACGTGTCGCGTGCGACACACCGGCGAGTTCATGGGCCTGAGGGCGAGCGGCGAGCGGCTCGAGGTGCTCGGCTTCGCGATGTACCGCCTGCGCGACGGCAAGATCGTCGAGCTCCGGGAAGTTGCCGACCGCCTCGGGCTGATGCGGCAACTCGGCGCGTTGTAGCGCCGGGTCTCGCCGATCGCCCACACGCGCCGCGCGCACGGTTGTCGCTTCGCGCGAATCTCGGCGTTGCCGTCGTCGTATCGCGCGAAAGGTCGGCGGGGCCGCTGTGGGAACCTAGATCCGATGCAGAGCTCGAGCGTGGGCGTGACGACTGCGGATGGTGTGGCCGATGCCCATCTCACCCGCCCCGACAGCAATGACGCGCCCCCGGCGGTGCTGTTCATCATGGATGCGATCGGGTTGTGGCGGCGGATCGAGGAGATGGCGGACTATGTCGCGCATCAGGGCTATGTCGTGCTAGCGCCCAACGTCTTGTTCCGCGCTGGTCGAGCGCGGGTCCTGGCACTGCCGGACCTCAGCGATGCCGACGAACGCGCAAGTATTCAGCTCAGGATCGTTGTTCGAGGGATCCGTTCGCCGAGGGCTCGGCTGCCGAGCGAAAACCGATGAGCGCTCCGCCGACACGGTACGCGAAGTCCGGCGACGTCTCGATCGCCTACCAGGTCGTTGGCGAAGGGCCCATCGACGTGGTCCTTGTCCTCGGCTTCGCCACCCACGTCGAGCTGCAGTGGGAGTCGCCTCCGTTCGCTCGTTTCTTCGAGCGAATCAGCTCGTTCTCGCGCCTGATCGTCTTCGATAAGCGCGGCACCGGGTTGTCCGACCCCGTCACCGAGGTGCCGACCCTCGAGCAGCGGATCGACGACGTCCGGGCGGTCATGGACGCCGCTCGGTCCGAGCAGGCGGCCCTGTTCGGGATCTCTGAGGGCGGGCCGATGAGCATCCTGTTCGCGGCCACGCACCCCGGTCGCGTGACCGCTCTGGTGCTCCACGGCGCCATGGCGCGCACCACCGAGGCGCCCGACTACCCCTGGGCCTCGCCCGCGGAGGCGCTTCGCGAGTCCGCCGCCGAGTTCATCGTCCCGTACTGGGGACAACAGGCAGAGGGACTGGTCGAGATCTTCTCTCCGAGCTTCGCGGGCGATCCCCAGGCGGTGGAGTTCGCCGCCCGTATTGAGCGTTCCGCGGCGAGCCCGGCGATGGTCCAGAAGATCTTCGAGATGTTTCTGGACATCGATGTGCGAGCGATCCTGCCCACGATCCACGTTCCGACGCTCGTCCTGCACCGGCGCGGCGACCGGGTCGTCAATCGACGCGCCGGCATGGCGCTCGCCGCGCAGATCCCAGGCGCCCGGTACGTGGAGGTTGCGGGGATCGACCATCTGCCCTGGGCCGGCGACTCGGAAGCCGTGCTCGGTGAGATCGAGGAGTTCCTCACCGGCGCGCGCTCGGTGCCCGAGGCCGACCGCGTGCTCGCCACGGTGATGTTCACGGACATCGTCGGCTCGACGGAGCGAGCGGCCGAGCTCGGCGATGCGCGCTGGCGCGAGCTGCTCGCCGCGCATCAGGCAGGGGTGCGACGCGAGCTGATGCGATTCCGCGGACGCGAGGTGAAAACGCTGGGCGACGGCTGCCTCGCGACCTTCGACGGCCCAGCGCGGGCGATCCGATGCGGGCGCGCGATCGCGGAGGCCGCCCGCTCGATCGGCTTGGAGGTCCGCGTCGGCCTGCACT
Source organism: Actinomycetota bacterium (assembly GCA_005888335.1). Next base: position 13,686 of record VAWY01000108.1, read on the forward strand.
CCGGCGAGGTTGAGTTGATGGAGGACGATGTCGGCGGGATCGCGGTCCACATCGCGGCGCGCGTCGGAGCCCTCGCCGGCACCGGGGAAGTGCTCGTCTCCAGCACAGTCAAAGATCTCGTCGCCGGATCGGGGATTCGCTTCGAGGACCGCGGCACGAAGCCTCTCAAGGGAATCTCCGACGAATGGCGGCTGTTCGCGGCAGCCCCGTAACGCCAGCGCGAGGGGACCTTGGCGGCGGCGGGGGCCAACGATCCCGTCTCTGATCCTTCACTGCGGGACGACGGTCGGCGCGGCTGCTTCGCGCGACAGCCGGCGCTGAGCGCGGACCTTCGTCGGCCGAGCAGAGCTGCAACAGCGCATCTGCCGCTGCGCCGACGCCCGGCCCGGGGGAGAACCTGGCCTACACCGTGCCGCTCTCCGCGGATAGCGTCAGGTCGAGACGACGGACAGGAGGCCAAGGATGAACTCGAGCGAGCCGGTCGGCACGATCGGGGCGCTGTGGCGCTTCCCCGTCAAGTCGATGCTCGGTGAGGAGCTCGACGCGGCCGAGCTGGGCGAGGGCGGGATCGCCGGTGACCGCGCGTACGCGATCGTCGATAGACAGACCGGCAAGGTCGCGAGCGCGAAGCACCCCAAGCAGTGGCCGAACCTGCTCGAGTGCCGCGCCGCCTTCGTCGAGGAACCGCGAGCCGGCGAGGAGCCTCCTGCGGCGCGGATCGAGCTCGCCGACGGTGCCTCGGTGCTGAGCGACGCGCCGGACGTCGACGCCGTCCTGTCGCGCTTCTTCGGACGCGAGGTGGAGCTGGCCCGCGCCGCCCAGAACGGCTACACGATCGATCAGTACCACCCCGACGAGGAGGACTACGACCCCGAGGGGCACCGCGACGAGGTCGTCGAGGCGCGGCTCGGCGCGGCGTTCTTCAACGACCGGGGCCTCCCGTCGGCGGTGCCCGAAGGCTCGTTCTTCGACCTCTTCCCGCTCAGCGTCCTGACGACCTCGACCCTCGACCACCTGGGCGAGCTCGAGCCCGAGAGCCGCTTCGACGCGCGGCGGTTCCGCATGAACGTGATCGTCGAAACCGCCCAAGCGGGGTTCGCCGAGAACGAGTGGGTCGGTCGGACGGTCGCGCTCGGCGACGACGTGCGGATCAGCGTCGCCCTGCCGGATCCCCGCTGCGTCATGCCGAGCCTCGCGCAGAAGGACCTTCCGCGCGATCCCCGGATCCTCAAGGCCCTCCGGGGTCGCCGTGGCGACGGGCACGATCCGCAAGGGCGACAGCGTCAGCGTGGTCTGAGAAACGCCGCGCGCCGACCGTCGACGAGCACGCCGGCCGCGCACGCCGCGGCTCGACGATTCCGGCGCGGCTTGGCGGACGCCGCCGCGGATGCGGCGAGGTGCATCGCGCCGAGGATATGGGTCGATCTTGGACGTCAATCTCGTCGAGAACGCACGAGAGTCCGTCGAGTGAGCCGCGGTCAGAGCTGACGAGCCACGTCCGTCGCCGCCGCCAGACCCGACCCAATAGCGCTGCTTCGCGTGAGGACCGGCGCTCGCGCCGGCACGCGGAAGCAGAAGCCGTGGTATCGGCGCCGCCATTCGCT
>VAWY01000261.1 GCA_005888335.1 Actinomycetota bacterium
CGACGAGCTCGGCCTTGCGGGCCTCGGCGTCGGCGTACATCGAGCGGAACTTCCAGACGCGGAACGCATGTCCGCCGCGGCCGGCGCGCGGCTGCTTGAAGAACACGGGCCCGGGCGACGTGAGCCTGATCGCCGCCGCGATGACCGCGAACACCGGCGCCAGGACGACGAGCGCCGCGCCGGCGATCGCGACGTCGAGTGCGCGCTTGGCCGCCTGCGACGCGCGGCCCAGCTGGGGCACGCCGATCGACAGAAGCGGCAGGCCGCCGACGCCGTCGAGCGACTGGGCGCCGTCGAGGAACTCGAACAGCCTCGGGACGACGTCGATCGCGACGCCGGCGTCGCGGCAGACGCGCAGGCCGCCGAGCAGCTGGTCGTGCCCGGTGCGCGAGAAGGCGAAGATGACGCGGTCGACGGCGAGGTCGCGCAGCAGGCGCGGGAGGTCCTCCATGCGCCCGAGCCAGGGCAGGTCGAGGCCGTCGACCTCGTAGAACTCGTCGTCGACGATGCCGAGCGCGTCGAGGCCGACCTCGCGGTGGCGGCGCAGCGCGTCGGCGAGCTGGGCGGCGACGTGGCCGGAGCCGACGATGAGCGTGCGCTGGCGCAGCGGCGCGAGGCGGTGCACGAACGTCCGCACGGCCGAGCGCAGCAGGCCGGTGCCCACGGCCAGGCCGGCGGCGGCCAGCGCGGCAGCGGGGCGGAAGCCGGCGCCGCCGAGCGCGGCGAGGCCGACCAGCAGCCACGACATGACGACGGCGGTGGTCAGCAGGCGCGCAGCGTCGGGCACGCCGCTGGCCCACGTCCGCAGGTCGGCGCGCGCCGACAGGCCCGAGCCGAAGCACAGGACCAGCCAGGTGGCGGCGGTCAGCGCCGCGAAGGTCAGGTTGCCCACGCCGCCGAGGCCGAGCAGCCCCGCGGCGACCACGCCGGTGATCAGGCCGGCGGCGAGGTCGGCGGCGCCGAGCAGTTCGCGCAGCAGCGTCCAGCGGTGCATGGCGCGGGAGCGCGCGGGGTGCGGCGCCGCCTCGAGCAGCGCCGACTCGAGGGCGACCGCGTCGATCTCGGGGAACTCGGGATCCACGTCCCGGTCATCGGCCGCGCCGGTCGCTGCCTGAGCGCGGCGGCCGCGCGCTGGACGCTCTGCCGCTCTGGACGTCACCTGACGAACAGGGTCGACGTGCGAAGACGGCGGGCTGGCTTCCTTCCGACGGTCGCCGCGCGGGATGTGACCAGCGCTCAGCGCCGGGCGTGCGCGCGGCGGCGCTCGCTGAAGCGCACCCGCTTCGCGCGCTTGACGCGCTTGCGCACGGTCGTCGTCTTGCGCACCGAGGCGGCGCGAGCCGGGCCCTGCGCGGCGGGCTTCGGCGCGGGCGCGGCGGCCGGCGCGGTGCCGGGCTGCTGCGTGCCGCACTCGGCGACCGGCTTGTTGTAGTAGGCCGCCATGACGTCGTTCTGGTCGGGCGAGTGGGGCTTGCCCGCGAGGTGACCGTACTCGTGGATCATCACGGTGCAGAACTTCGACCAGTCGAACGAGGCACTGGGGTTGAAGGTGACCTTGCAGTCGCCGTTCTGGGTCGGGTTGTCGTAGGCCGAGGTCGGGTTCGTCCAGCTCGACTGGGCGTTGATCTCGGGCGAGAGGAGCGACCAGAGGACCTGCACCTGCCCGCCGCAGGGGTCGACGCCCCAGTGGGCGCGCGCCATCTGCTGGGCGGTCTGCATGGTCTGCGTGCCGACCGCGAAGAGGGTCTCGGGGTGGGCGACGGCGCCGGAGGTCGTGTCGTCGTAGGAGGCGTCGCGCGCGGCGTACGTGGGCGTGGCGGTCGCATCGATCGTCGCCGCGACGAGCGGGCCGACCGCGAAGAGGACGAGGACGAGGGCGCGCAGTGAGGGGAACCGGTCGAGCATGATCGCCGGTTGTCTCGGCCTGCGCTCGACCCGCGGGAAGAAATCTTGTCCCGCTTGGCCAGATGGTGGACGTCCGGCGGGCGACCATCACCGAAGTCGCGTCGCATCCGCATGCCTGGTGCGCACGCTTTCGCTTGTCGGACCGAGCGAGCATTGGCGCCGGCTGTCTGGCATATGATCTGGCAGATGAGGACCACACTCGACCTCAGCGACGACATCATCGAGGCGCTCAAGGCGCGTCATCCGGAGCTCTCGAAGACCGAGGCGATCGAGCTCGCCATCCGCCAGTACCTGACTCGCAGCGCGGCCGAGCGGCTCAGGGAGCTCGCCGGCACGTTCGAGATCGCGGACGTCTCCGGCGACCTTCGCGCCGCGGACCGGCACACGTGACCGTCGTCGCGGACAGCTCGGTCTGGGTGTCCTACCTGCGCACCGGCACCAAGGGGTCGGGCGGAGCACTCGACGGGCTGCTGGCCAGCGAACAGATCCGCATGTGCGGGCCCGTCGCCGCCGAGCTCCTGGTCGGCACGCCAGCCGCGCACCGGGCAGAGCTCTGGACCCTGCTGACCGGCCTTCCGTGGGCCGACCTCGGGCGCGAGCAGTGGCGCGAGGTCGGAGAGGCCGCGGCCAAGCTGCGGGAACGTGGCCAGACTGTGCCGCTGACCGACGTCGAGATCGCCGTTGCTGCCCGCGCCGCCGAAGCGAGGCTCTGGAGTGACGACACAGACTTCGACCGGATCGAGGCAGTGGTTCCGGGCCTGAAGCGCTTCAGGGCCTGATGGGGGCGAGGGCGGCGGGCTCAAGGTCGCGGCGATCCCGCGGGGTCGGGCAGCCTGACCAGCAGGACTTCGGCGGACTCCGGCGCGCTCAGCTCCAGCGCGGCCGCCGCGGGGCAGAGGAAGAACTCACCCTCGGCGAAGCTCCGTGCGCCGCACGCCACGTCGCCGTGCAGGACGCCGACGATCGCCGCCTCGCCGGGCGCCGCGGCCTGGATGTCGCCGAAGACCTCGCGGCGATGGTTGCGCCACAGCTCGTGCAGGTCGTGGCGCTCGTCGAGCACGCTCTGGGCGTCCGCGCGGTCGACGACCTCCCAGCTCTCGCCGATCGCCGCGCCCTCGGGGACGGGCTTGCCGAACCGGTCGCGGAGGCGCTCGCCGCCCCAGACGCGAGGAACGAGCAGCGGGCGGAAGGCGAGGGGCTCAGACCAGGCCGGCATCTCGGTACACCGTATTGAGGCGCTCCGCGACGGCCGGCGGGGCGCAGCGCTCGCGCACCGCGTCGAGGGCGGCCTCGGCGGCGGCGCGCGCGTCGTCGTCGCTCCGGCCGAGCGCAGCGGCCAGCGCGCTCGCGTCGCCGGGCGGGACGAGGCGGTCGTCGCCGAGCAGCTCGCCGAGCGCGCCGGCGCGGCTGGCCAGGACCGGGACGCCGGCGGCCATGGCCTCCGCGGCGGCGAGGCCGAAGGTCTCGGCGGCGCGCGTGGGGACGAGGGCGACGCGGGCGCGCGCGCGTAGCTCGGCGAGCTCAGTCGGGCCGACCGAGCCGACGAAGCGCACGTCGGCGCCGGCCGCGCGGGCCTCCAAACCGGGGCGCTCCGGCCCGTCACCCGCGACGACGAGCGGCACGCCCGCGCGGCGGCACGCCTCGATCGCCACGTCGACCCCCTTCTCGGGCGCGAGGCGCGAGGCGACGAGCGCCGGGCCGCCGGGGGTGAAGCGCGGCTCGGCGGCGATCTCGCGCACCGGGTGCGCGACGACGTGGACGGGCGCGGTGAGCGGGGCGCCGAGCTGCTGCAGCCGCTCGAGGGCGAAGCGGCTCGGGACGACGATCGCGTCCGCGTGCCCGGTGATCCGCCGCTGCCAGGCGGCCAGCGCCGCGCCGTAGACGACGGCCTCGGCCCCCGTGCCGCGGCAGTTCAGGCGCACGCCCGGCGCGGTGTTGCGCCCGTGGCAGCGCGTGCAGTCCTCCCCGCGCGTGAAGCACGTGCCGACCGCGCAGACGAGCCGGTAGTTGTGCAGGTGCACGACGACGCGCGCGCCCGTTTCGCGCGCGGCGGCCAGCGCGCGCCAGCCCAGCGACGGCAGCAGGTTGTGCGCGTGGACGACGCGGGCGCGCGTGCGCCGGACCGCGGCAGCGACGTCGTCGGGCCGCAGCCCGCCGCCGAGGAGCGCCGCCGCCGCGCGGGCGCGGCCGAGCACGGCGGAGTCGCGCTGCAGCAGCTCGGCCTCCTCCCCCAGTTGCTCGCGCACGAGCCAGAGCAGGTCGTCGACGACGCGCTCCTCGCCGCCGGTCGTCCGGTAGCGGTTGTGGAGGAACAGGATCACGGGGTGCGCAAAGTACGCAGAGGAGATCGCGGGAACTTGTGCTTGATGTCACGAGAAGCGGGCCCTAGAGTCGCGCGGTGGTCGTCGTTGTGCTCGCAATTGTGGTGTGGTTGCTGCTGATCGTGGTGGCGATCGCGCTGTGCCGCGCGGCGAGCGAGCGCCGCACGCACTGAGACGCATACATTTTCGTCTACACTGTGCGCCATGGCAGCGACGACCAATCGGTTGGCGCAGGAAGACCAGATCTCCGCGCCCGACCTGCTCGAACGACTGGTCGAGCGGGAGGAACAGGAGCGCCTGCTGAAGGCCATGAACGCCGACTTTCAGCGGCTGCGTGGTGACGAGTCCGCCTGGGCAGAGTTCAAGGCCGAAACGGCTGTGTGGGACGCGACCAGCGCCGACGTCGGCGCTGACGCTTGAGCGTCCCCGACGCCGGGCAAGGCGACGTCTGGGACTGCCAGCTCGGTCCTGTCGAAGGCCATGAGCAGGCCGGACGGAGACCGTGCGCGGTCATCTCCGTCGACCAGCTCGGCAAGGGCCCCAGCGAACTCGCCATCGTCGTCCCTCTCGCTCGGACCAACCGGACGGCGCTCGACCTTCGGATCGACCCGCCCGAAGGAGGGCTCACCGACGTCTCGTACGCCCAGCCCTACCAGGTCCGGACGGTCAGCCGGGAGCGCCTGGCGGACCGTCGTGGCACGGTCCGTGACGCGACCCTGAAGGAGCTCATCGCTCGCGTGCACCTGCTCACGCGAGCCGCCTAGGTGCAGGGTCATTTCTACACTCGGCGATCGCGATGCCGAGCGCCTCGATCGTCGTCCCCACCCGCGACCGCGCGCCGTACCTCGCCGTCGCGCTCGACTCGGTGCTGGCGCAGGCGCGCACCGCGGGCGCGGAGGTGCTCGTCGTCCTCGACGGCCCAGATCCGGCGAGCGAGGGGGTCGCGCACGAGCGCGGCGTGCGGACCGTGTCACACGAGCGCCCGCTCGGGCTCAACGCGGCGCGCAACACGGCGGTGCAGCAATCAACCGGCGAGCTCGTGGTCTTCGTCGACGACGACGTCGAGGTGCGGCCCGGGTGGCTCGAGGCGCTCCTGCGCGCGGCGCGCGCGAACCCCGACGTCGACGTCTTCACCGGCCCGGTCTTCGCGCGCTTCGAGGACCACGCGTTTCGCATGTGCGGGCGCGAGGGCCCGCCGGTCACGTTCCTCGACCTCGGTCCGGACGACGTCGACGCCGCGCACGCCTGGGGCGCGAACATGGCGATCCGGCGGGGCGCCTTCGAGCGCCTCGGGCCGTTCGCGGCGTGGAGCAGCACCGCGGGCGACGAGCAGGAGTGGCAGGACCGCCTGAAGGCGAGCGGCCGGCCGCGGATCCGCTACGTCGCGGCAGCCGCGCTCGACCATCGCCGCGCCGGCGACGACGCGCGGCTGCGGACGCTCGCCAAAGCCGCCTATGCGCGCGGCCGGGCGGCTCGCCGCTATGACGTCTTCAAGGGCGCGCAGCCGACGCTGGC
>VAWY01000041.1 GCA_005888335.1 Actinomycetota bacterium
CTCCCACACCTGCTCCACGACCCCCTCCTCCCGGGGGTCGAGCGCGTGGTCCGCGCCGCGGTCCAGCGCGCGCTGCCGCGCCGCCGTGCTCGGGTCCAGCGCGATGATCGGCGAGGCCCCGACCATCCGGGCGACCATCACCGCGTGGACCCCCAGTCCGCCGATCCCCCAGAGCCCGACCGACTCGCCCTGGCGCAGCCCGGCTCGGTCGGTCAGACCGGCGTAGGGAGTCGAGACGGCGTCGGCAAGAATCGCCGCCAGCTCGATCGGGACGTGATCGGGCACGGCCGTCAGCGCCTGCCACGGAACGACCACGTACTCGGCCCAAACGCCGTCGAAGGCGCACCCCATCACGAGCGTCGCCAGGCAGCTGCCCGGCGCATAGCCCCGCACGCAGTTCGGGCACTTGCCACACTGCTTGCCCGCCGCCATGAGGACACGCGTGCCGGGCGTCCAGTGCTCGGGAACGGCCTCCCCGACCCGCTCGACGACACCCGCGGGCTCGTGACCCGGCGTCACACGCTCCAGCGGCGACGGCAGCGTGCCGTCGATCAGGTGGACGTCGGACAGGCAGATCCCGCACGCCTGAACGCGCACACGCACCTCGCCCAGGCCCGGCTCGGGATCGGGCACCTCTTCGACCTCGAGGCGGCGACTGGCGGAGTCGAAGACGGCCGCCCGCACCCGCCTAACCTACCCCGGCCAGCCCGTCCGCTGCACGCGGGGTTGCTGAATGCGGTCGCTGCGCTTCAGTCGCCGAGCTGCAGTGCTTGGGTCGTCGCGATCGCCTCAACCGGCGTACATCGCTTCGATCTCGGAGCGGTACTTCTCGGCGATCGCCTTGCGCTTGAGCTTCATCGTCGCGGTCAGCTCGTCGCCGTCCGGCGGCCAGTCACCGGCGACGACGTGGAAGCGCTTGATCTGCTCGACGCGTGAGAGCTTGGCGTTGGCCTCGTCGATGCCCTCCTGGAGCGCCGCGCGCACGCGCTCGTCGCCGGCGAGCGAGGCGAGCGAGGTGTCCTCGATCCCTCGCTGGCGGGCCCACTGCGGCGCGAAGTCGACGTCGAGGACGATCAGCGCCGTGTTGTAGGGCCGGCGGTCGCCGATCGCGACTGCCTGGCCGATCAGCGGCGTGGCGGTCTTGATCGCGGACTCGATGTTGGCGGGCGACATGTTCTTGCCCGCCGCGTTGATGATCAGCTCCTTCTTGCGGTCGACGATCTTCACATAGCCGTCGTCGAGATCGCCGATGTCGCCGGTGTGCAGCCAGCCGTCGGCGTCGATGGCCTCGGCCGTCTTGGCGGGCTGGTTGCGGTACCCCTTCATGACGGTGGCGCCGCGGATCAGCAGCTCGCCGTCGTCGGCCAGCCTGATCTCGACGCCCGGAAGCGGCGGGCCGACGGTACCGACCCGGACCTTGCCGGGCGGGTTGAGGGTCGACACGCCGCAGCTCTCCGACATCCCCCAGAGCTCGGCGAGCTCGAGCCCGATGGCGTGGAAGAACTCGAGCACCTCCACCGGCGTGGGGGCGGCGCCGACGTTGACGGCGATCACCTCGTCGAGCCCGAGCGCCTTGCGCAGCGCGGCGAAGTGCCGCTCGTCGGCCTCGGCGACCAGGGCCGCCAGCCGCTCCGGGACCGGCTGGCCGCGCTGCTCGAGGCGCTGCTTCTCGATCGCCGCGGCGAGGGCGTCCTCCTGCGGCTTGCGCTGCTCCTCGGGCTGGCCGGCGAGCGTCGTCTCGAGCCCCGCCTTGAGCTTCTCCCAGATCCGCGGGACTGCAAAGAACCAGTTCGGGCGCACCTGCGGCAGGTACGCCGCGATCTGGCGGGCGTCCGGACAGCAGGTGACCGTCGCGGCGCAGAGGATCGGGAGGTAGTGGTGGGCGCCGCGCTCGGCGATGTGGGCGGCGGGCAGCCACGAGATCACGCGCATCCCGGGCTGCATTGGGATGAGCTCCCGCACCGCGCGGATCATCGCCAGCAGGTTGCGGTGCGTGACCTCGACGCCCTTGGGCGGCCCGGTCGTGCCGGAGGTGTAGATGAGGGTGACCAGGTCCTCGGGCTCGACGGCGGCGGCGCTGGCCCGCACGTCGAAGTCCGCGTTGGCGCCCTCCACGTCGGACAGCGCGATACACCCGGCCGGCGTGTCGCCGTCGATCACGATCACGTGCTCGAGGTCGGGAAGGTGCTCGCGCGCGCGCAGGAGGTTGGGCAGGAGTGCCTGCTCGGTGACCGCGACGCGCGCCCCGGAGTCCGAGACGACGAACTCGATCTGCTCGGGCGCGGAGGTGTTGTAGATCGAGAACGGCGCGGCTCCGAGCAGCACCGCCCCTAGGTCGCAGATGTGGAACTCGGGGCGGTTGGCCAGCAGCAGCGCGACCGTGTCGCCGCGCTGGACGCCGAGCCCCGCCAGCCCGCGGGCGATCGCCTCGCTGCGCGCGAAGACCTGCGACCACGTGAGGCTGACGGAGCCGTCGAGCGTCCGGACTGCCACGCCGTCGGGGTTTGCAGTGGCCGTTCGGCGCAGCGCGTCCGCGATCGTCGCCGCCTCGATTGCGGCACCGGCCGCCTGGCCCTGGATCGTCGCTTCCATCGTGTTTCTCTCTCCCTTGTCTGACATCGCGATCAGCGCCGCTTATGAGCGGCGCTGCTCAGCCAGCGGCTTGCCGCTCTCATCGGCGCCCCAGGCCGGCGGCCATGCGCCCACCCAGTTGTCGCGCGCGCCATCGAGCGCGACCACGGCGCCGGTCATGAAGTCCGCGACGGGCGAGGCGAGGTAGGCGACCAGCGCCGCGAGCTCGTCCGGCCGCCCGAGGCGCTGGACGGGGACCAGGCCGGCGGCGGCCTCGACCACCGCGTCCGGGTACTTCGTCATGAACGTGTCGCTGGCGAACTGGCCGGCGGCGATCGTGTTCAGGCGGATCCCGAAGCGGGCCCACTCGACCGAGAGCACGCGCGTGAGCGAGTCGACCGCGGCTCGTGCGGCGGACGAGTGCGCCATGCCGGGCAGGCCGTGAGCGGGCGAGATGGTCACGCTGACGATCCGCCCTCCGCGCCCTGAGGGGATCATCGCCTTCGTCGCGACCGCGTGCGTCACCAGCCACGTGCCCTCGACGTTGAGGCGCATCACCGTCCGAAACCCCTTCGGCGTGATGTCTTCGGCCGGGCACAGGAACTGGCCGCCGGCGTTGTTGACGAGCACGTCGACGCGACCGTGGCGCTCGAGCACGCCGTCGACCAGCTCGGCGACCTGGTCGTCGTCGCGGATGTCGCACGCCACGGCCTCGCCACGGCCGGAGGGCAGCAGGGCCACCGTCTCGTCGAGGGGCTCTCGCCGACGACCGCACACGACGACTGTGGCGCCGCAGGCGGCGAGCTGGAGCGCCGTTGCGCGGCCCAGCCCACTGCCGCCGCCGGTGACGAGCGCCACCTGGCCGTCGAGCATCTCGGGATCGAAGAAGTTCATGCGTGAGAGCATCGCGGTGCACGCCCGAAGCGAGCGGCGGCACGCACCACAACGTCAAGGCGCCACCCTGTGCATCGAGCACATCGCGTGACTACGATCGGCCGATGACGACCGACGCCGCCCAGCTCGAGCGGCTGCGGGAGCTCGCCCGGGGGCTCGGTCGCGAGGTGGACGCGGCGGGTCCGGCGGGGGTCGCGCACGTCGTCGAGCGGTATCGCGGGCTGGAGTCGACGGGCGAGGCGCGCGACATCGCGCTGGCGGCGGTGCGCGCGAACGTCGTGGCGTTCGCCGAGGCGGTCGAGCACGACATGCCGGCCGAGCGCTGGGAGGCGCCGCTGATGGCGCTGGTGCACGCGCGGCGGCTGGCGCGGGCGGGGATCGGCCTGGACGACATCCTGCGCTTGTACAGGTTCGGTCAGGAGTGGCTGTTCGAGCGCGTGTCGCAGCTTGCCCGCGAGGAGACCGACGATCCCGCCTGTGCCGCGGCGCTCATCGAGCAGGCGGGGCTGTTGCTTTTTCGTTACATCGACGCGGTCTGCGTGCGCGTCGCCGCCGAGTACGAGGCCGAGCGGGAAGCGATGGTGCGCGGGGCGCTCGCGCGGCGCGAGGGCGTGGTGCGGGCGCTCTTGGCCGGCGAGCCGGTAGACATCGCGGCGGCGGAGGCGACGCTCGGCTACCGGCTCAGCGGGCGGCATGTGGCCGTGCTGTGCTGGACGCAGCGGCGGCGCGACGGTGTCGCGGCGGAGACGGGCGCCGAGGACGCCGCGCGCGCGCTGGCCGGCGCCCTGGGCGCCGGGCGGCCGCTGGTCGTGTCCGAGCATGCGGGCTCTGTGGGTGCCTGGATCGCGGTGGCGGAGGCCACGCGGGTCGACCGGGTCGCGCTCGAGGACGCGCTGCGCGAGGCGACGCCGGGCGCGCGGGCGGCGATCGGAACCGCCCGCACCGGGATCGATGGCTTCCGCCGCAGCCGGCGCGAGGCCGAGCACGCTCGCGCGGTCGCGCTGGCGAGCGCGCGCGAGCCGCTGTGCGTGGCCTACGGCGACGTGGCGCTGGTCGGGCTGCTGGCGGCCGACGTGGAATCGGCGCGGCGCTTCGTCGCCGACCAATTGGGGGACCTGGCCCGCGACGATTCGGCCCACGACACGCTGCGCCGGACCGTGTTCGAGGTGTTCCGCGCGGGAGGCAGCCACAAGGTCGCCGCCCATGTGCTGCACGTGCACCGCAACACGATCGCCCACCGCCTGGCCCGCGCCGAGGAGATCCTCGCGCGCCCTCTGGATCGCGAGCGCCAGGAGCTCGAGGCCGCGCTGCTGCTCGCGCATTGGCTCGGATCGCGCGTCCTGTCCACGCCGCCCGACGACTGAAGCGAGCGCGTTGTGCTCGGTGCACAGCGCGCTCGCTCGGCGTTGTCCCGCGTGCCCCTCGGCGCGGGGCCCGACCCGTGGGACGGTGCTCGCATGCCTGACGCCGTGAACGGCACGTGGGTCCCGGACCCGGAGCGCGTCGCGGCGACGAACGTCGCGCGGCTCATGCGCCGCCACGGCATCGCCGGGCTCGCGGAGCTGCGGCGACGCAGCGTCGAGGACACCAGCTGGTACTGGGACGCGGTCGTCGACGACCTCGGCATTCCGTTCTCGGTGCCTTACGAACGCGTCGTCGACGAGCGCGCGGGCGCGCCCTGGGCGCGCTGGTTCGCCGGCGGGCAGGTCAACGTGGCGCACGCGTGCGTGGATCGCTGGCGCGACGATCCGCAGACGGCCGACTGTCTCGCGGTCGTCGCCGAATCCGAGGATGGCACGGTGCGGACGCTGACCTTCGGCGAGCTCGGCGTCGAGGTCGACGCGCTGGCCCGGGCGCTCGCCGGCGATGGATTCGGGCCCGGGGATGCGATCGGCGTGTTCATGCCGATGATCCCCGAGGCCGTGGTGGCCGCGTACGCGATCGCGAGCATCGGCGCGGTCTGGATCCCGCTCTTCTCGGGCCTGGCGCCCGACGCGATCGCCGCGCGGCTGGTCGACAGCGACGCCCGCGCGGTGATCTGCGCCGACGGGACATGGCGGCGGGGGCGCCGCAAGGCGCTCAAGCCCGTGCTCGACGACGCGCTCTCGCACGCTCCGGCCGTGCGGCGCGTCGTCGTCGCCGACCGGCTCGGCCTCGACGCGCCGCTGTGCGCCGGGCGCGACGCAGTCTGGGACGACTACACCGCCGAGGAGCCGAGCCGCTGCGGGGCGGCCGCGACCGGCGCCGAAGACGTGCTGATGCTCGCTTACCGGCCGGGCACGACCGCCAGGCCCGCGGCGGCCGTGCACGTGCACGGCGGCTTCCTCGTCAAGGTCGCCAGCGAGGCCGCCTACCAGACCGACCTGCGAGCCGGGGACTGCGCGCTGTGGATCACCGACATGGGCTCGATCATGGGCGCCTGGCTGATGGTCGGCGCGCATGCCAACGGCGCGACCATGGTGCTTTACGAGGGCGATCCCGACCACCCGCAGCCCGATCGGCTGTGGGCGCTGGTGGCCCGCCACCGAATCACGATGCTCGGCGCGAGCCCGACCCTCGTGCGGGCACTGCGCGCCGCCGGGGACCAGTGGACCGACGGCCACGATCTGAGCTCGCTGCGCGTCCTCGGCGCCACGGGCGAGACGTGGGACGCGCAGGCCTGGGAGTGGCTGATGCGGGCGACCGGCCGCCGCGCGCCGATCATCACCTTCGCTAGCGCCATCGAGGTCGGGACGTGCCTGCTGTCGCCCTATCCGGTCGAGCCGATCAGCCCCTGCTCGCTGGGCGGGATCAGCCTCGGCATGGACGTGGACGTCCTCGACGCCGCCGGTGCCCCGGTCCGCGGGACGATCGGCGAGCTGGTGTGCCGCCGGCCGTGGCCGGCGATGACGCGCGGGCTGTGGCGCGACCCGAACCGCTACCGGCAGACCTACTGGAGCACGTATCCGGGCGTCTGGCGCCAGGGAGAGCGGGCGAAGATCGACGCCGACGGGCAGTGGTCCCTCTACGGGCGCTCCGACCGAGCAATCAGCCGGGAGGCCGCATGACTTCCGGGACAGTGGCGAAGGTGGCGAGGCTCGCCGAAGCGTTCCAGCGAACCGTGGCCGCCCGAGCCCGACGCCGCCGCCGTGCTGTCCTCGTGCTGTCGACGCCCGCGGGTGTACGGTTGGACCGATCCGACTGCGAGCGATCGTGATGGCGCGAGCGGAGACGGCCAGCCGGCCGACGAGTGGCGGCGCCGGGGCTGCGGGCCCGGTCGTCGTGCTCGCCGACGCGCGCACGCCGACCGAGCGGGAGCTGATCGCCGGGTGGGCGCGCGCCGAGCGTCCCGGCGCCGAGCTGATCGACTGCGACGACCCCGCGCTCGCGGCCCGGCTGGAGCGCGGCGACGACCCGTCGGTGGAGCCGGTGCGCGTCACGTGGCTGCCGCGCGAGCGCGACGGCGATCGCCGCGTGCACACGGCCGACCTGCTGGCGCTGACCAACCCGCACCGGCCGTGGGCCCCGCTGCAGGCGCGGATCGCGCGCCGCGACCCCGATCGCGCGCGTGTGACCGCGGGTGAGCCGGCGACGCTGAGCGATCTGCGCGCCCGCTTCCGCGACGAGGTTGGCGGCGGCCCGGACGGCTTCGGCGCGTTCGTCGCGCGACAGGCGACGCTCGCCGTCGAGCGCGCCGAGCGCCAGGTGATCGGCGATCGCTACAAGGTCCCGCGGCTGGTCGCCGAGCAGCTCACCGCCTCGGCGGGCTTCCGCGAGCGCGTCGGCGAGCTGGCCGACCGCCTCGGTCGTCCCGCCGACGCCGTCCTCGCCGAGGCGGCCGGCGGCCTGCAGGAGCTCGCGGCCGTCCAGAGCCGGCTGGTCATCGACGTCTACCGCACGGTGATGGGGCCGCTGCACAAGCGCGCATGGAACGTGCGCGTGGACGACGCCGGCCTGGAGGCCCTGCGCGAGCTCAACCGCCACCACGCGCTGGTGTTCTTGCCGTCGCACCGGTCCTACGCCGATCCCCTCGTCCTCGGGCAGGTCCTCGACGAACGCGGCTTTCCGCCCAACCACACGCTGGGCGGCGCCAACATGAGCTTCTGGCCGCTCGGGCCGCTGGCTCGCCGGTCGGGGATGATCTTCATCCGCCGCTCGTTTCGCGACGACGAGGTCTACAAGCTCGCCATCCGCGAGTACTTCGGCTACCTGGCCGCCAAGCGCTTCAACCTCGAGTGGTACATCGAGGGCGGCCGCTCGCGCACGGGCAAGCTGCGTGCGCCGCGCTATGGGCTGCTGCGCTACCTCATCGACGCCGTCGAGGCGCGCCGGACGGACGACGTCTACCTCGTGCCGGTGGCGATCACCTACGACCAGCTCGCCGAGGTGGGGCTGATGGCGGCCGAGGAGCGCGGCGCCAAGAAGCAGGCCGAGGGACTGGGGTGGCTGGCGGGCTACGCGCGGGCCCAGCAGCGCGCCATCGGGACGGTCGACGTGCGCTTCGGCGAGGCGCTTTCCCTGGCCGAGCGCCTGGACGCGGGGCGCGCCGCCGGGGCGCCGCGCACGCGGACGATGCAGAAGGTCGCCTTCGAGGTCTGCGACGGGATCAACCGCGTGACGGCGATCGTGCCGACGTCGCTGGTCGCGCTTGCCCTGCTCGGCGTCGAGGGGCGCGCGCTGACGTTGCCGGAGGTCCAGGCGCTGCTCGCTCCACTGCTCGACTACGTCGACGCGCGCGCGCTGCCGGTGTCCGGCGGCGTCGCGCCGCTGCGCCGCGACCCGGCGGTGCGCGCGACGCTCGACCGGCTCGCCGGGGCGGGCGTGGTGACCGCGTACGCGGACGGCACCGAGCCGGTCTTCACGATCCAGCCCGATCGCCACCACGTCGCCGCCTTCTATCGCAACAGCGCGATCCACTGGTTCGTCAACCGCGCGATCGTCGAGCTCGCGACGCTGCACGCGGCCGAGTGCGACTCCGCCGACCCCCTCGACGACGCGTGGCACGAGGCGCTGCGCCTGCGCGAGCTGCTCGTGCACGAGTTCTTCTTCGCCGACAAGCGCGTCTTCTCCGACCAGCTCGAGGCCGAGACCGGGCTGCTCGATCCGGGGTGGCGGGCGCGGACCGGGTCGCCTGAGCAGGCGCAGGCCATGCTCGAGGACACGGGTTTCCTGCTCGCCCACCGCGTCCTGCGTCCCTTCCTGGAGGGCTACCTCGTCGTCGCCGATCGCCTCGCGGCGCGCGACCCGCGCGAGCCGATCGAGGAACCGCGCTTCCTCGACGAGTGCCGGGCCGTCGGCGGGCAGTGGCTGCTCCAGCGCCGGCTGCACTCGCCCGAGTCGGTGTCACGTGAGCTGTTCGCGACCGCGCTGCGACTGGCACGGCACCGCGACCTCGTCGACCCGGGCCGCGAGGAGGTCGCCGAGCGTCGCCGCGAGTTCCTCGCCGAGGTCCGGGGCGCGGTCGAGCACACGACGACGATCGCCGAGCTCGACGAGCGCTCGCGAGAGGCGCGCGGCGATGCATGACGCGCTGACCGGCCCGATCCTGCGCGGGCCCGCGGGTCCGGAGATCGGCGCGTTCTTCGACTTCGACGGGACGCTGATCCACGGCTTCTCGGCGGGCGCCTTCTATCGCGACCGCTTCCGCCGGCTGGACATCGGGCCGACCGAGGCGGCGCGGACGCTGCTGCTCGGGCTGCGCGGGGTGACCGGTGACGACGCCTTCGAGCGCTTCATGGCCGTGGCGCTGCAGGCTTTCGCCGGGCGCTCGGAGGACGAGATGGAAGAGCTCGGCGAGCGGCTCTTCGTGCAGGAGATCGCCGGGTCGATCTACCCGGAGGCATGGTCGCTGGTGCAGGCGCACCGGCTCATGGGCCACACCGTCGTGCTGGCCTCGTCCGCCACGCGGTTCCAGGCCGGACCGCTGGCGCGCGAGCTGGACATCGAGCACGTGCTGACCTCGCCGCTGGAGAGCGAGGACGGGATCCTCACCGGCCGCGCAGGCGGGCCGCTCTTGTGGGGCTCGGGCAAGGCGGAGGCGGTCCGGGCCTTCGCGGCCGAGCACGGTGTCGACCTCGCGCGCTCCTACGCCTACTCCAACGGCGACGAAGACCTCCCGTTCCTAGAGGCCGTCGGCCATCCGCGACCCGTCAACCCGGAGGGCAAGCTCGCGCGCGTCGCCGCCGAGCGCGGCTGGCCCGCCCGGACGTTCCCCTCGCGCGCGCGGCCCGGGCTGTTGACGATGGCGCGGACGGCGGCGCTCTACGGCGGGATGTTCGCCGGCATCGGTGCCGGGGTGGCCGTCGGGCTGGTCAACCGCTCGCGCCGCCAGGCAATCGACGTGGCCGCCGCGCTGACCGGCGACCTCGGCCTGGCGCTGGCCGGCGTCGACGTCCGCCTGCAGGGCGCCGAGCACCTGTGGTCCGCCCGGCCGGCGGTGTTCATCTTCAACCACCAGTCACAGCTGGACATGCCGCTGATGTGCAAGCTGCTGCACGGCGGCTTCACCGGCGTCGCCAAGGCCGAGCTGCGCCGGACGCCGGTCTGGGGCCAGCTGTTCGCGCTCGGCGGCGTGGCCTTCGTCGACCGCGGCGACACCGCCCAGGCCAAGCAGGCGCTCGAGCCCGCCGTCCAGAAGCTGCGCGAGGGCGTCTCGCTGGTCATCGCGCCCGAGGGGACGCGCTCGAACACCCCGCGGCTGGGACGCTTCAAGAAGGGCGCCTTCCACGTGGCGATGCAGGCCGAGGTGCCCATCGTGCCGATCGTCATCCGCAACGCCGGCGCGGCGATGTGGCGCGGATCGAGGACCGTCCGCCCGACAACCGTCGACGTCTGCGCGCACCCGCCGATCGACGTCTCGGACTGGACGGTCGCCGAGCTCGACGACCGCGTCGCGGAGGTGCGCCGGTTGTACCTCGACACGCTCGCGCGCTGGCCCGGGTCCCCGGCGGCTCGCCTGAGGGCGGTGCGATGATGGCGGCGACCGACATCCAGCCGGGCGCGTGGGGCGCCGAGCGCGAGATGAACGCGCTCGAGGCGTTGATGTGGCGGGCGGAGGCCGACCCTCGCCTGCGCTCGACGATCATCGCGCTGGAGATCCTCGACCGCGCGCCCGACTGGCGGCGGCTGCGCGACGCGCACGACTGGGGCACGCGCATGGTTCCGCGCTTCCGGGCGCGGGTCGTCGAGCCGGCGCTCGGGCTCGGCCCGCCGGTCTGGGCCGTCGATCCCGACTTCGACCTCGCCCGCCACCTGCGCCGCGAGCGCCTGCCCGCACCCGGCACGATGCGCCAGCTCCTCGACGTCGCCCAGGAGGTCGCCTCGGCGCCGTTCGACCGCGACCGGCCGCCGTGGGAGGCGGTGCTCGTCGAGGGGCTGGAGGGCGGCCGCGCCGGCTACGTCCTCAAGATGCACCACAGTGCGACCGACGGGCTCGGCGGCATCCAGCTGCTCTCCATGCTGCACTCACGCCGCCGCGCGCCGACGCCGGACAAGCCGCAACCACCGGCCCCATCCCCCGAGGCGGCGGGCCGCCGGGACGTGCTGCTGGACAACCTCGCGGGCGGCGTGCGCGGGCTGCCGGGACAGGCGACCCGCCTCGCCGCCGGTGGCCTGCGCCTCGCCGGCCACACGCTGCGGCGCCCCGACCGCCTGGCGGCCGACGCGATCTCCTACGCCCGCTCGTTCCAGCGCGTCGCCGGAGCGCCTCCGGCCCCGCCGTCTCCGCTGCTGGCCTCGCGGAGCCTGCGCTGGCGCTTCGAGGCGCTCGAGGTCCCGCTCGCCGACCTGCGCGCCGCGGCGAAGGCGGTCGGCGCCTCGGTCAACGACGCGTTCGTGACCGCCCTGCTCGGCGCCCTCGCGCGCTACCACGACGCCTTCGGCGTCCAGATCGCGGCCATGCCGATCGCCATCCCGATCTCGCTGCGCGCCGACGAGCACCCGATGGGCGGCAACCAGTTCGCGGGGGTGCGCCTGGCCGCGCCGGTCGGCGAACGCGATCCGCGTCGCCGGATCCGCCGCGTACGCGAGCTCGTGCTCACCGCGCGCCACGAGCCCGCCCTCGACGCGCTCGCGCTGATCGCGCCCGCTCTCGGACGCCTCCCGGCCCCCCTGCTCTCGCGCCTCAGCGGCCAGCTCACCACCGGCAACGACCTGCAGGCCTCCAACGTTCCCGGCATCGCCTACCCCGTCTACATGGCCGGCGCCCGCATCACCCGCATGTACCCCTTCGGCCCGCTGCCCGGATGCGCTGCGATGATCGCGCTGGTCTCGCACAACGGCACCTGCTGCATCGGCGCCAACCTCGACCCCGCCGCCTTCACCGACCCCGAGCTCTTCGCGCGCTGCCTGGTCGAAGGCTTCGCCGAGGTGCTCGACCTGGGAGCCGGCGGATGAACGGTTACGCCGCGAAAGCAAAAGGCCCGCAAACGCGGGCCTCAGCGGAGGGGGAGGGATTCGAACCCTCGGTGCAGGGGTTACCCGCACAACGGTTTTCGAGACCGGGCCGAAGCGGCCGCAATCGCCGATGACAGCTGGAGCCTGCGAGCCGGGGGAATGTGAGGGGGAATGAAATCCCCGGCATCTGATCAAGCCTGCCGCAAACGAAGCCCGAACCGCGTTTCACAGAAACTGTGAGACTGTGATACCTGGCACAGTGAAGAACATCACGGTCTCCATCCCCGACGACGTCTACCGCGAGGCGCGGATTCGCGCGGCCGAGCGCGGCAGCTCAGTCAGCGCGCTTGTCGGCGACTACCTGCGCTCGCTCTCTGACCGAACGGCCGAGTTCTCGCGACTCGAGGCCCAACAGCGCGAGATCCAGGGCGAAATCACTCGGTTCCGCGCCCGCGACCGCCTCGACCGCGACGAGATCCACGAACGTGCGGCTCGTTGACACGAACGTCCTGCTCTACGCGATCTCGCGAGATCCCGAGGAGTCGGGCAAGGCAGAGCGAGCCACCGCGATCCTCGCGACCGGGGACGTCGGGCTCTCGGTCCAGGTCCTGCAAGAGTTCTACGTCCAGGCGACTCGTGAGAGCCGCCCCGACCCACTCACCCACAAGCAGGCCGTCGGGCTGGTCGAATCGTTCCTCCGCTTCCCCGTTCAGGAGACCACCAGCGGTGTGATGCTCGCCGACCTGGCCGCGCGCCAGCGCTTCCTCATCTCCTATTGGGACGCCGCAATCATCGAAGTGGCCCGCGCCCTAGGCTGTGACGTCGTGATCTCCGAGGATCTGAGCGACGGCCAGGACTACAACGGAGTGCGCGTCGACAACCCTTTCCGGAGCTAGGCATCGACCGTCGGGCGTACAACGGCTCACGAGATCTCCCGGAGTGGCCTTGCGGCGCACGCAGATCGAAGAACCGCCTCCTCTGTCAGCTCGACCGGCACTGTTCCGCGAGCGCTCGCCGCTCTGCGGCTTCGGCGAGCTTGGTGTACAGACCCGCCAGCGCATCCGGCACGTTGCGTCCTGCGGCCTCGATCGGTGCGGACCCGAGGCGGCGCAAGAGAGCGTCCGGCGCTTCGCCGGCGAGCGGGCTGATGCGCAGATCGGCGAGCTCAGGACCGCTGTGCCAGAAGGACCGCGTCGCGTCGGTGCCCGGGGCTGCGGCGGACGGGGACGACCGGGACGACTTGGTGCCCGAGCGGCCGCGCCGCGCTCGCAGACCGTCGAGCAGCTCGTCCTGCGTGCGGCCGCGCCAGGTGAAGATCAGGAACGGATCGGCGTCGAAGCGCTCGGCGAGCAGGTAGTACACCGCGGCGATGTGCTTGCAGGGATCCTCAGTGTCGGGGCAGTCGCAGCTCGCCTTCAGATCGGCGTATGAGGCGGGAAACAGCGTCAGCTTGCAATGGGAGAGCACGTCCTCGATGTCTGGCGGCATGGTGCCGGCAAGCAGCTGGGCCAGTGGCATGGCCTGGGCCGCCATCGCGCGCTCCGCGCGCCGCCATTGGTGCTCGGACAGGAGCTTCGCGCGGATTCGCACGCGGTAGGGCGTGTAGCGGGTGCCCTGCACCTTGGCGAGCACGATGCCGGGCTCGACCTCGAGCTCGGTGACCTGGCCGCCGCACGCGTAGCTGCGCCCGCGTTCCAACCGCGAGCCCACGCCGAAGGCTTCCAGCAGCTCGAGGAAGCGTCGCGACCACCACGTCTGTCCGTGCTCGCCCGCCGGCAGGCCACCGACCGCCGGCAGCGGACGCACGGGCTCGAGCTCCGCGGCGCTCATCAGGCGGCCACCGCGTCGCTGGAGAGCGCGACGAGCTTGCGCAGCTGGGCGGTGTCGAGCTCGGTCAACCACGCCTCGCCGCTGCCGACGATGCTCTCGGCGAGCTCGCGCTTGGAGGCGATCAACTCGTCGATGCGCTCCTCGAGCGTGCCCACGCACGTCAGCTTGCGCACCTGGACGTTCTTGCGCTGGCCGATCCGGAACGCACGATCGGTCGCCTGGTCCTCGACCGCCGGGTTCCACCAGCGGTCGAAGTGGATGACGTGGTTGGCCGCCGTGAGGTTGAGTCCCGTGCCGCCGGCCTTGAGCGACAGCACGAACAGCGACGGCCCGTCGTCGGCCTGGAAGCGGGCGACCATCTCGTCGCGCGCGGCCTTCGGCGTGCCGCCGTGCAGGAAGAGCACCTCGCGGCCGGTGCGCTCTTGCAAGTGCGCGCGCAGGTCGTGGCCGAACTCGGCGAACTGCGTAAAGCAGAGCGCCCGATCACCCTGCCCCAGCGCCTCCTCGACGATCTCCTCCAGCCGCGAGAGCTTCCCCGAGCGGCCATCGAGCCGGGAACGATCCCGGAGCAGGTGAGCAGGGTGGTTGCAGACCTGCTTGAGCTTGACGAGGGAGGCGAGGATGACTCCCGCGCGCTCGATGCCCTCGGCGCGAGCGGCCTTCTCGAGCATCTCGTCGACCACGGCTTGGTACAGCGTCGCCTGCTCGCGCGACAGGTGACAGTCGACGCGCATCTCGATCTTCTCGGGCAGGTCGCTGATGATGTCCTCGTCCGTCTTGAGCCGGCGCAGGATGAAGGGCCCGGTGGCCTGCCGCAGGCGGCGGGTGGCAACGCCGTCGCGGTAGCGCTCGATCGGGTGGGCAAAGCGCTCCCGGAAGCCCGTTGCCGACCCCAGCAGACCGGGATTGAGGAAGTCCATGATCGAGTGCAGCTCGCTGAGCCGGTTCTCCACGGGGGTTCCGGTCAGCGCGATGCGGTGGCGCGCCTGAAGGGTGCGAATCGCGCGCGTCTGCTTCGCCTCGATCGACTTGATGTTCTGGGCCTCGTCGAGGACGACGCGCTCCCACGG
>VAWY01000042.1 GCA_005888335.1 Actinomycetota bacterium
CGGCTCTGGATGCTGCGCATCCGGCACAGGCACCTCAACGACGTCGATCTCGAGGATCGAGGCCAGACACGCAGCGACCGACCGCTGCATGCGTGCGCTTGATGTCGGCGGACGGACGGTGTGCACAACGCCCTATGGTGTCACCCGGTTCGCTCGACCCCTCCGGGGCGCTCCGACGAAGGGCCGCACGGCGAGCGACGAGCGCGCGTCGCCTCGGCCGTCGCGTACGTCTGGCGTACGTCGTACGACGTCCGGCCCTACGGGAACGAGTTTTTGAAGACGTTCCGGATCAGACGGGGCACTGGCGCGTGAACGAGAACCGCACGCCGCTGACCTTTGCCTGCCGGTAGAACCGCTTGGAGCCCTGCCCCGAGCACCGGCCGATGTCCCCGAGCCACACGGTCGCGTGGTGGAAGCGACGACCGCCGGTGGCGCAGTCGGGCACGCAGGTCTTCTCGGAATATTCTCCTGTGCCCACCGCGATGGAGCCGCCCCAGCGCCGCCACTCGATGTCCTGCATGATCGAGCCGGCATCGCCGCAGGTGAGGATGATGAGCGTCGGGCGGATCCGCGGCTTGGTGCAGCTCTGGACTCCATAGACCGGACCGCTGGCGAGCGTCTCGGCCCCGAAGAGCAGCACGGCGCAGACGAGAGCGGTCACAACCGACAACCGCATGCGGTGATGGTTCCACGCCTCGCCGTCATGGTCAAAGCTCAGCGAGCTCGCCGGCTCCGCCTGGGCCTCGGCGTAGGCTGGCGCGATGCCCGAACGATCTCCTGAGGTTGAGCAAGTCGTGCGCGACTGGCTGGCTGCGAAGCGGGCGGCTGACTCCGAGGCGATTCGCGCTTCGCTGGCGGGCCATGAAGGTGCGCTCGCGATCGGTACTGACGCCGGCGAGTGGTGGTCAGGCGCAGCCGCGTTCGGCGAGGCGCATGCCGCGGGGGCGCCCTTCACGGCCCTGCTCGAGGACGTCGACGCCCATCGCCATGGCAGTGTGGCGTGGGCGGCGGTGCGGGGGTCGGTCGAGACAGGCGAGCCGGGAGGCATGCCGATTCGGCTGACGCGACAACGAGAGTGCGCCGTCAGGGACGGAGAGGAGGCGCCGGGTAGGGAGGGTCAGCCGCTCCGCAGCGCGTAGAGCCGCCATTCGCCCGGCACGCCGCGCAGCTGGTGCACGCTGCGATCCTCGAAGCGCAGCTCTGATCCGACGACGAGGTCCTTGACCGTGCTCGAGACGAGCACTTCGCCGCCGCGTGCCAGCGCGCAGACCCGCGCGCCGATGTGGACAGCGATACCGCCGACGTCCCCGCCGAGAAGCTCGCACTCGCCGGTGTGCAGCCCGCAACGGACGGCGAGGCCGAGCTCGTCGACGCCCTCGACGATCTCGTGCGCGCAGCGGACCGCGCGCGCCGGTCCATCGAACGTCGCGACAAACCCGTCGCCGACGGTCTTCACTTCCCGGCCTCGGAAGCGGCCGAGCCGGTCGCGCACGAGGGCGTTGTGGCGGTCGAGCAGCTCCCGCCAGGCGCGGTCGCCGAGCCTGGCGGCGTGACCGGTTGACTCGACGATGTCGGTGAAGAGCACCGTCGCCAACACGCGCTCGGGGCCGCGTTGGGGTCGACGGCCGGTCAGGAACTCCTCGATCAGGTCGGTCTCTGGGTCGTCGGCTCCGGGGAAGTCGTAGAGGTCGGTTCCGGACGCCTCCACGAACCGCGCGCCGGGGATCAGCGCCGCCGCCTCGCGCCCCGCGTCGACGGGGATCAGCGGGTTGTCGCGCCGGTGCAGAACGAGCGTCGGCACCTGGATCGTGGGCAACACGCCACTCAGATCGGAGCCGGCGTTGAGCTCGACGGTCTTGCGCGCCATCGAGGGGCTGACCGACGAGCGTTCGAACCGCGTCCACCAGTCGACGAAGTGCTGGTCGCCGGCGCGACTCGGCGCGAAGAGCTGGAGAAACCGCCCCTCACCCCAATGGTTCTCGATCAGGTCGAGAATCAGTTGGCGGCGATCGTCGTCGAAGACGACCCCACCAGCCACCGCAACGTTCGCGAGCACCAGTGCCGACACTCGGTGGGGATGGCTTGCCGCGTACATCGCGGAAAGACCTGCCTCGAGGGCGCCGATGATCGCCACGCGCTCGGTTCCTGCGGCGTCGAGAACGGCGTCGAGGTCGTCCATCTGCTGCTCGAGTGTGGCCGGGCGGTCCACCGGATCGGAGAGTCCGGTACCGCGACGGTCGAAGATGATGAGCCGTGCGAAGGATGCGATGCGCTGGCGGCCACGGCGTGTGTCGGGCTCCTCCCACTGAAGGTCGAGGTGTGATGCCGGCCCCCCGATCAGGACGACGTCGGGCGGCCCCTCGCCCATGACCTGAAAGGCGATGCTCGCATCGCCGCTGCGCGCATACCTCGTCGGCGGTCGTGCGAGCATTGCCCGTGGCGGATTCTACGTTTGGACATGTCGCCCGGGCCCGCGCGGGGACATCGCCGTGCGAGGCCCCGTCCGGTGGATCACGTGTCGACTCGCTCGACGGCGTGACCGGCAAGCTCTCCTGCGCGCTCTGGCGCTGCCTCTTCGATTTCCTTGATGCTCGAGCGGCCGACGTGTGAGGGATCGCGACGCCGCGGTCGGCGGTCCCGACTGCCCGCGCGCCATCGCTCTTTGCTGACGATCCGCCTGAGCCTTTCGAACACCCTCACCATGCCCGCTATCTACCCGGTGCGCGCGTCAAGCCGCAGCAAGTCGCGACGCGCACGGACTGCTCCGTCGCGAAGCTCGTGCGAGGGTCGATGAAGGTCCCCAAGCCGCTGACCGTGATCGCTGCTTGGGCGTCAGCTCCCGGCGCTCTTGCTGACGAGCGGGCTGTCGGTGACCAGCGAGATGTCGAGCGGCGTCTCGGAGACGCCGGCGCCGGCGCACTGCTGCGCGATGTCGGGAGGCGTTCGAGGCGTGGCGAAGCTGCCGGTGCCGTGGGCCGTCCCCGACTGCTGCCCGTTGTAGCTGAGCGTCCCGGCGGCGGCCACGAAGTGGAACTCGAAGCTGAAGCGAATCGTCGTGCCGTCGGCGAAGGTGATCGAGCCGCGCCCGGGCTTGGTCGTGTCGGCGCGCATGCAAGAACCGTCGACCTGGCGCACGGAGTCGTGCACGGTGACCGGCGCGTTCGAGATGGTCCTGCCGTTCAGCGTGCCGCTGCATGCGCCGGTCGCGTCGTAGACGACGCTGAGCGATTGCTGGGCGTTGGTCGCGGGTGGCGAGAACCTCACGGTCCCCTGCAACGAGCACGAGCCTTCGAAGCTGTTGACCGTGTTCTTCGCGCCGGCCGACGCGTCCCCCATGCCCAGCGCCGCAGCCGCGATCGTCGCGGCGATCCAGGTCCGTCGTCGTCCTCCTGCGCTCATCGCGGGTCTCCTTTCTGCTGGCGCGCCGGCCGGGCGCCGCGCGCTGCCTCGATGGCGGACATCAGCCCGAGCCAGCCCGAAAACGCGCGGCCCCGGCGACCGTCGGTCTCGCGGTCGTAGACGCGGCCCTTGATCGGCTGCGTCTCGAACTGGACCTCGAGCTCGAGCCGGCGCGGCTCACCCGGCGTGCGCATGCAGGCGAGGCTCACACGGTCTCAGGTGCCCCACAACGGGGAGCACCCTGAGCCGCCACCCCGAAGTTTTCCGCTGTGGCGCAAGGAACCGCCCGTGCGCGGTAAACGGTGAGGTGATGCACCACGCCGGCACAGTGGAGCTGCTCGAACGCGACCGCGAGCTCGAGCAGCTCGATCGCCTCGTCACGGACGCGTGTGCGGGGCGCGGCCGGCTCGTCCTGGTCGAGGGGCCGCCCGGGATCGGCAAGACGAGCCTGCTCGAAGCCGCGCGCGACCGCGCGCGCGAGCGGGACATGACCGTCTTGGCGGCCCGCGCGTCAGAGCTCGACCGCGACTTCCCCTTCGGCGTCGTCCGCCAGCTCTTCGAGCCGCTGGTCGCAGCGGCCGCTGCGCCCCGGCGCGCCACGCTGCTGCACGGCGCCGCCGCGCTGGCCGCCCCGCTGCTGGGCGGCGGCGCACCCGAGCCCGCCGCCGGAAAGGCGACGGGCGACCCCGCGCTCCGCCTCTTTCACGCGCTGTACTGGCTGACCGCGAACCTCGCCGAGCAGACGCCCGCCGCGCTCGCGATCGACGACGCCCACTGGGCCGACGCCGGCTCGCTGCGCTTCTTCCAGTTCCTCGCCGCCCGGCTCGACGAGCTCTCGGTGCTCGTCGCCCTCACCGCCCGCACGGCCGGCCCGACCGTCGAGCGCCAGCCGATCGACGCGCTGGCCACCGACCCGCTCGCCGTGGTCCTCAGGCCGGCGCCGCTCAGCCATCGCGCGGTCGCGGCGCTCGTGGCCGATCGGCTGCGTGGTGCTCCCGATGCGAGCTTCTGCGACGCCTGTCGTGAGGTAACCGGCGGCAACCCGTTCCTGCTGCGCGAGCTCTTGCGCGAGGTGGCCGCCGACGAAGTCGCCCCGATCGGCGCGCACGTGTCGCTCGTGCGCCAGCTGGCCCCGCCGACGGTGGCTCGCGCGGTCCTGCTGCGCCTCGCGCGCCTCGGCGACGACGCGGCCGCGCTGGCCGGCGCTGTGGCCGTGCTCGGCGACGGCACGCCGCTGCGCCGGGCGGCCGCGCTGGCGGGCCTACCGGTCGAGCGCGCGGACGGGTTCGCTGCGACGCTCGTCGAAGCGGACATCCTCGCGGCCGAGCGTCCGCTGGCCTTCGCGCACCCCGTCCTGCGCTCGGCGATCTACGCCGACCTGGACCCGGGCGCGCGCAGCCGCGCTCACCGGCGAGCCGCGGCGCTGCTGGCTGACGAGGGCGCCGCGATCGATGCGATCGCCGTCCATCTGCTGGCGACCGAGCCCGCGGGCGATCGCCAGGTGGTGGCCACGCTGCGCGAGGCGGCGCTCCGCGCGCTCGCGCGCGGCGCCGCCGCCACGGCGGTGGCCTGCCTGCGGCGCGCGCTCGCCGAGCCGCCGGCCACGAGCGAGCGCGCTGCGTTCGTGCTCGAGCTGGCCGCCGCGGAGCTGGCAGCGGGCGAGCCCGCGGCCGCGGCCGACCACTTCGAGGCGGGGCTGCGCGTCACCGGCGACGTCCGCGCGCGCGCCGGTTGCGTCCGGAAGGCGGTGCTGGCGCTGCAGACCCTCGGTCGCCACGACGAGGGCTTCGCGTTGCTCGAGCGCGTCGTCGACGAGGCCGCCGCCGTCGATCCCGATCTCGCCCAGTCCATCGAGGGGGACCTGATCGCGAGCGCCACCCTCGAGCGCTCGCGCCGCGCGTGGGCGCTGGACCGCCTCGACCGCTACGGCGACCAGCTGACAGCCGCGACGTCCGGGAGCCGCAAGCTGCTCGCCACGCGTGCGGCTCTCGACGCGTTCTCGAGCGAGTGCGAGACGCCGGCCGAGACGCTCGCCAACGCCGCCGAGCGCGCGCTGGGTGGCGGGCGGCTGCTCGACGACGGTCCGTCGACGCCGTTCTTCTTCGCGATCATCGTGCTCCTGCTGGCCGACCGGATCGAGCCGGCCCGCCGCGCGCTCGACCGGGCGGTGGACGACGCGCGCCGCCACGGGTCGGCCCCCCAGTTCGCGTTCGCTGCGGGATGGCGCTGCTGGCTGCTCGCGCGCGAGGGACACCTCGCCGAGGCCGAAGCCGACGCGCGCAGCAGCGCGGAGCTCGCGCTGTCCCAGGGCTGGTTCGTCATGGGCCCGGTGATTCTCGGCTACGTGCTCGAGGTGCTCATCGATCGCGGTGAGCTCGAAGACGCCCACCGTCTGCTCGAGCGCAGCGGCATGGTCACCCGCACCGCCGACCGCGACGCCACGTTCGACGATGTCGTCCATGCGCGTGCCCTCTTGCGGGCCGCGCGTGGCGACCTGGACGCCGCGCGGGAGGACCTCGCGCGGCTGGCGCGGCGCCGCGCGCGCTGGAACACCTACCCGACGCTCGTGCCGGCGGTGCTCGCCGCGCCCGCCGCGGCGACCGACGACCAGGACGAGGGGCGGGCGCGCGCCGACCGGATGCTGCGCGAGGCGCAAACCTGGGGCACGCCGCGCGCGATCGGGATGGCACTGCGCGCGGCCGGGCTCGTCGAGGGCGGGGCGCGCGGCCTCGAACTGCTCGCCGAGGCGGCGATGGTACTCGAACGCTCACCGGCGCCGCTCGAGCACGCCCGCGCCCTGCTCGACCTCGGCGCCGGCTTGCGGCGGGCCAACCGCCGCGCCGCCGCGCGCGACCCTCTGCGCCAGGCGCTCGACCTCGCCGACGCGTGCGGCGCGCGGCCACTCGCCGACCGGGCGCGCCAGGAGCTGCGCGCGGCGGGCGCGCGTCCGAGGCGCCCGCGGCTCGGCGGCGTTCACGCGCTCACGGCCAGCGAGCGGCGCATCGCGGCGATGGCCGCGCAGGGATGCTCCAACCCCGAGATCGCCCAGGCCCTGTTCGTCACCACGAAGACCGTCGAGACGCACCTGAGCAACGCCTACCGCAAGCTCGCGATCCATTCGCGCGCCCAGCTCGGCGACGCGCTGAACGACGGCCGGCCGTGAACCGGGCCGGTCGACGCGCAGGCCGGCGCGCGACGAACTACCAACCCCCAAGCAGTGGAATCCCTCGCCACTTGCCCGCGTCAAGCGGCGCGCTGCGTGGTCGCGACGGCCAGTTCGACGCTCGCGGCGGCGGAGGGGATCGCCCCTCGGGCCGCGCGTTCCAGTACTGGAGCACATCGAAGCAGGCGTGGGTGACGGCGCCGGGGCCGCGGTCGGTGTGGGTCGGCACCGCCGACTCTCCCGCCGTGAAGCAGGCGACGACGGGCCTGATCTCCTCCAGCAGCCGAAGCTGCGCGAGTCG
Source organism: Actinomycetota bacterium (assembly GCA_005888335.1). The sequence continues at coordinate 6,864 of VAWY01000042.1, forward strand.
CCGGCACTTCCGCATCAGGCTGCGCGCGCCGCGCGGCGAGCGGCTCGTTTCCGCGCGCGTGTATGTCAATTGGTCATCGCGTGCGGGTGCTGCGCGGCCGGCGGCTGCGCGCGGTCGTCGACCTGCGCGGGCTGCCGAAGGGCCGCGCCACCGTCCGCGTCGTCGCGCGCACGCGCAAGGGACGGCGAGTGACCGAGACGCGCCGGTACCGGACCTGCGGGAAACGCTCGTAGCCGCCGCTGGTCGGTTGGGCCGGCGCGCGAGAGCACGGGCGACAGGCGGCGCGCGGGTGGTGATCAGCGGCCCGCGGCTACGGCTCGCAGCGCTTGCAGCGACTCGCGGATGAGCTCGGGCAGATTCCCGGCGTCGGTGTCGGCGACCCAGCGTTCGAACGCGATCCTGAAGACCGCGACGGCCGTCTCAGCGATCACGCTTGCGTCCGGCTCGTCGACGCCGCGCTCGCGCAGCGTGGCGGCGAGCGCGGCGGCCACCGATGCGAGCTTGACCAGCTCGCGCTCCTGAAGCTCCGCGTTGGCCGCGATGACGGCCTGGCGCTGGCGGGCGAATTGGTGGCGGTCGCGAAAGGCGGAGGCGACGGTTTCGAGGCTGATCGCGATCGCTTCGATCGGCGCCGCGGAGGCGGGCGCGCCGGCGAGGGCGTCGACGAAGCGTTGCTTGAACTCGTCTCCGCCTCCGAAGAGGACCTCTCGCTTGTCCGAGAAGTATCGGAAGAAGGTCCGCTTGGTCAGCCCTGCGCGGGTGGCGATGTCCTCCACCGTCGCGTGCTCGAACCCGCGCTCGGCGAACTGCTCCAGCGCCGCCTGCTCGAGGCGGCCGCGCGCATTCGGCTCCCATCGACTCACGGGACGAGAGCATAGTCATGACACTGCGTGACATCATCGTGCTATGGTGATGTCACCAAATGTCATCGCGCTTGCTCCCCCGCGGACCGTGCGGCCAGGCGGGCGCTCACAGGAGGACTTCCATGCGTGTCTTCGTCACCGGCGCCACCGGTTGGATCGGCTCCGCCGTCGTGCCCGAGCTCGTCAGCGCCGGCCACCATGTCACCGGGCTCGCTCGCTCCGACGCCTCGGCAGCGGCGCTCGCGGCGGCCGGTGCCGACGCGTTGCCCGGGACACTCGACGACCTCGGCGCGCTGCGCGAGGCCGCTTCCGCGGCCGACGGGGTCATCCACCTCGCGTTCAAGCACGAGGAGGCGTTCTCGGGCGGCTTTGCGGCCGCTGCCGAAGCCGACCGCCGCGCTATCGAGACGTTCGGCGCCGCACTCGCGAACTCCGGCCGACCGCTCATCATCGCCTCCGGGCTGGCCGGCCACCGGCCCGGCGTTGTGGCGACCGAGAACGACGCGCCCGACCCGGGCTCGGCCGCCGGGCAGCGCGTCCGCTCGGAGCAGACGGCGCTCTCCCTCGCCGCGTCCGGCGTGCGCTCATCCAGCCTGCGGCTCCCGCCGACCGTCCACGGCCAAGGAGACCACGGCTTCCTCGCCACCCTCGTCGCCATCGCCCGCGACAAGGGCGTCTCGGGTTACCTCGGCTACGGCGACAACCACTGGCCCGCCGTGCACCGGCTCGACGCCGCGCGCCTCTTCCGCCTCGCGCTCGAGACCGCCCCGGCGCGATCGGTGCTGCACGCCGTCGCCGAAGCGGGCGTCCCGCTGCGGACCATCGCCGAGGCGATCGGACAGCACCTCGACCTGCCCGTGACATCCATCGCTCCCGAGAACGCCGGCGAGCACTTCGGCTGGCTCGCCGCGTTCCTGGCCATAGACGTCCGAGCCTCGAGCCAGCTGACCCGCCAGCTCCTCGGATGGCAACCGACCCATCCCGACCTCATCCCCGACCTCGACCAGGGCCACTACTTCCGTGAACCGGCGGTCGCCTGACACCCGCGCGGCGATCGACTACCTCGCCCCCGCGCGTCTCGATGGTCCCGCAGTCCACGCTGGCGAAGATCCGCAAGCGAGGCGCGCGCGCCCTACGGGCCCGCCGGCGCGCGGACCTGGATCTCGTCGGCCTCTACGCGAACGTCATAGACGGCGACTCCGTCCTCCGCCGGGGGCGCCACGGCGGCGCCGCTCTCGAGATCGAACATGCTCCCGTGCCACGGACACATCACGGCGCCGTCTTCGATCTCGCCCTCGTAGAGCGGGCCGCCCTCGTGGGTGCAGGTCGCGCCGAGCGCCCGATACCGGCCGCCCAGGTTGGCCACGACGATCTCCTCGCCCTCGACGGTTGCCGCCATCAGCTCGCCGTCGGCGATCTCGTCGACGCGTGCCACGGTCACCCACTCGGACACTGATGCCTCCTTCCCGACGCGGCGCGTGAGCCTACTCCGGGTCTCCGTCGGCCTCCAGTGAGACGGGTGGCCGGCGGGTCGCCGGGGTTGTCGGCCCACGAGCGGCTCTGCGCCGCACGGACGGGGGCGTAGGCCGGGTTCTCCTCGCTGCGTCTGGCCGATGGGCCGACCCGGTCGGTCGAGTATCCGCGCCCAAGACGTGACCGACGGGCGACTCGTGCGTGCCGGCCGTCGAGCGCAGGACAACCGGGTCACCGCCGATCGCTCCGATGCCGTTGTGGTCCAGATGCTCGTGGGTGACGAGCAGCAGGTCGGCGCGCACGCCGGCGATCGCGGGACAGTCCCAGCGCATGCCGCGCGTGCTGAGGGGCGAGAGGTCGTCGAACGGGTCGATGAAGACGGTCGTTTCGCCGTCGGTGAGCCGGAAGGCCGACTGCCCGTACCACTCAAGCCGCATGCTGCTCCTTCGCGACGAGGATCTGGGCCGGCGCTCGGCCGCCTCGCATCGACGAGGCCGCCGCGGCGGCCAGGCAGGCCACCATCGCGAAGGCGAACGCCGCGTGCAAGCCGTCGCGGAACGGCGACGAGATGAGGGTGGGGAAGAAGGTGCGGCCGGTGAGGACCGCGTGGCTGTGCGCGGGCAACGCGCCGAGGACGTGCGGGCCCACCAGGTGCTGGATGGGGTTGTAGCCCAGGAACGCGGCGAACAGGATCGACACCGGCGGGAGGAGGCTGACCGAGTGCGCGGTCGCGGGCGGGACGCCGTAGGCCTGCAGGCCCGAGGCGAGCGTGTGCGGCAGCGTCGCCGAGAGCCCGGCGATCATCAGCGTGAAGAAGATCCCGACCGACAGCACCTGCGCGGAGTTCTGGAAGGTCTGGTTCATCGCCCCGCCGGCGCCGCGGTGCTCGGGCGGGAGGCTGTTCATCACGGCTGCCCGGTTCGGGGAGGCGAACAGCCCCATCGACAGCCCGATCAGCGCGAGGATCGCCCCGAACGCCGGGTAGGCGAAGTTGGTCGGAAGGAGCAGCAGGAGCCCGAACCCGGCCGCCGTCAGGACCATGCCAGCGGTCGCGAACGGCCGGGCGCCGAACCGGTCCGACAGGTAGCCCGACGTCGGGCCCGCGCAAAGCATCCCGATCGTCAACGGCAGCATGTAGATGCCGGCCCACACTGGTGTGTCGGTGAAGTCGTAGCCGTGCTCGGGCAGCCACACGCCCTGCAGCCAGATCACGAGCATGAACATCAGCCCGCCGCGCGCCACCGCAGACAGGAACGTCGAGAGCGTTCCGAACGTGAAGGCGCGGATGCGGAACAGCGACAGCCGGAACATCGGGTACGCCGAGCGGCGCTCGACGGCCACGAAGACAGCGAGGCTCACCACCGAGCCGGCGAGCAGGAGCACCACCCTCGCGCTGCCCCAGCCCGTCGGCGCGCCGCCGGCCGGCCGGATCCCGTAGGTGACCGCGACCATCGCCAGCACCAGCCCGAGCGCGAACGTGACGTTGCCCAGCCAGTCCACCGGCTCGCGCCGCGGCGTGCTGAGCTCGTGCAGGCGCCGGTACGCCCACACCGTCCCGAACAAGCCCACGGGCACCGAGATGAGGAACACCAGGCGCCAGTTGACCGGGGCGAGCACGCCTCCCAGGATCAGCCCGATGAAGAACCCGCTGACGCCGACGATGTTGTTGAGCCCGAGCGCCATGCCGCGCTGGTTGGCCGGGAAGGCGTCGGTGATGATCGCCGCGGCGTTGGCCAGCAGGCACGCCCCGCCGATGCCCTGCACGATGCGGAAGACGATCAGGTAGGTCGCGCCGCCGCGCCCGTCGAGCCAGTCGACGGCCAGCAGCAGCGACGCGACCGTGTAGATGACGAAGCCAAGGTTGTAGATCCGCACCCGGCCGACCATGTCGCCGAGCCGGCCGAGGCTGACGATCAGCACGCTGGTCACGACCAGGTAGCCGAGGATCATCCACAGCAGATAGAACGAGTTCGACGGGACGAGCGGGTCGAGGTGGATGCCTCGGAAGATGTCGGGCATCGCGATGATCGTGATCGACCCGTCGAGCGTCGCCAGGAGTACCGCGAGCGTCGCGTTGGAGAGCGCGATCCACTTGTACCGCTCGTCCCCGGGGCGAGGCATGGACAGAGAATATACAGGTAGCCTGTTCAGTCTGCCTGTTGAGCAGACTAGACTTGTGGCCATGGTGGTCGACACCGGCACCCTCGCTCACGAGCTGCGCGAGACGATCGGACGCCTCGTCCGCCGGCTGCGAGCCGAGCCCGGGACGCTCCCCGTGCCGCAGGGCACCGTCCTGGCCCGCCTGGACCGCGAGGGCTCCGCGGGCGCCAGCGACCTCGCGGCCGCGGAGCGCATGCGCCCGCAGTCGATGGCCCAGATCGTGCGCGAGCTGGAGAGCGCCGGGCTGATCTCCCGCCGCCCCGATCCCGACGACGGGCGGCGCGCGCTGATCGAAATCACCCCGGCTGGTCTCGAGCGCCTGCACACCGCCCGCGCCCGGCGCGAGGGCTGGCTGACCGAGGTCCTCGAGCGGGAGTTCACCGCCGACGAGCGGGACACGCTTCGCGCCGCGCTCTCCCTCCTGCGCCGGCTCGCGGACTCGTAGCGCTGGCGCTGCTTCGTCCAGACGTCGGATCAGGGGTAGGCTCCCGGCGCCATGAATCGCATGGCGGAGCGGGAATTGTTCAGCCGCAGCTACGAGGTCGACGCCGACACGCTGTGGGCGGCGCTCAAGCGAGCGCTACGCACCATGGATCTCAAAGAGGTCGGCGACGCTGAGCGGTCGGCGCGATTTTCGACCGGCGTCACGACTTTCAGCTGGGGGCAGCACAACCTCGCGCTTGTGGAGGAAGACGGTGGCCGCTCGCGCCTCGTCGTCCGCGGTCGCCCCAAGGCGTCGTTCCTCACGACGAACTGGGGCGAGCAGCGACACGCTCGCCGGGTGGAGGAGCAGCTCGTCGACGCCGTCAACTCGGAGCTGTCGGCGGGCGCCGGGTCCTGACGCGACCGACCATCTCGTCTCCGGACCGCCGGCGTCCGAAACATTCAAGACGCGCCGGCGCGCCGGGCCCTAGCCTCGAGGTCATGAAACAGAGCGTCTCGCTCATCACCCTGGGCGTGACCGACTATGCGCGTGCCAAGGCGTTCTACGAGGCGATCGGCTGGTCGGCGGCGATGGACATCGAGGACACCGCGTTCTTCCAGGCCAACGGTGTCGTTCTCGTGCTGTGGGGCCGCGACAAGCTCGTGGCCGACATGGGCATCTCCGACGACGGCGCGCGCTGGGGCGGCGTCGCGCTGGCGCACAACGTCGCGTCCGACGAGGAGGTCGATCGCATCATCGAGGAGGCGCGAGCCAACGGTGCCGGGATCACCCGCGAGCCGTCGCCGACGTTCTACGGCGGCTACGCCGGCGCCTTCCGCGACCTCGACGGCCACGTGTGGGAGGTCGCGCACAACCCGGGGTTCGGGCTGGCCGACGACGGCAGCGTGATCTTGCCCGAGCGCTGAGTCGCGGCGGGGACCGCCGCTGGTCGGCGGGTGGCATGGTCGCGCTAGCGGTCTTCGGTCCCCCGCCATTCGGCGGACGACGGCGTCGATGTCGGCGCCCTCGTGCTCGACTTCGTCGACGTGACGGCGACGTCGCAGCCTGCGGCTGCGGCGTCGGCGAGCCGGGCGGACAGCAGCGCGCTCTGGATACCTCGGCGGCGGTGGGCCGGCGCCGTTGCCGCGCCGGTCAGCTGGGCGATGTTCCCTGCCGTGCGAAAGCTCGCGCCGCCCGCGATGACCCCGTCGTGGAGCGCGATGTAGCGGGTGATGCCGGCCGCCGCTGTGAGATCGCGCATTGCCGCCGCGACGACGTCGCGCGCCGACCAGCCGATAGCCCCGTTCCGTGAGGACACTGCCGATGGCCGGGTCGGCGAGGTGGGCGAGCTCGATCTGCACGAGGGCGCCGCAGGCGGCCAAGGCCCGCTCCATCTGGTCAAGGGAGTCCGCGCTCGGCACGCCGCCGAACCCGAGGCCCGCCACCTTGTTCATCGGCGAGCCCGCTTCCGCGAAGCTCGCCACGCCGCCGGCGATCGGCATCACGAAGCCCACCGTGTCTCCCCTACGACGGCGGGAGGCTTCGCTGCCTTTGGCGACGAGCTGGGCCTCGAGCCGCTCGATGCGTTCGGCCAGGACGGTGTCGCAGAAGAGTCGGTCGGCGTTCATGCGCAGAGCTTGGCCCAGACCGTTCGCGGCACCCACCGCGCCGACGCGAGGATCTCGGTGGACCGCGGCCTAGCATGGCCGCGATGCACCTGCGCATCGCCCGCCACACAGAGCGGCTCGACGAGGTCGTCGCGTTCTACCGGGACGGGATCGGCCTGGCGGAGCTCGGGGGCTTCCGTGACCACGACGGCTACGACGGCGTGTTTCTCGGGATGCCGGGCACCGGTGCGCACCTCGAGCTCACGACGGGTGGTGAGCTCGGCGCTCCGGCGCCCCATCCTGAATCCCTGCTCGTGCTGTACCTCGGCGATCATGATGAGGTGCAGACCATCGCGGCGCGCCTCGCCGTCGACCCGGTTGCGTCCGCGAACCCGTACTGGGACGAGCACGGGCTGACGTTCGAGGATCCGGACGGCTTTCGGGTCGTCCTCGTGCCGGAGCGCTGGGACGCGTAGGCACGCAGTCCCCGACGCGCGCCGGCGTTACAGATCGCCGCACGCAACCCTGGCTTGTTCCGCGGCGGGCCGGTCGCACTACGCTGCGGCAATGGAGCACATAGCTGCAGGGGACCTTGTGAAGGTCGCCACCGCGGGCCCGCAGATCGACGGCATCGTCTTCGATGTGCCGAGTGCCTCAAAGGTGATCGTGGCGGTCATGGATCGCAGTCGCGGCCCCGTGATGCGCACTGTTCACCGCACCGCCCTGACCGACCGTGCGGAAGCGGGTCCCGATGACCAGGCGCTGCGATTCCTCGTGCGTCGGACCCCTCCGGCCGTTCACGCCGCGGCACGGGGCGGGAGCGGTCCGGGACAGCGACGCGCGGGACACAAGCGCGCGGCGATGCATCGCACGACCGGCAAGTAGGCCCGTCGGCGACCTGCTGCGGCCATCGACGCGGCGTGGCGTGGTGACGCCATGGCCAACCGGATCGAGCTGACGCTCCGACCCAAGGCGGACGTCAAGGCCCTCGACGCGAAGACCGCCGAGCGGATCGGCCGCGTCGCACGCGCCGAGACGGTCGAGCTCGACGAGGGGGGTGCCGTCTTCGGCTTCTCGCCGACGGCGGGGGATGCCGCCATCGTGCGTGGCCACGTCGAGATGGCCGCCCGCTTCGAGTTGGGCGCGCACTGGCACACGCGCTACGAGCTTTTCAGCCGATAGGGCGAGC
>VAWY01000273.1 GCA_005888335.1 Actinomycetota bacterium
CACCCAGCGGATCCGGCCGGCCTCGACGGCGTCGGCGAGCCACGACAGGCTCACCTGGCTCTCGCGGCCGGAGAACCCGCCGATCCCGGCGACGTCAGCGTCCGACGTGATGATCGTGCCGGCCGCCCCCGTCTGGCTCGAGACGGCGATCGTCCCGCCGCCGTGCGCCTTGACGTACCGCACCGCCGCGGTCAGCGACTGGCTGTCGCCACCGAAGGGGCCGCCGCCGGGGCCGCCGGGGCCGAAGCGGGGGCCGCCACCGGCCGCGCTGCCGAAGGGGGGCGCGGTCGAGCCGGCGACGCCGGGCGGCGGGCCGGCGGGCGGGGCACCCGCGCCCGGGGCGAAGCCGCGTGGCGCATTGCCTGCGCCGCCGCCGCTCGCGCCCGGCATGAAGCCCGCCGGCGGCCCGCCGCGGCGGCCGAAGCCACCCGGCCCACCCGTCCCGGCCAAGGCCGGGCCGCCCGCCGGGAACGTGCCGTTGGCCGCATGGCCGAGGGTCTGGAAGGCCCAGACGCCCGGGGCGAGGACCAGCACGCCGAGCGCCGTGGCGACGGCGATCGCGCGCGCCCGCACTGGGAGCCCGGTCGCCAGGACGACCGCCGCCGCCCCGCCCACGACGAGGATGAGCGCGCGCACCCAGCCGAGCTCGCCCGGGTTGTCGTGGAGCACCACGAGCTCGGTGACCGCGCCGCCCGCGATGGCCAGCGGGCCGCCGATCCGCGCCAGCCGCCCGCCCTTCGCGAGCTCGCCCGCGCCCGCGCCGACGAGCGCGGCCGTGAACGGCGCGAGCAGCGAGACGTAGTACGGGTGGAAGATCCCCTGCGCCTTGCTGAAGGCGACCGCGGTGACGGCGAACGTGCCGCCGACGGCGATCAGCCAGCCGGTGCGCGCGTCCGCCCGGCGCAGCCGGGTGAGCGCCACCAGGAGCACGCCGGCCGCCACCGCGAAGCCGAGCAGCCAGCCGCCCTGCCCGCCGAGCGCCTGGTTGAGCAGGCGCAGCGCGCCCGGGTCGCCGCCGAACAGGCCGCCCGGCCCGCCGCCGCCCGGCCCGCCCGGCCCGCCGGCCCCGCCGCCGGGCCCGCCGTCCTGGCCGAGGAGCCGCCCGAACCCGTTGTAGCCGAGGATCAGCGACCAGATCGAGTTGTCGCTGGTGCCCGACACCCACGGGCGGTCGGCGGCCGGGGTGAGCCACATCAGCATGGGCCAGGCCAGCCCGACCACGCTCATCGCGGCCCCACCGGCGGCCAGCTGGCGCACCGCCGCCCAGCGCCCACGGGGTGCGATCCACAGCCACGCCGCGACGATCGCCGGGACGACCAGAAGGGCCGCGGCCATCTTCGCCTCGAAGCCCAGCCCCACGGACACGCCCGACAGCACGAGCCAGCGGGTCCGACCGTCCTCGAGCCCGCGCGCGAGGAACCACACCGCGGCGGTCGAGCACAGGACGAGCAGCGCGTCGGGGTTGTTGTGGCGCGAGATCGCGACGGTGACCGGCGTGAGCGCCAGCGCCAGGCCGGCGGCGAAGCCCGCGCCGCGCCCGAACCGCCGGCGAACAAGGTCATAGGCCAGCCCGACCGTCGCGACGCCCATCAGCGCCTGCGGGACCAGCAGGCTCCACGACGAGAACCCGAACACCCTTGCCGAGAGCGCCTGCACCCACAGGCTCAAGGGCGGCTTGTCGACGGTCATGATCCCCTTCGCGTCGAACGAGCCGTACAGGAAGGCATGCCAGCTGTGGGCCATCGAGCGGACGGCGGCGCTGTAGTAGTCGTTGGCGAAGCCGTTGCGATCGAGCGCCCACAGGTCGAGCACGGCGGCGAGCGCGAGCAGCGCAAGAAGCTCCGGGCGCGGGACGGCGAGCACCCGCGAACGGGTGCGGGGCAGGCGGAACGGCAGCGTGATCGACGAGGTCGACATGGAGGGTCCTTTCAGACGGGTCAGGAGCCGGCGCGCGCGCCGGCGGTGATGGAGCGCCGCACGGCGCCCGGACGGTGGCGGTGGGCGAAGACCCACGTGCGCAGCGCGACGTAGCGCGTGACCGTGGCGCAGACGCCGGCGGCGATCAGCACGGCGACCTCGACGACGCGCGGCGGCCGCGCGTCGACGCGGTGCAGGACGGCCAGCGCGCCGCCGGTGAGCCCGAGCGTGAGCACGTAGACGAGCGCGCCAAGCCCGTGCTGGCGCAGCCGCCCGCCGCGTTCGCGCACACCGAAGGTGAAGCGGCGGTTGGCCTCGGTGTTGGCCACCGCGGTGAGCGCGAGGGCGGCCGCGTTGGCGCCGCCGGCGCCCAGCGCCGCGTGGAGCGCGAGGAAGAGCAGCGCGTAGGCGACGGTGGAGCCGACGCCGACGGTCACGAACCGCGCCGGCCGCGTGCCCGCCAGCAGCCGCGCCACGCCGCGCAGGTCCTCCAGCGCGGTGGCGAAGATGTCCACGCGCGAGTCGGGGTCGTCGACCCAGTCGACGGGCACCTCGTGGATGCGCAGCCCGCGGCGCTGGGCGACGACGAGCAGCTCGGTGTCGAAGAACCAGCCGTCGTCGCGCACGTCGCCGAGCAGCGAGGCCAGGGCATCCGCGCGCGCCGCCTTGAAGCCGCACTGCGCGTCCGAGAAGCGCGCGCGCAGCGCCGTGCGCAGCAGCCGGTTGTAGCAGCGCGAGATCAGCTCGCGCTTGGGCCCGCGCACCACGCGCGCGCCGCGCGCCAGCCGGGTGCCGATCGCCAGGTCGCTGTGCCCGGAGATCAGCGGCGCGACGAGCGGCAGCAGCGCCCGCAGGTCGGTCGACAGATCGACGTCCATGTAGCAGACGACCGGCGCCCCGCTGGCCGACCATGCCGCCCGCAGCGCGCGCCCGCGGCCCTTGCGCTCCAGGCGCTGGACGGCGACGCGCGGCAGCTCGGCGGCCAGCGCCGCGGCGATCGCCGGCGTCGCGTCGGTGCTCGCGTTGTCGGCGACGACGATCCGCCAGCTGAAGGGAAACCCGTCGCTCAGGAAGCGATGCAGGCGCCGGATGCTGCGCTCGAGCACGGCCTCCTCGTTGTGGACCGGCACGACGATGTCGACGACAGGGCTCATGCACCGATCTTCGGTGCGCGCGCCGAGAGCGCACTGGGGCGCCGCTGAGCGTTGCCTGAGAGCAGCCGCGCGCCGAGGAGCAGCGCGGCGGGCGCGGCGACGACGCCGGCGCTGACGAGGAACCACGTCGTGCCCGCGTCCGTGCCCTCGCCCAGCGCGTGGGCGACCCCGAGCAGCCACGCCAGCGCGGTGAAGCGATGCAGCCGGCGCCAGCGCTCGACGCCGATGCGCCCGCGCACGTAGTACGAGAGCCCGAGCAGTATGAGCATCCAGCCGCCGACGATGCCCATCGCCATCCACGGCTCGCGATAGGAGCTCGCGAACGGGATCGTGATGTCGGCGACGCTCGGGTGCAGGAAGCTGTCGCCGAGCAGGACGACGGCGTGCACGGCGATCGCCACGAGCGTCGCCAGGGACAGCGCCTCGTGGGTGACCCGCAGGTCGGGGCCGCGCCGCTTGAGCAGCCGGCCGCCCATCATCAGGCCGACCGACATCGACACGCTCGAGAACAGCAGCGCGGCGGTGCCCGCGGTCCGGCTGGCGATCCAGAAGAGGTGCACGAGACGATCCTCGGTGCGCCGTGCAAGGTGGCCCTAAGAGAGCCCTGAGAGGCGCCTGAGAGCGCGGCCGCTACGCCGCCGCCGGCAGGCGCACGACGAACGCCGCGCCGCCGCCGGGCGCGTTGTGCGCGCCAACCCGCCCGCCGTGGGCGTCGACGATCCCGGCGACGATCGCCAGGCCCAGGCCCGCGCC
>VAWY01000274.1 GCA_005888335.1 Actinomycetota bacterium
CCCGGACGTTTCCCGACGGCGTGCTCCTGACCAGGTACGAGACCAGGCGCTGAATACCCGACCTCGGATCGGCGCGGGCTCGGGCCACCCAAGGATCTCGTGGCCGTTAGGGGATCGCCTTACGGGACACCGCTGCCGCTCTTCCACCTGATGTGGGCGTCCCGGAACGCTCCCCGAAGGTTGTCGCTCGGGGACGACCAACGGAAGCGCCAGTTGGCCGGACCCGTGGAGCCCGGTGCATAGGCACCATGTCGGCGCGCGCGAACTCCCGATCGACGCGAGCCCGAGCACCGTCGCTGCCGCAATGAGGCAGAAGCGGCGCTCTCAGTCGAAATGACGCGCAGCGCCGGGTTGGACGAGGAGGGACGCTGAATCCTGTCGTCCCGCGGCGGTCGCCGGCGAGAGCGCCCCTCGGCATGGAAGGGCGTGCTAGGCGGCCGACTCGACGGAGCAGATCACTCGTCGCCCGCCGATTCCTCCCGTCGGGATCGTCTACGTTCGAGCGCCTCCCGGGCCACCACCTGAATCCCGATAACGATGGCAGAGCCCACGATCACAGCAAGCCCCCTATAGGGATGGCCTATCCGGCCCGTCGTGGATCGCCCCGATCTTGTAGGAGATCCAGACAGCTCCGAGTAGAACCAGAAGCCTTGTGACGACGTGGCGGCGCATGTCGGGCATACCCGGCGGGCATCGGGACCAGCGACCGTACCCGCACATACTGGCGAAGCCGTCGCGCGCCTCAACCGCCGGTTCAGCCCATAGCGCCCCTACGGACGAATAGGAGCGCTGTCAGCATGAGCCGGCGCTGGGGCGGCCAACCTGGTGGCAACACCGCGGCGGAACCATTGGCCCCTACGAAGACTTGAAGATCGGGGGGATCCTTTACTTCGTTGGTACATTGGTAAAGCAATGAGCAGGGTGTCCCGCAAACATCAGGTGACCATCCCCGTGACGGTGCTGCGCGAGGCAGGCGTGGCCGCGGGTGACGACGTGGTCATCCGCGCCGCCGGACGCGGCCGCATCGAGCTCGAGCGCGCCGGAGACCTGGTCAGCCGCTACGCCGGCAGCCTGCCCGCCGGCACCTACCGGCCAGGCCACCTGGACGAGTTGCGCGGCGAGTGGCGCGAGTAGCGCTCGACGCCGACGTCGTCATCGCCTTCCTCGATGCTGGCGACGACCAGCACGCCCGCGCGGTCCGGGCGCTGGGCGATCGCCTCGCCGCGGGCGACGACATCCTCGTCGGCGCCAGCGTCTACGCAGAAGTCATGGTCCGCCCGCTCCACCGTGGCGCCGACACCGCCGTCGACGAGTTCCTCGACGCGATCGGCGCCGCGGTGGTTCCCGTCGACCGCGGCGTCGCTCGGCTCGCAGCGCAGCTGCGTGCGCGCCACCGCTCCCTGCGCCTGCCGGACGCCCTCGCGCTCGCCACGGCCCTCGCCTGCGGCGCCGAGCTGCTGACCCTCGACCAGGGCCTGCGCCGCATCGCCGCGCGCAAGCGCCGCTCCGAAAGCCCCTGACGAGCGACCTCTCGCGCCCTCGTACTGCCAGACCGTTTGGGCACTGGTGCCCGAACGCCGCAAATCGGCACAAATCGCGCCGCGTCGCCGCCGAGGACGAACTCCGACAAACCGCCTGCAAATCAGCACAAACGACCCTGCTCGGGCGGCGGCTCAGACCCGTCCTGAACGCGCTTCACACGCGAGAGGTCGCTGGTTCGAAACCAGCCGCGCCCATCGTCCGAAGGCCCGCGATTTGCGGGTCTTTTGCGTCTCATCGGCTGCGGGCCGGGAACGCGGACGACATGCCGAGGCGGCTCGTTGGGCTATTCGTTGGGCTAAACGCCCGCTGCTCGGGCTCGTCGGGGAAGCGCATGAGTTGCCAGATCAGCGCCTCGTCGACGCGCTGGCGCTGCATCACCTGCGCGCAGACGTTGAGCGTGAGGCGGGCGTCGGTATGGCCGAGCTGGGCCATGACCCAGCGGGGGTCGCGGCCGGCCGCGAGCGCCAGGCTCGCGAACGTGCGGCGCAGCGTGTGCGGCGTGGCCTTGTCGGGCAGCAGCATCCGCCCCTCCGCTTCACGCTTGGCGTTCGCGCGCGACGCGCTCGGCGAGCAGGCGGTTGCGGATGTTGCTGGCGCTGTGCTGCCGCAGCGGTAGGTCGGGAAGATCGGCGCGCGCGCCGACGCCGCGCGGCCGAGCGCCGTCATGTGCGCGAGGTGCTCGCGCAGCTCGGCCTGGAGCGCGAAGGTGAGCTCGATGTCACGGAGGCCGGCCGTCGTCTTCGCCTCGCCGACGCGCAGCCGACCACCGTGCAGGTCGAGCCGTGCGCGAGGCGCGCTCGTCAGCTCGGAGATCCGCGGGCCCGCAAGACAGAGCGTCGCGAGCAGCGCACGGCGTCCGTACTGCTGGTGCGGCGGCAGCGCGCGCTCCCACTCGCCCGCGACGTCGAGCAGGTCGACGACCTGGTCGAGCTCAAGGAACGTCCGCCGCGTCTTCGCCACGTTCCTCCGCCGGCGGCGCCCGCGCGCCGGGTTGGCGTCGAGCAGGCCGTACTCGACGGCGTCGTCGAGGGCCTGCGCTAGGAGGTTGAGCGCCATGTTCACCGACCGCGGCGACAGCCCGCGGGCGTGGAGCTTCTGTCGGAAGTCGTCGACGCGTCGAGCGTCGATCTCCACGGTGGTGTGTGCGCGAGGTGGCGCGAGGCGCCACCGATAGTCGAGTGGTGAGCGTTCCCTCGGTGATGGCCGCCCGCACCGGCACGCAGCGCTGCGGTGCGCCCTGTGCACACGACACGCAGCGCCCGCACGGCGCCGCCCAGCACAGGGCGACGTGGTCGCCGACCGAGACGTTGGTGACGTCGGGCCCGACGTGGCTGACCACGCCGGCGCCCTCATGGCCGAGCACCATCGGCTGCGCGCGGATCCAGTCGCCGTTGAGCATGTGCAGGTCGCTGCCGCAGATGCCGACGGCGCGCATCCGCACGATGACGTCGTCGTCACGGAGGGGACCCAGTTCGACGTCGGCGATCTCCTGCGGCGCGTCGTGGCCGCGGAAGATGGCCGCGCGGGTCGTCGTCTTGACGGCGGTGGACATGGTCTCGTCGCGCTCCTCAGATCATCTTGTTCGGAAGCGCCACCCGTCCCTCGTGGAAGCGGGCGAGCCGGAACGGGTGGATCGGCCGGGCTGTGGTCCCGTCGAGCGCGAGATCGGCGGTGATCTCGCCCACGACCGGACCCAGCGCGAGTCCGTGGCCGCTCAGTCCCGTCACGAAGACGAGGCCGTCGGGGCCGGCCTCGTGGTCGATGATCGGCAGGCCGTCCGGGGAGATGTCGAGCAGGCCCGACCAGTACTTCGCGATGCGCAGCCCTTCGAAGGCGGGCATGGCGCGCTTGAGGGCGGCCAGCGCGGCGTCGACGTCCGCGCGGTTGGAAGCCGGTGGCTCGGTGGCGACGGGGATGTGGTCGGTCGACAGGCGCGCCCGGTCCCGGATCTGGCGCAGCGTGAGCGCGGGATCGAATCGCAGCCGGACGTTGCCGCGACTGCCCGTGTACCGCGTCGCCCACAGGCGGACGTTGCGGGTGGCGGCGAGGGTGAGCCGATGCTCGACGCGGGCGTTGATCCCGGCGCTGAGCACGATGCGCCCGCCGGGGCGCTGGCGGCAGCCGAATCGGAAGGCCCGGATCGTGGGACCGAAGCGCGGGTCGGCCGGCGCCGTCTCCGCTTGCCCGTGCGTGACCGGCATGATCGGGACCTCGACGCCGACGGTGCGGACCAGGTGCGGGGTCCACACGCCGCCGGTCACGACGACGGCGCCGGCCTCGACGTAGCCACGGCTCGTCCGGACGCCACGCACGCCGCCGTCGCGCTCGACGATGGCGCGCGCAAGCGTGCCGGTCAGGGTCGTGACGCCGCGAACCTTCGCGCGCTCGGCGAACGCCCGCGTCGACTTCGCCGGATCGCACTGGCCGTCGTGCGCGCTCCACATGGCCGCCGAGAAGGGGCCGGTCGCGAGGGGCAGCACCTCCTGTGCCTCGTCGCGGTCGAGGAGCCGAACGTCCGAGAGGCCGGCCCGGTGCGCGTCCTCAACGAGCGTGCGCAACGTCGGCAGCTCATCCGGGTCATCGCAGAGGTAGATGTTGCCGCCGAACCGCAGCTCGCAGTCGACTGAGCCACCGGAACTCGGGCGCCTGCTCCTGCGCCGTGTCCGCCACTCGCTCGGGGTCGGCGTCCCAGCCGACGGACCCGTGGACCTCGATCGCGTCGCGGTGGCGCCCGCCGAGCAGCTCGTGCACGGGCACGCCCAGCGACTTGCCGACGAGGTCCAGGAGGGCCATGTCGATGGCCGCGAGCGTGAAGGGTGCCTGGAACAGGCACCTGGACACCCGGCCGAGCAGCGGCCGCCA
Organism: Actinomycetota bacterium; assembly: GCA_005888335.1. The sequence continues at coordinate 4,405 of VAWY01000274.1, forward strand.
GCGCCGCGCATCCTCGCCGACGAGCTCCGGCGCGACGCGCTGCTCGACCAGCGCGACGACCGACTCCTGCGTCTCGGCCGTCAGCTGCGGCACCGGGCAGGCCTCGCCGTAGCCGGTGAGGCCGTCGTCGCTGGTGATCCGCACGAGCACGTTGGCCGAGGTGGTCCGGACGACGGTGCCGAACCGGAACGGTACGCGCAGGCGCGCCCCAAGCGGGACTGCCTCGACGCTGGCGATCCTCATCGGCGTGGGTCCTCGGAGTCCATGCGGCAGATGCAAGCCGGTACCCGGGGGCCTATCAACACGAGAATGGTCCCGTCGATCGCGGGTTGGCGTCGTTCGCCGGAGGCTGTAGAACCGAGCGCCTGCCGAGCCTCCAGGACATCGTCGACGCGCTCGCTGATGACATCGGCCGCCCCGTGTCGGTCGAGGACCATCGGTTCCGGTTGCTCGCCTACAGCGCGCAGGACGCGACCGCGGACCCGGTCCGGCTCGCGTCGATCCTGCAGCGGCAGACCGCGCCGGAGGTCGCGGCCTGGTTGCGGACGCTCGACCTCGACCGCGCCGCCGGCCTGACCCGCGTCCCCGTCAACGAGGCGCTCGGCATGCAGGCGAGGACCTGCGCGCCGCTGCGCACCGGCGGTCGGGTCCACGGCTACCTGTGGGTCCTCGAAGGCGCCGGTCCGCTCGGCGCGCACGAGCAGGAAGCGGTGGTAGGTGCCGCTCGCCGTCTGGCGGAGATCGTGGGCGAGGCCCGGCTCGTCGCCGACGCGCTCGCGAGCACCCGGCGCGATTGGTTGCGCCGGATCGCCGTCGCCGCGGACACGGATGCCGCGGAGCAGCTCCAGGCGTCCATGGGGTGGCCGCCCAGCGACGGCTTCGCCGCCCTCCTCGCCCGGTTCCCCGCGGGCCGGACGGGCGACGCGCTCGCCCGGCTGCTGCACGAACCCGACGTCGTTGCCGTCGATCACGGCGCCGACGTCCTGCTCCTGGTCCGCGTCACGCACGCGAGGCGACCCGCGACCGTCGGTCAGGCGCTGCGGCGTGCCGGCGCGGAGCTGGTCGCGATCGGCGGGACCGCCGCACTGGCGGGCTTCCCGCGCAGCCTGGAGGAGGCCGGACACGCGATGCTCGTCGCTCGGGCTGACGAGCGGATCGGCCCCGTCGTCGAGCACGCCCGCCTCGGCGCCGACGCGGTCGTCGCCGACCTCTGGACCCGCGCCGGCCGCCCGCCGG
>VAWY01000043.1 GCA_005888335.1 Actinomycetota bacterium
TCGAGCACGCGCTCGAGCTGCGCGAGCGCCTCGACGAGATCAACGTCTTCCTGAGCGCCTCCGAGACGCACAACCGCAAGAACGTCAACCGCTCGGTCGAGGAGTCGCTGACCGGGCTCGAACGCGTCCTGCCGCGCGCCCGCGAGGCGGGCCTGCGCTGCGAGGGCGTGATCAGCGTGAGCTTCGGCTGCCCGTACGAGGGCGACGTGCCGCGCGAGCGCGTCTTCGCGATCGCCCGCCGGCTCGTCGCGGCCGGCGCGCAGGAGATCGGCTTCGGCGACACGACCGGCATGGCCAACCCGCGCCAGGTGCGCGAGTTCTTCCCCGTCGCCCGCGAGGCGCTCGGGGACGACGTCGAGCTGACCGCGCACTTCCACAACACCCGCGGCCAGGGCCTGGCCAACGTGCTCGCCGCGCTCGAGGGCGGCTGCGAGAGCTTCGAGTCGAGCTTCGGCGAGCTCGGCGGCTGCCCGGTGCCCGCCGGCGCGACCGGCAATATCGCCACCGAGGACCTCGTCTCGATGCTGCACGAGATGGGCATCGAGACGGGGGTCGACCTCGACCGCCTGCTCGAGGCCGCGCGGGAGGCTCAGCGCGTCCTCGGCCGGCCGCTCGGCTCGCACACCCTGGTCGCCGGTCCGGTCGACTGGGGCGCGCCCGCGCGCTGAAGCCCGGATCCTCAGCGCCGGGCAACCCGGTTCCGGCACACTGGTGCCGTGAGAGGGCCGAGCACGTCGCCGCTGATCGTCATGTACGCGCAGAACGGCGCCGGGCTGGGCCACTTCCGGCGCTGCGCGAACATCGCCAACGCGCTCGCCGAGCGCGGCGGCGACGAGCGCGTCGTGATCGCGAGCCGCTCGCTGGCCTCGGCTGCCGCGTTCGCGCTGCCGGCGAGCTGCGACGTGCTCAAGCTGCCGGCGTTCGTGCCGATCGGCGACGACGCCAACGGCGAGCGGCGCGCGCTCGTCGACCGCGAGGATCCGCGCTTCGCGCGGCTGCGCGGCCGGCTCCTGTTGACGCTGCTCGCCGAGGGGCGCCCGCGCGCGGTCCTCGTCGACAACGAGCCGCGCGGCCTGCAGGGCGAGCTCGTCGCCGCGCTGCGCGAGGCGCGCGCGGGCGGGCTGGTCGAGCGCGTCCTGTGCGGGATTCGCGACATCCGCGGCCGCCCGGGCTACGTGCGCGAGAAGTGGCGCCGCGACGGCAGCGCGGAGACCCTGCGGGCGCTCTACGACGGCGTGCTCGTCTACGGCGACCCCGCGCTCTTCGACACCGCGGCGGCCTACGGCCTGGGGAGCGAGATCGCCGTCGACGTCCGGCCGACCGGGTACCTGTTCCGCGGCCGCCCGGAGCGCGACGCCGAGGCCGTCCGGCGCGACCTCGATGTGCCCCCCGGCGCGGCCCTGGTCGCCGTGACCGGCGGCAGCGGGGCTGACGGCCGCCCGCTCTTCGACGCCTATCTCGCCCACGCCGCTCCGCGGCTGGGCCCCGACGTCATCAGCATCCTGGTCGCCGGCCCGCTCATGCCGGCCGCCGACGTGGCGGCACTCGCCGCCCACGCGCGCGACTCGTGCCGACTCGTCCGCGCCTACGACGTCGCGAGCCTCGTCCACGCGGCCGACGCGGTGGTGTGCCGCGGCGGCTACAACTCGCTCTGCGAGGCCGTCCACGCCGGCCATGTCCCCGCCGTCGTTCCCCGCATGACGCGCTCGGGCGAGCAGGAGACGCGTGCCGAGGTCTTCGCTGCCCACGGGCTCGCCGCCTTCGTCCCGCCCGGCCGGGTGACCGGCGGCGCGCTGGCGGCGTCGGTCGTCGCCCAGCTCGAGCGCCCGCGCTCGCGCCCGTCCCCCTTCGACCCGGCCGCCAGCGCGGCGCGCGCGGTCGCGGCGCTCGTCGGCTGAATCGATGGCGGTCCGGGTCTTCATGTACGCGCAGGACAACCGCGGGCTCGGCCACGTCCGCCGCTGCGCGATCGTCGCCGAGGCGCTGCTGCGCCGTCGGCCCGACGCGGCCGTGCTCCTCGCCACCAAGTCGCCGTGGGCGCCCACCATCGCGGCCGGCGAGCGCTTCGACGTGCTCAAGCTGCCCGAGCATCTCGCCCGCGGCACGCTCAGCGGCGACGAGCGCCGCGCCGAGAGCTCGGCGCTGCACCGCCTGCGCCGCGTGCTCCTGCGCGAGGCGGTGACGCACTTCCGCCCGGACCTGATCCTCATCGACAACGAGCCGCTCGGCTTCCGGGGCGAGATGCTCGAGGCGCTCGACGCGGCGCCCGCCGGCTGCCGGTTCGCCTTCGGGATGCGCGACGTCGTCGACGATCCCGAGCGCACCGTCGAGCAGTGGGCGAACCAGGGCGTGCCGGACGCCCTGCGCGAGCGCTTCGACCGCATCGTCATCTACGGCCATCCCGACCTCTTCGACACCCTCGGCGTCTACGGCGTGCCGGCGCCGGTGCGCGCCAAGGCGGCCTACGGCGGCTACGTCTGCGCGCGCCGCGACGACCTCGACGCCGGCCGGTTCCGCGCCGAGCTCGGCCTCGACGGGCGGCCGCTCGTGCTCGTGACCGGCGGCGGCGGCGAGGACGCGCTCGCCCTGCTCGTCGCGACCATCGAGGCGCACGCGCTCGTGCGCTCGCCCGCGCGCCTGCTGCTGGTCACCGGCCCGTTCATGCGGCCCGAGGATCGCGCCCGCGTCGTCGCGCTCGCCGCGCCGGCGGGGCACGTCGTGCGCGACCAGGCCGACGTGGTGGCCGCCATGGCGGCGTCGCAGGCCGTCGCGACGATGGGCGGCTACAACACGCTTGCCGAGGCGATGATGCTTGGTCGCCGGCCGGTCGTCGTGCCGCGCGCGACACACAAGCGCGAGCAGCTGATGCGCGCCGAGGCGTTCGCGGCGCGCGGGCTCGTCCACTGCCTGCCGCCCACCAAGGTCACCCCGGCGCTGCTGGCAGCGGCGCTCGAGGACGAGATCGAGCGCCCGACGGCGGTCGAGGCGCACGACTATCTCGACGTCGACGGCGAGCGCGCCGCAGCGCTCCTCTTGGAGACCCTGGCATGAGCCTCTGGCGCCACCGCGGCCCCGACGCCGAGGCGGTCGAGCGGCTGCGCCGCCGCCATGCCCGGACGCTGAACGGCGGCGAGCTGGCCGCCGCGCTGAGCCGGCTGGCCGCCGACGCGGGCGTGCCGCCGATCGACCCGGCGAGCGTCGTCGCCCAGCCGCTCGTCCTGCGGCGCGACCGCTTCATCGTCACCGTCGACGCGCGGTCGGCGGCCGGCCCGGTGGCGCTCATCGCGAAGGGCTATACCGACGAGCGCGCCGCGCAGGCCTTCGCCAACCACCGGGCGCTGTGGGACGCCGGGCTCGGCGCCGACCGCGACGTCGACATCGGGCGCCCGTGGGGCGTGATCGACTCGCTCGGCCTGGTGGTGACCGAGCGCTTCCCCGGCCGCCATCCCTCGGCCGGCGACCTCGAGGGCGCGCGGCTGGCGGCGCGCGCGACTGCCCGGCTGCACGGCTGTGCGGCCCGGCTCGCGCCGCGCGTCGAGCTCGGTGTCGTGCTCGACAACCTCGAGCGGCGCATGCGCCTCCTGGCCGCCCGCGCGCCCGATCTGGAGCGCTCGCCGGTCGAGCTCGCGCAGACGGCGCGGGTGCTCGGCGACGAGCTCGGCGGGCAGGACGCGCGTCCGGTCAACGGCGATTTGTCGCGCGAGAGCTTCATCATCGTCGACGGGCGCACGCACCTGATCGACTGGGACCTCAGCTGCGAGTTCGACCCGGCGTGGGACGTGGGGCACTACCTCGCCCAGGCGCGGCGCTACGAGCTGCGCCACCCGGTCTCCACCGACCAGCTGCGGGCGACGTTCGTCGAGGCCTACGTCGACGCGACGGCCGCGGACGCCGCCTTCCTGCGCCGCGTCGACTACTACGAGGGCATCGTCTGCCTGCACAAGGCGCACACGATCGGCCGCTACGGGGCGCCGGTCGAGCACTCGGCGGCGCTGGTCGACGCGGCGGCGCGCGCGCTGGCCCGGGCCGGGGCATGAGCGGCCGCTGGGCGCAGCGGGCGCGCGCGGCCGCCGCGCGCGTGCTGGGCGGCGAGCCGGACGTGCTCACCGTCGCGGCGCTGCGCGTGCGCGAGGGCCGCGAGGTCTATCTGTGCTCCGCCGGCGAGCGCGCCGTGGTCGCCAAGTGCTACCCCGACGCCGAGCGCGCCGCCGCCGCGGCGCGCGCGCTCGAGCTGCTCGGCGGCGCCCACGGACCGCTGCTCGTCCCCGAGTGCCTGGCGCTCGACGCCGGCGAGCGCGTCGTCGTCCAGACCCACCTGCGCGGTCGCCCGCTCGGCGAGCGGCTCGCGGCGGGCGCCGGTGACGAGGCGGTCGCGCGCCTCGCGGCCGCCGTCGGCGCTCTGCACGGCCTTGGCGTGCGGCTGCCCGCCGAGGTCTCGCGCGCGACGACGCTCGCCGCCGCCGAGGACGCGCTGCGCCGGCTGTCGGGAGCCGACGCGCGGCTCGCCGCGCGCGGCGTGGCCGGCGCCCGCGAGGCGTTCGACGGCGCCCCGCCGCTGGGCCCCGTCCCGTCGCACGGCGACCTCGGCGTCGCCCAGATCCTCGACTGCCCGCCGCACCTCGCGATCGTCGACTTCGACAAGGCGGCGCAGGCCGAGCCCGCGCTGGACGTTGGCAACCTCGTCGCGCAGCTCGTGCGCTCGCGCCCCGGCGACGGCGCCGCGCTCGCGGCGGCGCTCGTCGCGGGCTACGAGGCGGCGGCCGGGGCGACCGTCGCGCCGCTCGCCGCCGCCTACGCGCTGCTGGTGCTCGCGCGCAAGCTCGCCTGGCTGGCGCCGGGCCGCCGCGCGCCCGTGCGGGCGGCGCTCGAGGCGCTCGTCAGCTCGCCGCTCGCGCCGCTGGCGCCGCGGTGATGTCGGCGTGGCGCGTCGTGCGCTGCGCGATGCGGCCGTCGTCCACGACGAGGACCTCGTCGGCGGCGAGCACCGGCGCGTCGTGGTGGGAGATGAGGATCGTCGTGCGCTCGGCCATCAGCCGGCGCAGCGCGTCGAGGACGAGCTGCTCGCTGTCGCGGTCCAGCCCGGTCGTCGGCTCGTCGAGGATGAGGATCGGCGCCGAGCGCAGCATCGCGCGCGCGACGGCGATCCGCTGGCGCTGGCCGCCCGACAGCGTGGCGCCGCGCGGGCCGAGCAGCGTCTCGTAGCCCTCGGGCAGCCGCGCGGCGAACTCGTCGACGTTGGCCTCGCGCGCCGCGTGCTCGACCTCCTCGCGGCTGGCGTCGGGCCGCCCGTAGGCGATGTTCTCGTAGACCGTGGTCTGGAACAGCCACGTGTCCTGCAGGACGAGGCCGATGGCGTTGCGCAGCGCGGGCAGGTGCCACTGGCGGACGTCGATGTCGTCGATCGTGACCGCGCCGGCCGACACGTCGTAGAAGCGCGGGATCAGGCTGGCGATCGTGCTCTTGCCCGCGCCGGTGCGGCCGACGAGCGCGACGACCTGACCCGGCTCGGCGACGAGGTCGACGTTGCGCAGCGCCGGCCGCGAGCGCGCGGGATACGTGAACGAGACGTCCTCGAAGCGCACGCTGCCGGTCACGTGGCGCGGCCGGTGGCGCGGCGGGCGCTCGGGCAGCGCGGCGTCCGCGCGCATGACCTCCTCCAGGCGCTCCGCCGCGGCGGTGCCGCGCGACACCACGTAGGCCAGCTTGCTCAGCTGCTTCATCGGGCGGTACAGCGCGCTGACGTAGGAGAGAAAGACGATCAGCAGGCCCAGCGTGAGGTCGCCGCGGAGCACCTCGTGCGCGCCGACCCACACGACGACCACCGTGCCGCCGGCGGCGAGGAAGTCGACGATCGGCGAGAAGCGCGCCTGCAGGATCGTCGCCCTGATCGACGCCTCGAGGCTCCCCGCCGCCTCGCGGCGGAAGCGCTCGAACTCGTAGTCCTCGCGGGTATAGGCCTGGACCACCTGGATCCCGCCGAGGCTCTCCTGCAGCGCGGCGGCGACGCGCCCCTCCTGCCGGCGCCACTCGCGCGAGGACAGCTTGATCCGGTTCGTGTACCGGTAGACCGCGACGAAGAGCGCGGGGCTGAAGGCGAGCGCCACGAGCGTGAACTGCCAGTTGACGACCAGCATGATCGCCAGGATCCCGAGCAGGGTCAGCACGCTGGTCACGAAGTTCACGAGCACCGCGATCACGACGTCCTGGACGCGGTCGACGTCGGAGGTCAGCCGTGACGCGAGGTCGCCCGGACGCTGCGAGTGGTGGTAGGCGAGCGACAGGCGGTGCAGGTGCGCGTGGACGGCCTCGCGGATGTCGAAGACCATCCGCTGGCCGGTCGTCTGCGCCCAGTACGTGCCCAGGTAGGTCACCAGGCCGCCGAGCGCGGCGATCGCCAGCAGCGCGAGGCAGAACGAGGCGATCCGCGCGTCGGCGGAGCCTTCGCGCAGCCAGCCGGGGAAGCTCGCCGGAAGCGGGTGGTTGCCCAGGACGCTGTCGATGACGAGCTTGAGCGGCCAGGGCTGCGCCAGGTCGGCGGCGACGCTGAGGACCAGCGCGACGAGGGCGCCCGCGAGCCGCAGCCGGTACGGGATCAGGAAGCGGCGGAAACGGAGCAGGAGGGCGAACATCGAGGGCCGGTCGCCGGCCTCTCACCGGCCCGGCGCTGGGGGCGCGGGCCTCATGCGATCCAGATCCGCCGCACGACGCGCCGGGGAGCGGTGGCGAGGTCGAGCAGCTCCTGGGCGGCGCAGTCGGCGCCGCCGTGGTCCAGCAGGGCGGCGCGGGCGGGGTCGCGCCCGTCGGCCAGGGCCGCGTCGACCGCGGCCCGCAGCGTCGTCGCCTCGAGCCGGTCGGGCTCGAGCAGGCGGACCAGGCCGCGCTCGGCGAACGCGCGCGCCCGGATGAGCTGTTCGACCCGGGGGCGGACTCGCGGGACGCAGACGATCGGCACGCCGGTGGAGACGGCCTCGACGAGCGTGTTGTAGCCGCCCATCGAGACGACCGCGTCGACCGCGGCGAACCAGCCGGCCAGCGCCGGGATGAAGTTCACGACCCGCACGCCGGCCTCGGCGCCGAGGACGGACAGCCGCGCGAACTCGGCGGGCGGGATCATCGGGCCCGCGACCACGACCCCGCGCCACGGGGCGCCGATCGCCGCGCGCAGGAACGCATCCAGCAGCGCCGCGCCGTCCTCGCCGCCGCCCGCCGTCGCGAGCACGACCGGCCCGCAGTCGTCGCGCCACGGCACCGTGACACGCCCCGGCGGGTCGTTGACCACGTAGCCGCAGTACGAGCTCAGCCCGCGGACCGAGTCAGGCAGCGCGTTGTCCGTGAGCGGGTCCAGGAACCCCTCCGTGCCGTAGACGAGCACGCGCGAGTAGTGCCCGAGGATCGCCGGGACGGCATCGGGGGTCCACTCGGCCGCCACCGTGGCGCTGTCGTCGAGGACGTCGCGCAGCCCGAGCACGGCGCTCCCGCCGACCTCCTCGAGCGCGTCCAGGGCGCCGGCGAGCTCGCCGCCGGCGCCGAGCGGGCTCTTGTCGACCACCATCACGTGAGGCCGGAAGGAGCGCACGGTCGCCGCCAGGACGTCGGCGCGCAGCCGATGGACGTCCGCCGCGTCGACGCGCAACCGGCGCGGGGCGTAGACCCCGTTGGACACCTTGGACAGCGCCGGCAGCTCGAGGATGTCGGTGCCCTCGCTCAGCTCGAACTGGCTGGCCACGTCGCTGCCGGTGACCACCAGCACCGACGACGAGGGGTCGAGCTCGACGACGCGCCGGCTCAGGGCAAGGTTGCGGCGGACGTGTCCAAGTCCGAATCCGTCGTGCGAATAAAAGACGAGCCTGGCCATTCCCGGTTGCCCGGCGCCCTGGTCAACCTTCTCATACGGTCAGACCGGGTCGTTGGCCAAAAAAACACCCAGGTCGTTTGCAGGACTGGTAGCGGACGTGCCGGTCCGCTACCGCACCTCGACGTCGTCGGCGACCACGGTGAAGGGCTGCGCCTTGGTGTCGTTGCCGAGCTGCACCGCGCCGACGCCGGCCAGGCCCAGGGAGGCGGCCGGGGTCCGGTAGACCTCGATGCCGTCGACGCTCACGACGAGCGTGCTCGCGCCGTCGCCCCCGGTCGTGGCATCGACCTGGAAGCGGCGGAACGTGCCGGTGGGCAGCCGCGCCGCCGTCGGCACGAACGTGCCGCTCCAGCCGGCGTAGACGACCGTCGAGCCGTTCGGCCGGTACAGCGACAGCAGCCGATGGCCGCTCGGGTCGTAGAGTCGCAGCAGCGGGACGTTGCCGCCGGCCGCGCCCTCGCCGTCGATGCGCAGGGTGGCCGCGGCGCTCACGCTCGTCGGCGCCGTCGACAGCGCCGTGCGGGCGTAGGCGAACGAGCCCGTGGTCGCGGTCGCCGACAACCGGGCGGCGAAGGTCCCGCCCGACACGGTGTCCGCCTCGACCTGGGCGCTGCCCTCGGGGCCGGTGACGACGCTCGACCAGCGGCTGAGGTCGCCGGTCTCGAAGTCATCGGCGAAGAGCGGGGCGGTATCGCTGACCGTCCAGGTGCGCGTCGCCGGCGAGGGGTCGGTGTTGCCGGCGAAGTCGGTGGCGGCGACGGTGAACGTGTGCTGGCCGGGCGCCAGGCCGCTGCGCGTGAGCGGCGAGCTGCACGGCGTGTAGGGGAGGCCGTCGAGCGTGCAGGTGAACGCCGAGCCCTGCTCGGAGGAGTCGAAGGTGAGGTTGGCCGACGTATCGCTCGTCTCGCCCGCCGGGCCCTGCGTGATCGTCGTCTCGGGCGGCGTGAGGTCCGGGCCGCTGAGCGACAGCAGCGCGCTCCAGTACTCGCGCGTGTTGTCTGCGCTGGCCATCATCAGCAGGTCGGTCGACGCGTCGACCGGGTCCTTGGTCGTCGTCGGGTTGTTGATCTTGGCGCCGGTGCCGTCGAGGATCGGCGTCCCGAGCGATGCCGCGTCGAAGCTCGGGTGGTCCAGGCTCGTCTTCTTCATGTAGACGATGCCGCCGGCGCAGCACGGGGCGGCGGCGAAGGCGTAGATCTCGCGGCGTCCGCGGTCGATGACGATGCTGCCGCGCGTCGGCTCCGCGGTGACGGTGCCGTGGTTCCACACCGGATAGTGCGACCACCGCCCGCGCGCGTCCATGACGACCAGCATCTGCAGCGGATCGCTCGTGCGGTCCAGCGACGTCTTGACGATGCCGAAGACCTGCCCGGCGGGATCGCCGCTGAGCGCCTTGATGTTCATGTGGTCGTCCGACCACTGCGGCCCCCTCAGCGCGACCGAGGCCTTCCAGCCCTTGTTGGGCGCCTGGCCGTCGTCGTGCGCGCCGAAGTAGTACGCGCCGTCCTTCTCGTTGGACCACATCACGCCGATGCGCCTGTTGAAGCTGACGACCGAGGAGATCTCGTCCTGCGGCAGCCGGTTGGCCCCGCCGACGGGAAGCACGACGGGTGAGGCCCACGAGCGCTGATCGGGCGTCGACCACGTGATCCACACCTTCAGCGCGTGCGTCCAGGTCACCCAGAGGCGCCCGGTCGAGTCCTCGTCGATCACGGCCGCCTTGACGCCGTAGCTCGAGAGCGGGACCTCGCTGATGTCGCGGATGTACTGCTTCGCGACGGGGTCGTAGGAATAGCGCGAGTAGAGCACGGCGTTGACGGGGTCGTTGGCCGCGGGGTCCAGCGGGGCCGGCCCGTGCGAGACGATCTGCAGGTGCGTGCCGTCCCACTTCGCGTCGGCCCACGTCTTGTTGCGCAGGTCGACCTTCGTCCCGGTGCTGGTCCAGCTGCCGTCGACGCGCTTGAAGATCTCGAAGTCGCGGGTCACCGAGCTGAACATCACGCCCCACCACGTGCCGTCGTTGAACCACAGCTTGCTCTGCGGCTTCTCGCCGGTGGGGGCTGTCGCGCCCGTGTACGCCGGGCCGAATGTTCCGATGTCTGCTCGGGCGGGCGCGGTGGCGAACGCCAGGACCGCGAGCGCCGCCAACGAGACCAACAGCGTCCGTGCTGTCTTCACGTCAGGACTCTCCTTGTCGCTGGGGGCGACGTTACCCCAAACCACAGATCGTTGGGGAGTTTTCTGCCCCGTATGTTCGTCCAGCGAGCACAGAAGCCGGTGCCGATAGGGTCCGCGCGCATGGCAAAGATCAAGAACGTCGGGATCGTCGGCTGCGGCCAGATGGGACACGGGATCGCGCAGGTGTCGGCGACCGCGGGCTACGCGGTGGTCGTTCGCGAGGTCGACGACGCGACGCTGAACAAGGGGCTCGGCAAGATCGAGAAGCAGGTCGCCCGGGCGGTCGAGAGGGGCAAGTCCTCCCAGGAGGACGCCGACGCGATCCGCGGGCGCCTCCACGGCACGACCGACTACGGCGAGCTCGCCGACTGCGACCTGGTCGTCGAGGCGATCACCGAGAGCCTCGAGCTCAAGCGCCAGATGTGGAAGGAGGTCACGACGATCGTCAAGCCCGAGGCCTTCTTCGCGACGAACACGTCGACGCTCGCGGTGATCGATCAGGCGGCGGTGACGGATCGGCCGGAGCGCTTCCTCGGCCTGCACTACTTCAATCCGGCGCAGGTCATGAAGCTCGTCGAGGTCATCCGCGCCGTCACCACCTCCGACGAGGCGTTCGAGGCGGGCCTGCAGTTCGCGCGCTCGCAGGGCAAGCTGGCCATCCCGACTCGGGACACGACCGGCTTCATCGTCAACCGGCTGCTCATCCCCTACATGCTCGACGGCATTCGCGGCTACGAGGAAGGCATCGGCTCGATCGCCGAGATCGACGAGGCGATGAAGGCGGGGGCCGGTCACCCGATGGGCCCGCTGACGCTCGCCGACTTCGTCGGGCTCGACGTCATGGGCGCCGCGGCGAGCGCGCTCTTCGACGAGTTCCGCGAGAAGCGCTTCGCCGCGCCGCCGACGCTGCGCAAGCTCCTGTCCGCCGGCTGGCTCGGCCGCAAGACGGGCCTGGGCTTCTACGACTACTCCGGCGAGCAGCCCGTGCCCAATCCCGCGCTGTGACCGACGTCGAGACCGCACTCGAGCGCGCGCTGGCGGGCGGCCCTGAGCGCCACCGCCAGAAGGCCGCCGAGCAGGGCAAGCTGCCGGTGCGCGAGCGCGTCGCGCGGCTGCTCGACGACGGCTCGTTCGTCGAGGAGGGCCTGCTGGCCAACTGGCAGGAGGAGGGCCTGGGCGCCGACGGCGTCGTGACCGGGTCGGGCACGATCGGCGGCCGGCCGGTGTCGGTGATGGCCAACGACCCGACGGTCAAGGCCGGCTCGTGGGGGCCCAAGACCGTCGAGAAGATCATCCGCATCCAGGAGCGCGCGCTCGCCCAGCGCCACCCGATGATCTACCTCGTCGACTCGGCCGGCGCGCGGATCACCGAGCAGGTGCAGATGTTCCCGGGGCGGCGCGGCGCGGGACGGATCTTCTACACGCAGGTCAAGCTCTCGGGCGTCGTCCCGCAGATCTGCGTGCTCTTCGGGCCGAGCGCGGCCGGCGGCGCGTACATCCCCGCCTTCTGCGACGTCGTGATCATGCGCGACGGCAACGCGTCGATGTACCTCGGGTCGCCGCGGATGGCCGAGATGGTCATCGGCGAGCGCGTGTCGCTGGAAGAGATGGGCGGCGCGCGCATGCACACGAGCGTGTCGGGGTGCGGGACGCTGCTCGTCAAGACCGACGAGGAAGGCGTCGACGCGGCCAGGCGGTGGCTGTCCTACATGCCGTCGAACTGGACCGAGGAGCCGCCGCCGGCGCCGCCGGCGGAGCCGGACGGCGAGTGGCCGGAGATCCCGCGCGACGAGAACAAGGCGTTCGACGTCAAGGCGCTGATCGCCGCGCTCGTCGACGCCGGGTCGTTCTTCGAGGTCCACCCGCGCTGGGCCAAGGAGGTCGTCGTGGGCTTCGCGCGGCTCGACGGCCGGGCGATCGGCATCGTCGCCAACCAGCCCCGCCAGAAGGGCGGCGTGCTCTTCGTCGACTCCGCCGACAAGGCCGCGCGCTTCATCTGGACGTGCAACGCGTTCAACGTCCCGCTGCTGTTCCTCGCCGACGTGCCCGGCTTCATGATCGGCACCCAGGTCGAGCGCCAGGGGATCATCCGCCACGGGGCGAAGATGATCAGCGCGGTCAGCGAGGCGACGGTGCCCAAGCTCAGCGTGATCGTGCGCAAGGCGTACGGCGCGGGGCTCTACGCGATGGCCGGCCCGGCGTTCGACCCCGACGCGTGCATCGCGCTGCCCACTGCGTCGATCGCCGTCATGGGACCGCAGGCAGCGGTCAACGCGGTCTTCTACAACCAGCTGCAGGCGATCGCCGATCCCGACGAGCGCGCGCGGCGCACCGAGGAGCTGCGCCGTGAGTATGCGGAGGACATCGACATCCTGCACCTCGCCAGCGAGATCGTCGTCGACGCGGTCGTCCAGCCCGAGGACCTGCGCTCCGAGCTCGTGCGCCGCTTCGCGCTCGCCCACGGCAAGGCGCGCGACTGGCCGGCCAAGCGCAATCCTGTGACGCCGGTATGAGCGAGGGCCGTCTGCTCTGGGAGCCGTCCGCCGAGCGGATCGAACGCGCGGCGATGACGCGCTACATGCGCGAGCGCGGCTTCGAGGACTATCACTCGCTGTGGCAATGGTCGGTCGACGAGCTCGAGGGCTTCTGGGGCTCGATCTGGGACTTCTTCGGGATCGACGCGACGTACGAGCGCGTCCTGGCCGACCGCTCGATGCCGGGCGCGCGGTGGTTCACCGGCGCGGAGGTCAACTACGCCGAGCAGATCCTGCGCGGCAAGGACGACGGCGCGGTGGCGATGCTCGCCCGCTCGGAGCTGCGCCCCGAGCTCGCCGAGCTCACGTGGGGCGAGGTGCGCGACCAGGCCGCCCGCGTCGCCGCGGGCCTGCGCGCGCTCGGCGTGCAGCGCGGCGACCGCGTCGTCGCCTACCTGCCCAACATCCCCGAGACGATCGTCGCGTTCCTCGCGGTGTCGTCGCTCGGCGCCATCTGGTCGAGCTGCTCGCCGGACTTCGGCCCGCGCAGCGTGATCGATCGCTTCGCGCAGATCGAGCCGAAGGTGCTGCTCGCCGTCGACGGCTACCGCTACGGCGGCAAGGACTTCGATCGCCGTGACGTCGTCGAGGGGCTGCGCCGCGAGATGCCCTCGCTCGAGCACACGGTGCTGCTCCCCTACCTCGGAAGCGGACCGCTCGAGGGGACGCTGAGCTGGGACGAGCTCGTGGCCGAGCATGCGCCGCTGGCTTTCGAGCGCGTGCCGTTCGACCACCCGTTGTGGGTGCTCTACAGCTCGGGGACGACCGGGCTGCCCAAGGCGATCGTCCAGGGCCACGGCGGGATCCTCGTCGAGCACCTCAAGCACCTCGGGCTGCACGTCGACGCGCAGGCCGGCGACCGGGTCTTCTGGTTCACGACGACCGGCTGGATGATGTGGAACTTCGTCGTCGGCGTGCTGCTCACCGACGCTTCGGTCGTGCTCTACGACGGCAACCCGGCGACGCCCGATCTCGACGTGCTGTGGGACCTCGCCGAGGATGCCGGCATCACGTGCTTCGGGACGAGCGCCGCGTACATCGCGTCGTGCCTGAAGGGCGGCGTGCGGCCACGCGGCGACGGGCGCTCGCTGACCGCGCTGCGCAGCGTCGGCTCGACGGGCTCGCCGCTGGCCCCGGAGGGCTTCGAATGGGTCTACGACCAGCTCGGCCCGGACGTCTGGCTGTTCTCGACCAGCGGCGGGACCGACGTCTGCACGGCGTTCGTCGGCGGCGTCCCGCTGCTGCCGGTCTACGAGGGCGAGCTGCAGGCGCGCGCGCTGGGCTGCAAGGTCGAGGCGTGGGACGACGACGGGCGCTCGGTCGTCGACGAGGTCGGCGAGCTGGTCATCACCGAACCGATGCCGTCGATGCCGCTGTTCTTCTGGAGCGATCCCGACGGCTCGCGCTACCGCGACAGCTACTTCTCCGTCTACCCCGGCGTCTGGCGCCACGGCGACTGGATCGAGATCACGTCGCGCGGGACCGCGATCATCACCGGCCGCTCGGACTCGACGATCAACCGCGGCGGGATCCGGATGG
>VAWY01000136.1 GCA_005888335.1 Actinomycetota bacterium
CGCGCGGGCGACCGCGATGCCCGCCGGCTCGTTGCCGTGGATGCACCCGACGACCAGCGCGACCGTCCGCGCGTGCGGGGCGCGCAGCTCGATCGCCTCGATCGGCCGTCCGTGGACCGATCGCCCCAGGATCGCCGGATGCGGCCCGGCGCGCGCCTGCGCCGAGGCGCCGTGCGTGTAGCCGGCGAGCAGCAGGTACGCCGAGCCGACCAGGGCGACGCGCTCGAGCCGGCGATCGCCCGCGACCGCGGCCAGCGGCAGCAGCCAGACGGCGTACCAGGGCAGCAGCCACGTGCTGGTGGCCAGCACCAGCGCGGTCGCCCAGCCGGCGGCCGCGAGCGGCTCGAGGCGCCCCCGCGTCACGCGGTACAGCAGCCAGCCGAGCCCCGCGACCGTCGCCGCGTGCAGCAGCGCGCGCGGGCCCGGCGCGACCACGCCGTTGCCGAAGGCGCGCGCGCCGAGCTTGGGCAGGCTCAGGCGGCTGACGTGGCGCGCGTCGGACAGCGTCGCGCCCAGCCCGGCGAGCGGCGTGCCGAACACCAGCGAGCCGACGAGCGCGACGGCGAGCACCCCGGCCGCGGCGCCCAGCACGATCGTGCGCGACGGGCGGCGGGCGACGACATAGGGCAGGGCCACGCCCGCGGTCGCCTTGACGCCCGCGGCGAGCGCGAACAGGAACGAGCCGATGCGCCCGCGCTCGCGGAGCACCAGCACGAGCGCCCACAGCTGCACCGCAACGGCGAGGAGGTCGTTGTGTGCGCCGCCGAGCGCCCAGACGAGCACGAGCGGGTTGAGGCCGACGAGCGCCACCGCGCGCACGGGGTTGCGGCCGCGGCGCGCGGCCAGGCGCGACGTCGCGGCCAGCACCGCGATCTCGGCGAGCAACGCGATGGCCTTGAAGCTCCACAGCGCGCCGCCCGGTCCGAGCAGACCGGCGCCCGACGAGGCGAGCGTGAAGAGCGCGCCGTAGGGGCTGGTCCCCGTGTGCCAGCCGAGGAAGGCGTACGCGGGATCGCCGGTGTCGGCCGCGGGGGTGACGACGTACGGGTTCAGCCCGTGCACGGCGAACAGCCGCGCGTCGTTGACGTAGCTGAAGACGTCGGCCGACAGCAGCGGCGGCCCGGCGACGACGGCAAGCTGCACGATCGCGATGGCCGCGACCAGCCTCCCCGGCCCCAGGGCGGGCGCCCACCGCAGCGCGCCGAGGTACGCCACGAAGGCGGCCGCGCTCAACGCCGCGGCGCCGCCGCGGCCCAGCGCGACGCCCGGGACGAAGCGCAGCGGGCCGGCGAGCCACCACGGGTCCTGGCGGGCCGCGCCGGGCACCAGTGCGGTCCCATGCGCGGCGCCGAGCGCGATGGCCGCGGTGGCCACGACGACGACGACGAGCGCGACCTCACCCCGTGGGTCACGCCGTCCGTCCATGGCGCGACGGTGGACCTCCTCCCCTGAACGGGGCCTGAACGCGGGTCGGCGGGGTCGTCGCCGGTAGCATCGCGGCCCATGGGCGAGGTCCGGGTCGAGGAACGGGGGCGCGTGCTGCTCGCCACCCTCGACAACCCGCCGCACGGGCTCATGGACTCAGGCACCGTCGCGGGCCTCGAGGCCGTCGTCGCCCGCGCCGAAGCCGAGCCAGGCGTAGGCGGGGTCGTGCTCACGGGCGCGCACCCCGAGCGCTTCGTCGCCCACTACGACGTCGGCGAGCTGCTGGCCGCCGCGCGCGCGGCGCCGAGCGTCGGCCCGCGGGCGGCGCACGCGTCGCTGCGGGCGGTCGGCGCGCTGCGCCGCGTGCCGCGGGTCGAGGACGCCCTGGGCCGCACGCCAGCCGCGGGCCTCGTGCTGCTCGAGCGCTTCCACGCGACACTGCTGCGGATGAACCGGTGCGGCGCCGTCTTCGTCGCGGCGATCAACGGCTCGGCCATGGGCGGCGGCTCCGAGCTCGCGCTGGCGTGCGACGTGCGCCTGATGGCCGACGGCGACCACCTGATCGGCCAGCCCGAGATCCTGTTCGCCTTCCCGCCGGGCGGGGGAGGGACCCAGCGGCTCGCGCGCCTGCTCGGCACGGCGCGCGCCCTGCGGATCGTGCTCGAGGGCGGGCCGCTGTCGCCCGCGCAGGCCGCCGCGCTCGGGTACGTCGACGAGGTCATCGCTCCCGGCGAGCTGGTCGACCGGGCCGTCGCCCTGGCCGAGCGGCTCGGCAGCCGCGAGAAGGCCGCGATCGGCGCCTGCAAGCGGGCGGTCTACGACGGCGGCTCGCTGCCGCTGGCCGACGGCCTGCGCCTCGAACGCGCGGAGTTCCTCGCCGGGCTGGGCTCGCCCGAGGCGCAGACCGCCATGACCGCCTACCTCGAGGCGCTCGAGCGCACCGGCGAGCTGCCGGGCTACGACCGCGCGGCGCTCGAGCGCGCCGTCGAGAGCGGCGCCTTTCGCCCAGGCGCATGAGCACGGCCGCCCCGGGGATCGACGCGGCGGGGATCACCGCCTGGTTCGAGGGCCACGTCCCCGGCGTGCAGCCGCCGCTGGAGTTCGAGCTGATCGCCGGCGGACGCTCGAACCTGACCTTCGGCGTGGCGGACGCCGCCGGCCGGCGCTGGGCACTGCGCCGCCCGCCGCTGCACGGCGTCCTCGGCTCGGCCCACGACGTCGCGCGCGAGCACCGCATCGTCTCGGCGCTCGGCCCGACCGGCGTCCCGGTGCCGAACGCCGTCGGCCTCTGCGAGGACCCCGAGGTCACCGGCGCGCCGTTCTTCGTCATGGACTTCGTCGACGGCATCGTGGTCCGCGACGAGGAGCTCGAGGCCGGGGCGTTCGGAGGCGAGCGGCGCCGGCGGGCCGCGTACGCGATGGTCGACACGCTGGCGGCGATCCATGCCGTCGTCCCGGCCGAGGTCGGGCTCGGCGACCTCGGGCGCCAGGAGGGCTACATCGCGCGCCAACTGCGCCGCTGGCAGGGTCAGCTCGAGCAGTCGCGCACGCGCGAGCTGCCGGCGATGGAGGAGGCGCACCGGCGGCTGTCTGAGGCCATCCCCGACCAGGGGCCGGCGACGATCGTCCACGGCGACTTCCGCCTGGACAACATGATCCTCTCGCCAGACGGCGAGGTTCGCGCGGTGCTCGACTGGGAGCTGTGCACGCTCGGCGACCCGCTCGCCGACGTCGGGCTGCTGATGGTCTACTGGGACCGCCCCTGGGGCGTCGCCCCCGGGCGCTACCCGGACTTCCCGCCGGCGCGCGACCTGGCGGCGCGCTACGCGGAGCGCTCCGGGCGCGACCTGGGCGAGCTGGACTTCTACGTCGCCTTCGGCTCCTGGAAGCTCGCGGCGATCCTCGAGGGCGTCTACGCGCGCTACGTCTCGGGCGCCTACGGCGAGACCGCCGACGACGTCGACACGATGCCCGCCGGCGTCGACCAGCTGGCCGAGGCGTCCCTGCGGCGCCTCGACCAGCCGGCCAGCCGCTAGACCTTCGCCGCGCGAGCCTCGGCCGCGAGCCGCGCCACCCGCGCGCGGTGCGTCGCGCCGCCGCCGAGCAGCTGCGCGTCGAGCTGCGCGCGCTTGAACAGCCAGTGCACGTCGGCCTCCCAGGTGAAGCCGATGCCGCCGTGCAGCTGGATCGCCTCGCCGGTCACCGCCCGGCCCGCGTCGGACGCGACCGCCTTGGCCATCGCCGCCGCCATCGCCAGCCGGTCGGGGTCGGCGTCGGCCGCCCAGGCCGCGAAGTAGGTCGCCGAGCGCGCCGACTCGGTGTCGCGCAGCATCTGCGCCGCCTTGTGCTGCACCGCCTGGAAGGCGCCGACCGGCACGCCGAACTGCTTGCGGTCCTTGATGTAGGCGATCGTCATGTCGAGCGCGCGCTGGGAGATCCCCACGAGCTCGGCGGCCACGGCGACGGCCGCGCGGTCGAGCGCGCCGGCGACGTCGCCCTCGAGCGGCTCGCCGGCGTCGGCGCCCGGCTCCAAGCGCCCGTAGCGGCGCGTCGGGTCGATGCTCCTGGTCTCCTCGAGCGGCACCGCCGACGGCTCGACGAGCGTCGCCGTGCCCGCGTCGACGTCGGCGAGGACGAGCACGGCGGCGCCGGGCGCGTCGGGCACGAGCTCGGCGACGCCGTCGCGCAGCACGCCGAGCGCCCCGGTCGACTCGCCCGAGGCCAGGGCGGGCAGCCAGCGCTCGCGCTGCTCGCTCGAGCCGGCGTGCTCGATCGCCAGCGCGGCGAGGACCGTGCCCAAGAACGGCGTCGGCGCACACGCGTAGCCGAGCTCCTCGAGCAGCGCGGCCAGCTCGACGACGCCCAGCCCCTGGCCGCCGTGCTCCTCGGCCACCGCGATCCCGGGCCAGCCGAGCTCCACGAGCTCGCGGAAGAGGTCGGTGTCGTCGCGGCCTTCCTCGGCCGCCGCGCGCACGCGCTCCATCGGCATGCGGCTGGCCAGCAGCTCGTGCGCGGTGCGCTTGATCTGCTGCTGGTCGTCGGAGAGGTCGAAGTTCATGGTCGCGCCCCCTAGCGCAGCCGCGGCAGGCTCAGCACCCGCTCGGCCACGATGTTCTTCAGGATCTCGGTGGTGCCGCCCTCGATCGAGTTGCCGCGCGCCCGCAGCAGCTCGTACGCCCACGGCTCGCCGGCGGTCAGCGCGCGGGGACCGATGACGTCGGCCGCCACCTGCGTGAGCATCTGGTTGGTCTCCGACCACAGCCACTTGGTCAGCGACCCCTCGGGGCCGGGCTGGCCGTAGCGCTGGATCGCGGTCAGGCCGCGCCACGCCATCAGCCGCAGCACCTCGGTGCGGATGTGCAGGTCGGCGAGCTTGTCGGCGATCCGGGGGTCGTCGAGCGCGCCGTTGGCCGCCGCCTCGTCGAACAGGTCGTCGAGCAGCTGGCGCAGGCGGACCTGGAGGAACTGGGCCAGGCCGGCGCGCTCGTTCATCAGCGTCGTGAGCGCGACCTTCCAGCCGTTGCCGACCCCGCCGACGACGTTGTCGTCCGGGATCCGGGCCTCCTCGATGAACAGCTCGTTGAACTCGGCCTCGCCGGTGATCTGGACCAGCGGGCGAACCTGGACGGCGTCCTGCTCCATGTCGAGCAGGAAGTACGTCAGGCCCTTGTGCTTGGCCGCCTCGGCGTCGGTGCGCGCGACGAGCATGCACCACTTCGAGTATTGGGCGCCGCTCGTCCAGACCTTCTGGCCGGTGACGACCCACTCATCGCCGTCCTTGACCGCGCGCGTCTTGAGCGCGGCGAGGTCCGAGCCCGCCTCGGGCTCGGAGAAGCCCTGGCACCAGATCTCGTCGGCCGAGAGGATCGGCGGCAGGTAGCGCTCCTTCTGCGCGTCGGTGCCCCAGGTCATCAGCGTCGGCCCGCCGAGCAGCAGGCCGAGCGCGTTGGCGGGCAGCGGCGCGCGGGCGTGCCCGAGCTCCTCGAAGAAGATCGCGGTCTCCATCAGCGTCGCGCCGCGGCCGCCGTACTCGCGCGGCCAGTGCACGCCGGCCCAGCCGCCCTCGTGCAGGCGCCGCTGCCAGTCGCGCCGCCAGGCGTAGCTCTCGGCGTCGCGGGTCGGCTCGTGGCCCGGCGGGTTGGCGGCCAGCCATTCGCGCAGCTCGTCGCGGAAGGCGGTCTCGGACTCGGTGAAGGTGAGGTCCATCAGTCCTCCAGTGGTGTCGGATGGGACGCGGGCGGTCCGAGCAGGACCGACTCGGCGCAGTGGCAGAAGATGTCCTCGAGCTCGCGCACGCCGCGCAGGCGGCCGGCGCGGACGCGCTCGGCGAGCAGCTGCTCGGTGCCCCCGCAGAGCACGAGCAGCGCCTCGCGCGGCGGCGGGCGCAGCGCGGGGTCCGCGGCGCGCGCGCTGTCGAAGCTCGCCTGGTAGCGGTCGGCGAAGCGCCGCATGGCCTCCCCGCGCGCCTCCAGCGCGGCGGGGCCGGCGGCGTGGATCTCGAGCAGGTAGGCGCGCGCGAACACGGGCTCGGCGAGCAGGGTCTCCAGGTAGGCGCGGATGCCGGCGCGCAGCTGGGCGCGCCAATCGTCGGGCGCCTCGCGCACGCCGGCCCGCACGTTCTCGACCATGACGTCGACGCCGGCGCGGTAGCCCTCCAGGAAGCACGCCTCCTTGCTGGCGAACAGCTCGTAGAACGTCGAGCGCGAGACGCCGGCCGCGCGCACGACGTCGGTGACCGGCGCGGCGGCGTAGCCGCGCTCGGCGACGACGCGGATCATCGCGTCAAGGAGCCGTGCGCGCTGGGCGTCGGGCACCGGCCGCAGGGCCGAGCCGACGTCCGGATGCTGGGCGAGCAGCGAGCGAGCCATACCCGAGGAGTACCGAAGAATACCTCATGGGTACGAAGGTGTAGGGTTCGCGGCGCCATGCAGGAGATCGACACCGGCACCGAGGACCTGCTCGCCCGCGTCGAGGACGGCGTCGCGGTCCTGACCATGAACCGGCCGGAGCGGCGCAACGCGCTGTCGCCGGCGATGCTCGACGCGCTGGCCCGCACCCTGGCCGACGCCGAGGCCGACGACGACGTCGGCTGCGTCGTGCTCACCGGCGCGGGCGGCGCGTTCTGCGCGGGCGGCGACGTCAAGGCGATGGCCCAGGACGGCGCGGGGGAGGCGGGCTTCGACGCGCGCGTGCAGCTCCAGCGCCGCAGCCACCGCGCGACGGCAGGGCGCCTGCACGAGATGCCCAAGCCGACGATCGCCGCTGTGGGCGGCGCCGCCGCCGGCGCGGGGCTGTCGCTGGCGCTCGCCTGCGACCTGCGCTACGCGGCGCGCCGGGCGGTGCTCACGACCGCGTTCGCCAAGGTCGGCTTCGCGGGCGACTACGGCGGGACGTGGTTCCTCACGCGCCTCGTCGGGCCGGCCCGCGCGCGCGAGCTGTACTTCTTCGCCGACCGGATCGGAGCCGAGGAGGCCGAGCGGCTGGGAGTCGTCAGCGCGGTCTTCGACGACGACCGGCTCTTCGACGAGGTCATGGACCGCGCTCGCCGGCTCGCCGACGGTCCCCGGATCGCCTACGGCTACATGAAGGAGAACCTCAACCGCGCCGAGACGGCGGGGTTGATGGACTGCCTGGACATCGAGGCCTCGCACCACCTGCGCACGGGGCTCACCGAGGACCACCGCGAGGCGGCGGTCGCCTTCGTCGAGAAGCGCGAGCCCGCGTTCCACGGCCGCTGATGCGCGCGGTCCAGATCGTCGAGCTGAGCGGGCCTGATGGGGCGCTGCGCCTGGTCGACCTGCCGGAGCCCGAGCCGTCGCACCTGCTCACGCCGGGCTCGGGCGTGGTCGTCGATGTCCATGCGGCCGGCGTCTCGTTCCCCGAGGTCCTCCAGACGCGCGGCGAGTACCAGGTCAAGCCGCCGCTGCCCTTCGTGCCGGGGAGCGAGGTCGCCGGCGTCGTCCGCAGCGCGCCCGAAGGCGCGGGGGTCAAACCGGGCGACCGTGTGGCGGCGTTCCCCATGCTCGGCGCGTTCGCCGAGGTGGCCGTCGCCCCGGAGTTCCTGACCTTCGCGCTGCCGGACGAGCTCGACTTCGCCCAGGGCGCGGGCCTCATCCTCAACTACCACACCGCGTACTTCGCGCTGCGGCTGCGCGGGCGGCTGGCCGAGGGGGAGACGGTGCTCGTCCACGGCGCGGCGGGCGGCGTGGGGACGGCGGCGCTGCAGGTCGCGCGCGGCCTCGGGGCGCGCACGATCGCGGTCGTCTCCTCGGACGCCAAGGAGCAGGTGGCGCGCGAGGCGGGCGCCGACGACGTCGTGCGCTCGGACGGGCCGTGGAGGGACGAGGCGCGCGAGCTGTCCGGGGGAGGGGTCGACGTCGTGCTCGACCCGGTCGGCGGCGACCGCTTCACCGACAGCCTGCGCTCCCTGGGCGAGGGCGGGCGCCTGGTCGTCGTCGGCTTCACCGGCGGCTCGATCCCCGAGGTCCGGGTCAACCGCCTGCTCCTCAACAACGTCGAGGTGGTCGGCGCCGGCTGGGGCGCCTACGTGATGACCAAGCCGGAGGCCAACCGCGCGATCGGCGCGGAGGTCCAGCGGCTGATCGAGCAGGGCTTCGTGCGCCCGGTCGTCGGCGCGCGCTTCCCGCTCGAGCGCGCGGCCGACGCCCTCAACGCGATCGATCAGCGGCGCGCGACCGGCAAGGTCGTGCTCGACGTGCGGTAGACGGCGGGCGGAGCGGCGCCGTTGTGCGCCTGGACCACCTCGCCGGTGACGACCTCGACCTCGGCCGCCTCGGCCATCGCCAGCACGACGCTCGTCGCCAGGATCCAGGCCAGGGCGATCGTCATCCCGACCGACGCCACGGGCGTGAGCAGGACGACCGCGAGGGGCGCCGCCGACCAGGCCAGCCAGCGCGGCAGCGCGCGGAACTGGATGGCGACGACGGCGGTGGCGGAGAGCGCGACGGCGAGCCCGATGGCCGCCGGGCGCATCAGCGTTGTGCTCGTGTCGAACAGCGTCGCGGCGCTCGCGGGCGTGATCGGACCGGGTTGCGCGGCGCGCTCGGCGCCCGCATAGATCAGCGCGTCGGCGACCCACGTCACCGCGACCGCGGCGACGCCGCCCGCGAGGGCGAGGTCCGACCAGCGCCCGTTGTCGCCCGCGCGCGAGCGCAGGCGCCCGCGCAGGACGGCGAAGAACCACAGCAGGAAGAATCCGGCCAGCATGTCGAGGTACGTCGCGAGGACGATGTCGTTGTGGTGGCGGTTGAAATACGACGCGATCGCCGGCTTGCGGTCGAAGTAGCCGGGTTGGTGACCCCACTTGAGAAGCGCCACTCCCGCTAGCGCCACGCCTACGACGCCGGTTAGGGGGACGAAGCGATCCCAGCGTGATGTGGTCATCCAGCTCCTCCTGGCTGTTGAGGCGGCGAGCTCGCCGCGCCCGGTGGCGCGGCGGCTTTCCGGTTCATCCTCGTCTGCCATGGCGCCGAGTCAAGGTGCATTTACCATGGGTTGTCGGGGATGACGGTCACCGACGCCCAGCCGCTGCTCGGGTACCGGGAGCTCTACGAGCTCTGGGAGCGCCAGCAGTGGCGCGTCGCCGACCTGGACTTCACGCAGGACCGGATCGACTGGCATGAGCGCTTCCCGCGCGAGCGCCGCGTGGCCGAGCGCTTCGGGTTGAGCGGCTTCTTCCTGGGCGAGCAGCGGGTGACGCGCGAGCTCGGGCCCATGCTGCGCGCGGCACCGGGGGAGGAGGCGCGGCTGTTCCTGTCGACGCAGATCGCCGACGAGGCGCGGCACGTCGCGTTCTTCGACCGCTTCTTCGACGAGGTCGGCGTGATGCGCGGCGCCGACCTCGACGAGCGCATCGAGCGGCTGGACGCGCACCGCGGTGCGGGCTTCACGCTGTGGTTCGACGAGGCGCTCGCGCGCCGCGTCGACCGCCTCGCGGCCGAGCCAGAGGACGCGGTCGCGATGGTCGAGGCCGTGACGATCTACCACCTCCTGATCGAGGGGACGATCGCCGTGGCCGCGCAGCACTTCATCCTCGCGCGGCTGGAGGCGGAGGGGACGCTGCCCGGCTTCGTGGAGGGGTTCGGCAACGTGACGCGCGACGAGCACCGCCACGTCGCGTTCGGCGTGCGCTTCCTGCGCGATGCCGTCGAGGCCGGGCAGGGGGCCGCCGTCCGCCGGGCGGTCGACGAGCTCGAGCCGCATCTGGATTGGGTGATGCTGCCGCCGTCGGCCGAGGGGTGGGACGACGACGCGGACCTGCTCGGCTTCACGGTCGGCGAGCGGCGGGCGCTGGCGCGCCGCGAGCTCGGGCGCCGCCTCGCGGTCATCGGGGCGTAAGCGGCCGCGGCCACTGGCCTCGTATCCTGCGTGCGCTGATGACGGCAGGGTCGATTCCCGGCGCGTCGGCGACGGGCGCCGCCGCCTTCGAGGTCGAGCGCTTCGAATGGCGGGCGCCCGACCGGCTCGAGCTCACGGGGCGCTGGTTCGGCGTGCGCGGGCTGCGCTTCGTGCGGCCCTCGCTCGAGCTGCACGGCGCCGGCGATCGCCGGCGCCTGCTCGCGCTGCTCGAGCACAAGCCGTGGGCGGCGGACGACGGCGAGCTCTGGATCGCCGCGTTCCCGTGGGAGGGCGAGCCGGCCGACTTCGACAGCGCGGAGCTCGCGGTCGGCCCGAGCGTGGTCGTCACGCTGGAGCCGCCGACCGCGCCCGGCGGGCGGCGCCGGCGGCCCGGCGCGGCGGCCGCGGCGCGCGACCGCGTGCGCGCCGAGCGGGAGCGGGACGCGGCGCTGGACGCGCGCGACAGCGCCGTCCGCGAGCGTGAGGCGCTGCAGGACGAGCGCGATGCGGCGGTTGCGGCGCGCGACGCGGCGCTGCGCGAGCGCGACACGCTCGCGCGCGCAGCCGACGCTCGCGTCGAGGCGCGCGTCGCCGACGTGCGCGAAGAGCTCGAAGGGCGCCCGGCGCGCGCGGAGCTCGACGCCGTAGAGCGCGAGCGCGACGAGGCGCTGCGCGCGCACGATGTCGCGATGGCGGAGCGCGACGCGTTGCTCGGCGCCCGCGACGCCGCGCTGGCCGAACGCGACGCGGCGGTCCGGGCGCGCGACGCCGCCCTTGAGGATCGCGACGCGCCGGTTCGCGAGCGCGACACGGCGCTGGCCGAGCGCGACGCGGCCGTGGAGGCGCGCGACGCGGCGCTCGGCGACCGCGAGGCGGTCCGGCGCCGCGCGCGCGAGCTGCTCTCGCGCTACGAGGCGGCCATCGCGGCACAGGAGGAGCTCGTCCGCGAGCGAGACGCCCTCGTCGCCACGCAGGACGCCGGACATGACGCGCCCCGCGCCGACGGCAGCCTGGTGGCCGAGCGTGATGCGGCGCTGGCCGAGCGCGACGAGGTCGGCCGGGAGCGCGACGCGCTGGTCGCCGAGCGCGACGAGGTCGGCCGGGAGCGCGACGCGCTGGTCGCCGAGCGCGACGAGGTCGGCCGGGAGCGCGACGCGCTGGTCGCCGAGCGCGACGTGGCGCTTGCCGAGCGCGACGCGCTGCTTGCCGAGCGCGACCCGGCCGACCAAGACCGAGCCACGGCGCTGGCAGAGCGCGACGCGGCGCTTGCCGAGCGCGACGCGCTGCTTGCCGAGCGCGACCCGGCCGACCAAGACCGAGCCACGGCGCTGGCAGAGCGCGACGCGCTGCTCGCCGAACGCGACAAGGCCGATCGAGAGCGCGCCACCGCGCTGGCCGAGCGCGACGCGGCCGACCGAGCACGCGACGCTGCGCTCGCCGAACGCGACGCGCTCCTCGCTGAGCGCGACGACGCGCTCCGCGCGCGCGACGCGGCGCTCGCCCGGCGCGACGCTGCGCTCGCCAGAGGCCACGCGCCGCGCGAGCACGAGACCGGCCGGCGTCGCGGCGAGGCGCCGCTCGCCTACGGCGACGCCGCGCTCCGCGAGCGCGATGCCGCACTCGCTGAGCGGGACGCGGCGTACCGAGCGCACGACGCCGCGCTGGCCGAGCGGGATGCCGCGCTCGCGGCACACGAGGGGCTCGTGCGCGAGCGCGACAGCGCCGTCGCCGAGCGCGACGCCGCCCTGGCCGCCGGGCCGCGCCAGCCGCCGGTCGCGTCCGGGCTCTCCCAGCGCTCGACCGTCGTCAGCTGGGCGCCGCGCCTCCTCGCGCTCGGCGCGCTGGCGATCCTGCTGATCATCCTGGCGATCCTGATCCACGGCGTCGCCTGAGCCGCGCGAGCAGGCCGGGCCTGCGCGGCTCGACCTCCTCGCGCAGCGGCAGCCGCCCGGCGCGCCGGGCGTTGAGCACGCACGCCTTGTGCGCGTGACGCCGCTGCGACGGATCGCCCTCGGGCAGCACGAGCAGGTGCTCGCTCAGCGCGGGGAGCAGCCCGCCGCAGAGCGGGCACCGGTACGTCGAGGGCTTGGTGTTGCTGGCCGGCCGCACCGCGTACCAGCGAGCGTCGCGAAACTCGGCCATGCAGACATGGTGAGCGTCCGGCCGCGCTCACGCCGCCAGCCGCGGGCCTGCAGCGCCGCGAACGCCGCAACCACGACCGCCTGGATCCGTGTCGATGACCTCGAAGGTAATGCGCGATAAGACCGGTTATGACGCCTGGCGGCTCGCCGTCGCCGAGCGGAGCGGCGACGGCGAGCTTGGCGATCTAGCAGCCGACGACGTTGCCGATGCGCGAGGCGTCGGACTCGATCCGCGCGGCCTGCGCGGTTGTCAGGCTCTTGCCCGACTGCGCGCGCGCCTTGTTGCCCAGCGCGTTCAGCGACCCGCACGCGGCGCTGGTGTTGTCGCGCGCCAGCGCGGACTGGGCCGACTGCGTCGTCGCCGACAGGCTGTTGCCGGGCCCGAGCCCGGCGACGAACGAGGCCAGCGCGTCGAGCTGCGCCGCGGCGCCCGCGACGTGGACCCTGAAGCTCGCGCGGCCGTGGTTGCCGTGCGCGTCGCGCGCGCTGCACGTCACGACCGTGTCGCCGATCGCGAAGGTCGAGCCGGACGCCGGCGAGCACGAGGCCGGCAGCGGGCCGTCGACCGTGTCGTCGGCGGTCGCGCCGAAGGTCGTCACCGCGCCTGACCGGCCGGTCGCGTCGAGCGTGCGATCGCCGGGGACCGTCACGGTCGGCGGCGTCGTGTCGCGCACGGTGACGTCGAAGTGCGCGCTGCCATCGTTACCGGCCGCGTCGCTGGCGGTGCAGGTCACCCGCGTGGTGCCGAAGCCGAAGCTCGAGCCAGACGCGGGCGAGCACGACGCGGGCACGGAGCCGTCCACGGCGTCGTCGGCGGTCGCGCTGAAGGTCGCGACGGCCCCGGAAGGACCGGTCGCCTCGATCGTCTCGTCGGCCGGCACGACGACGTCCGGCGGCGTGGCGTCGTCCGGCGCGAGGTAGGTCGCCTGCAGGTCGAAGTACGACACGAACCCGTAGTCGGCCGCCCACGCGGCGACGACGTTCGGCCCGTTCGGGTTCAGGTAGGCGTCGTCGACGTCGGCCTGGATGCCGCCCTGGTTGCAGTAGCCGTCGCTCTTCGAGGCGACGAGGTGCCCGTTGACCCACACGTCGGAGTAGTTGTCGACCGTGCCCGAGATGTGCAGGGCGTGCGCTCCGGCCGGAAGCGTGAAGGTCTTGCGGACGAAGACCCGGCCGCCGTTCGGGAAGGACGTCCCGGGCGCGGGAAAGCCGCACAAGCCGTCCTCGTTGCCGAACGGTCCGCGGAGCTCGGGCCACGACGCGTCGTCGAAGCCGGGCTGCTCCCAGCCGGCCACCGGATCCGGTCCCGACGGGCCGTTGACGATGGCCCTCCAGGTCGAGCCGTCGCCGAACGCGGTCGCGGGCGTCGCGGCCGCGACCGGCCCGGCGGCAATCAGCGCGCCCGCGAGCGCGGCGACGAGGGCGAGCAGAGCCCTCGCAGCACGGTTTGCGTGTCGAGTCATGTATCGCCTCCAGCGGGGTGGGGAAACCCTCGTCTGGAGATCGGCAGGTCGGCGTCTGTCTGTAGCGGACGCCTTCACAAGCCGACCGGGCGCCCATGGCCGTCGACGTCACGACAGAGATCGAGATCCGCCGCCCGCGCGCCGACGTCGCCGCGTACGCCGCCGACCCGGTCAACGCGACCACGTGGTACGAGAACATCAAGAGCGTCGAGCTCAAGACGCCGCCCCCGGTGGCGCAGGGCTCGCGCGTCGCGTTCGTCGCCGAGTTCCTCCGCCGCCGTCTCTCGTACACCTACGAGATCACCGAGCTCGTCCCCGGCGAGCGCCTGGTCATGAGGACCGCCGACGGCCCGTTCGCCATGGAGACGACCTACGTCTGGGCCGACACGGCGGACGGCGCGACGCGGATGACCCTGCGCAATCGCGGCGAGCCCGCCGGGTTCTCGCGGATCATGGCGCCGTTCATGGTGACCGCCATGCGCCGGGCCAACACGAAGGACCTGCGCCGCCTCAAGGCGGTGCTCGAGTCGCGAGCTTGAGCTCGACGCGCCGGGACGGCACGTCAGGTCGTGCCGGCCATCGCCGCCTGGGCGCGCTCCGCCATCTCCTCCGGGCTCACGTCTTCGACGTGCGTCGCGAGCTCCCACACGTGGCCGAACGGGTCGACGAGCCGGCACCAGCGATCGCCCCAGAACATGTTCTCGACGGGCGAGTGCGCCGTCGCCCCGGCGTCGACGGCCCGCTGGAAGACCGCGTCGACGTCCTCGACGTAGACGTAGAGCCCGACGCCGGTCGCACCCGTGCGCTTCGGTGGCCGGTACGGCGAGCCCGGAAACTCGTCGGCGAGCATGAACTGCGAGCCGCCCAGCTGCATCGAGGCATGCGCGACCTTGCCGTCGGGCCCGTCCATGCGGAGCCGCTCCTCCGCGCCGAACGCGCGGCGATAGAAGTCGATCGCGCCGGCGGCGTCGTCGAGAACGAGGTACGGCGTGAGCGTCTGGGCGCCCTCGGGAATCGGCTGAACAGGCATGTCGCCACCCTACGCCGCACGCGCGACGTCGGCGAAGAGCCGCAGGCCGCCGGCCCAGCCGCCGGGCGACCCGACGGCGTCGCGCATCTCCTCCCAGCCCTCGCCGTGGCGATCGAGGTTGCGGTGTTCGAGCTCGACGCGCGTGCGGTCAGGCGCCTCGCTGACGAAGCGCACCTCGACCTCGCTCGTCTTCTCGAGGTCGGTCTCCAGCTTCCAGTGCGTGGTGATGTCCCAGCTGATGACGAAGCGGTTCGGCGGCTCGTAGGCGAGCACGCGCGCCCAGCGACACTCGCTGCCGTCGACGCCGCGGTCGTAGACGTGGCCGCCCTCGCGCGGCTCGAAGACCATCTCGGCGAGCTCTGCCTCGAGGATGTGATGGTCCGGCGGCCACCACGTGCCCATGTCGTCGGTGAACACCGAGAACGCCCGCTCGATCGGCGCGTCGACGACGACCGACGTCCGAACCGACGTGTCCGCGGCCTGCGTGGTCATGAGACCTCCTCGTCCGTCCGCTCGACGGCCGTCTTGAAGGCCGCCAGGGCTTGATTCCAGAACCGGTCGAGGTAGGCGCGCAGCGCGCCGACCCCGTCCGGGTCGAGCTGGTAGATGCGGCGATTGCCCGCGGGCCGGTCGATCACGAGG
This sequence comes from Actinomycetota bacterium, assembly GCA_005888335.1. Next base: position 15,060 of record VAWY01000136.1, read on the forward strand.
CCCGCGTCCTTGAGCACCTTGAGGTGCTGTGAGACCGCGGGCCGGCTGACCGGCAGCTCGCGCGCCAGCTCGCCGACGGCACGCGGGCGCTCGGCGAGGCGCTCGAAGATCGCTCGCCTCGTCGGGTCCCCCAGTGCCGCCAATCCGCCTTCGTAAGTTTTCACTTACGGTAAGCCTAGGCTAACCAATGACCGCTGTCAAGCCGCCCCGCGTGACCGAGATCACGAAGGTGCCCGGCCGCGGGCACGCGCTGACCATCGAAGGCGGGCTGGCGCGAGGTGGCCGAGGCCGCGCTCGTTCGTGAAGCGACTCGTGGAGGCGGCGGCGCCTCAGGCAGTCGTCGGCGTGCGCTCCCCCGTGCGGCGGTCGAGCTCGGCGAGCAGCGACTGGATCTCCGCGTCGCGTTCGATCCGCGCGTCGATGAGCGGGTTGAGGATGCCGCGCAGCGTCGACATCACCACCCAGCGCCGGGGCCGGATGATCCGCGGGGCCCGGCGCTCGATCCCGGCGACGATCGCGTCGCCTGCGGCGGAGGGCGGCAGCCGCTTGTGCAGCACGCGCGGGTAGGTGGCCATCATCCGCTCGGTGAGCGGGTCCTGGTCGATGGCCTGGTGGACCAACTCGGTGTCGATGAAGCCGAAATACGCGACGCTCGCGCTCGCGCCGTGCTGGACGAGCTCCGAGCGCAGGGCGCGCCCGAGCTGCTCGACGCCCGCCTTCGCGATCGCATACGGCGCCGCCCCCATGCCGTTGCTGAACGCGTAGACCGACGCGACGACGACCACGTGCCCGCGGCGCGCCACGACGTGCGGCAGCGCCGCCCGCACGGTACGCCAGACGCCGAGCAGGTTGACGTCGAGGACCCGCTCGAACGCGTCGGGGTCCATCGCCAGCGCGGTCGTCGCGCGGGTCGCGATTCCCGCGTTCGCGACGACGACGTCGAGGCCGCCGAAGCGCTCGACCGTGGCCTCGACCGCTTCCTCGACGGCCTCGGCGTCGCTGACGTCGGCCTCCAGTCCGAGCGCGCGCGTGGCGTCGATCCCGGCGGCCGCCTCCTCGGCGGCCTCCCGGCGCAGATCGACAATGGCCACGGAGGCGCCGCGCGCGTGCAGCCCTCGCGCCGTCGCCAGCCCGATGCCGCGCGCGCCGCCGGTGACGAGCGCGACCTTGCCCTGTAGTTCGTAGCGAGCCATGGGCCGACTCTGATGCACCCGCGGGCACCGAGCAAGCCGGCGCCCCGGGCGCACGCCGACGATCAGCCCTTCTTGCGACCGGGACCCTGGTTGCCCTTGCGCGCTGGGCGGCTGCCGGGAGCGGCCGGGCCGTCGTCCTCCGGCGCCTGGTCCTTCGACCCCTTGCCCTTCGATCCCTCGCCCTTCGGTCCCTTGCCTTCAGGCGCTGCGCCCTGATCGGCGGGCGTGCTGGGCGTGCTCGGCGGCGACGCGACGACCGCTTCGCCGGGCTCGGGCGCGTCCTCGGCGGGCGCGGTCGGCTGCTCGTCTGACGCAGCGCGCAGCGACTTGTCCTTGTGGACCTTCGGGGCCTTCTGCTTCTCCGGCGCGTCCCCGTCGTCTCCGTGCTTCTTGGCCGGTTCGGACTCGAGCGCCGGCGTGGTGTCGTGCAGCTCGACGTCCTCGTCGTCCTTTCGCGCGTGCTTGTCGGCGACCTGCGGCGTCTCGACGAGGGCCGGGGCAGGCACCGGCACGGGGGTCGGGACGGGCGCGGGCGCGGGCGCAGGCGGGGCGGTCGCAGCCGGGGTCGGCGCCGGCGCGGGGGTTGCGGGCGCCTGCGTGCTGGGCGCGTGGCGGGCCGCGGCGTGGTGGCGCGAGACCGTTCGACGCGCGCCGGGGCGCCCCCGGACCGGCGGTCGGCTCGTCCGCGCCGGCAACGCGACCGGCAAAGTCACGGGCACGGCGGCCGGGCGCTCGGGCGCCGGCGAGTGCACGGAGCCGTGGACGCGCGACCGCTGCTCGCCGCGGACGACGAGCGGCCGCGCCGCGACGGGCACATCGCGGTCGGCGGGCCACGTCGGGAGGCCGCCGAGGGCGAGCAGCATCATCGGCACGGCGGTCGCGCCGGCGACCATCGACCCGGTGGCGCCGAGGACTCCAACCGTCGTCGTAGAGCACCTCACGACCTGTGCATCGGACGCGAGTCAGGACCTTTGAGCGGCCCTGTCAACAGTTCGAAACGGCTCCAGTTTTCTGTGCGAAAGCTCGGATTTCTGTCGTCCGCGCGGATGTCGCGCGGCGTGAGGCGCCGGTCGCGGCTAGCCGACGCGCGGCGCCGTCGGCTCGGGCTCCGCGTGCTCGACCCCGGCTTGGAGCCGGTCGAGCAGGTCGGCCAGCTGCGCCGTCTCGTCGTCGGTGAGCTGCGAGCGCAGCCGCGCGTCGTGGCGCACAGCGACCTCGCGAAGCCGATCGAACAGCGCCTCGCCTTCGGGCGTGAGCGCGACACGCTGCACGCGCCGGTTGCTCGCTTCGCGCCAGCGCCGCACCAGCCCCTGCGTCTCGAGCGCGTTGAGGTGGTGCGTGAGCGTCGCGCCGGTGATCCCCATCGCCTCGGCCATGCGGGCCTGGGTGCCCCACTGCTCGGAGCGCACGAGGAGCAGCACCTGCCAGGCGGCGGCGGATCCGCCCGCCTCGGCCATGGCGCGCTCGAACGCGTTCGTGACGACCCGCGCCGTGCGCGCGAGGCGCAGGCCGATCGGCGGCACGACGGGAGGGCGGCTCATGGCGACATGGTAGCAGAACAAGTTGACATCTAAGGATTAGATATCTAAGGTTTCGGGCAAGCTCTTCGTAGGAGGCCTCGTGACCGCCGAACCTCAGACTCCCACCGCATTCAGGACCGGGCTCGTGCGGATCGGCGACCAGGAGCGCGCCGACGCCGGCGAGCGCCTTTCCGCACATGCCGCCGCCGGGCGCCTGACCATCGAGGAGCTCGAGCAGCGCCTCGAGCAGGTCCACGCGGCGGTCTTCGCCCGTGACCTGCTCGCCGTCGAGGCGGACCTCCCCGCGCCCTCCCGGCGCGTCGAGGCGGCGCGCCGGCCGCCGCTGCGGTCGATCGCGATCGCCTTCGCGGTGGCGGCCGTCCTGGCCACCGTCGCCGTCGGGCATCCGGTCGCGCCGCCGTTGATCGTCGCCGCGCTGCTCTGGCGCGCCGCCCACCGCACGCCCTTCGTCACGCAAAGGAGCGTCCCATGACCCCCGCCACCAACCACGGCACCACGCCCCGCGCCGCCGTCGCCGTCCCCTTCGCCGCGATCGTGCTGGCGATGCTGCCGGCGGTGCTCGACCAGACGATCCTGGCCACCGCGCTGCCGACGATCGCCTCCGACCTCGGTCGGCTCACCGACGTCTCGTGGGTCGTCACCGCCTACGTCGTCGCGGCCGCCGCCACGACACCGCTGTGGGGCAAGCTCGGCGACCGCCACGGCCGCAAGCGCCTGCTCGAGCTCTCCCTGGCGCTCTTTCTGGCGGCCTCCGCGCTGTGCGGCGCCGCCCAGGACATCACGCTGCTCGTCGTCGCCCGGCTCGTGCAGGGCGCGGCCGCGGGCGGGCTGATGACGATCGCGATGGCCGCCGTCGGCGACCTCGTCTCGCCGCGCGAGCGCGGCCGCTACCAGGGCTACATCGTCGCGACCTTCGCCGTCGCCACGGTGGCCGGCCCGCTCGTGGGCGGCCTGCTCGTCGACCACGCGAGCTGGCGCTGGGTCTTCTACGTCAACCTGCCGCTCGGCATCGCGGCGCTCGCGGGCCTGCGGCTGCGGCTTCCCGCGCCGGCGACCGACCGCCCCGAGCACGCGCTGGACACCCTCGGCGCCGCCCTGCTCGCCGCCGCGACCAGCGGCCTCATGCTCGTCTGCATCTGGGGCGGCGAGCGCTACGCGTGGGGCTCCCCCACGATCGTCGCGCTGATCGCCGCGACCGTCCTGCTCGCGGCCGCGCTCGTCGTGCGCGAGCGCCGCCTGGCCGATCCGATCGTCCCGCTCGACCTGCTGCGCAGCCGAGCGGTCGCCGTCGCGAGCGCCGCGCTGTTCCTCGCCACGGCCTCGCTGTTCGCCATCAACGTCTTCGTCCCGCTGTTCCTGCAGACGACGACGGGCGCCAGCCCGACGCAGGCCGGGCTGCTGCTCGTGCCGATGATGGTCGGCATCACGCTCTCGACCAACGTGGCCGGGCGCGCGATCGCCAAGACCGGCCGCTACAAGCGCTTCCCGATCGCCGGCCTGGCGCTCATGACCGCCGGCCTCGCGCTGCTCGCCGCGCTCGCCGGCGACCCGTCGCGCACGGCGACCGGCGTCGGGCTGACCGTGTTCGGGCTCGGCTTCGGCATGGTCGGGCAGGTGCTCATCGTCGCCGTGCAGAACGGCGTCGACCGCCGCCGGCTCGGCGTCGCGATGGCCACGACGAACTTCTTCCGCGCGCTGGGCGGTGCGATCGGCGCCGCCATCCTGGGCGCGATCTTCGCTGCCCGCGCCGGGACGCACGTCTCGGGCGTGCACACGCTGACGCCCGCGGCGCGCGCCGACCTCATCGACGCCGTCCAGACTGTCTTCGTCGTCGCGGCGCCGCTCGCCGCGGTCGCCTTCGTGATCGTGCTGCTGCTGCCGGAGGTCCCGCTGCAGGGGTCGGGCGAGCCGGCCCCCGCGCAGCGCCCTGCGCCTGCGGCGGCGACCCGCTGACTCCGCGACCCGGTCAGGCCCCCGGAATCGGGGCGCCCGTCGTGAACCCGCGCCGGGCGTACTCCTCGTAGTGCTCGCGCCACTTCTCGGTCGGCCCGGTCCCCGGCGCCGGGGCCGGCGTGCCCGCCAGCTGCCGCTCGAGCCGGTCGAGGCAGACGTGCCAGCCGGCGGCGTCGCGCGCGGCCTTGTCGCGCTGGCCGAGCACGCAGGTGAAGCGCAGCACCGTGCCCTCGCCGCCCTCCGCGGGCTCGAGGTCGAAGCGCAGCTCGTCCTCGCCCCACACGAAGATGAAGCGCCGCGGCGGCTCGAGCGCGAGGACCTCGCCCTCCATCGGCGGAACCCCGTCGGTCTCGAAGGTGAAGCTCAGCCGGCCGCCGACGCGCACGTCGCCGCTCACCGAGCTGGGGAACCAGTGGGCCAGCTCCGCCGGCTCGGTGACCGCGCGCCAGACGGCGTCGACCGGGTGCGCGAGCCGGCGCTCGAAGCGCAGCGCCGGGCGGTCGTCGATCGTCTCGAGGGTCCCGTGCATGCGTCAGTCCTCCTTCGTTCGCGTGCGGTCGAGGTGCCGTTCGAGCCGGTCGAGGTGCTCGTCCCACAGCCGCCGGTACGGCGCCAGCCACGCGTCGAGCTCGACGAGCGGGCGCGGCTCGAGCGCGTACACGCGGCGCTGGGCCTCCTTGCGCACCTGCACGAGGCCTGCCTCGCGCAGGACGCGCAGGTGCTTCGAGGTTCCGGGCTGGGTCAGCCCGAGGCGCTCGACGAGCTCCCCCACGGGCCGCGGGCGCTCGAGCAGCAGCGTGAGCATCTCACGGCGATGCGGGTCGGCGAGCGCGGACCAGGCGGACGGCACGGCTCTATATAACCATGTAGGAATATGCCCGTCAAGGCATGTTCAGCGAACGTTGAGCGTGTAGGTCACCTCCCCCTTGAAGTGCGCCTTGGGAAGCCGCCCGGTCACGTGCAGCGTGTGCTGCCCCGCGCTCATCCCGGTGAAGATCAGGCCCACACCCTTGGCGGCGCTGCGGCCGGAGCGCTTCTTCGACTGCAGGATGTTCTTGGCGGGCAGCCGGATCGCGAAGGCCTCCGTGGCGATCGTGTAGCGCGTGACGACGTTCGGGATGTCCTGGCCGTCCAGCGTCGCCGACATGGTCACCTTCTGGCCGCCCCAGAGCCGCTTCGCGCACGCCTTGAGCTGGGCCGCCGTGCTGCCGTGGAACGGCGCCTTCTCCAGCGTCGAGCACTCGAGCCCGATCCCCGGGACGTAGATCGGCTTGTCCTCCGGCACCGAGCACGTGTGGCTCTGGGGCTTGCCGCTCGCGACGCCGAAGAGGAACAGCACGGGGCCCGCGCTGGCCGACGGACACGGCGACGTGCCGGTCGGCCGGGCGAAGAGCCCCTGCCACCACGCGACCTGCCACTGCGCGTAGCTGCGCCCGGCGATCTTCTGGCCGGGCGGGACGACGGAGACGTCGGCGGCCGCGGGCGCCGCGATCGACAGGAGCACGGCCGGCACGGTGAGGAGGCTGAGTTGACGCATCGCGGGGTTGTACGACACCGGCCGGTCATGACCACCGCGCGGTAGCGTCAGCGCCACGTCCGGTGGTCACGAACAGCTCGAGCTCACGGTGCCGGTCCCCGACGAGGTCGGCGCGACGGTCCGCCTCGGGGCCGGGACAGTCTTCGTCGGCACATGCTCGTGGACCGACAAGACGCTGACCAACGACAGCGATTGGTACCCGAAGCGCACGATGACGGCCGAGGAGCGCCTGCGCTTCTACGCCGCGCGCTTCCCGCTGGTCGAGGTCGACTCGACGTACTACCGCCCGGTGACCGAGGCCCAGGCGCACGGGTGGGCCGAGCGCAGCCCCGACGGCTTTCGCTTCGACGTGAAGGCCTACTCGCTGCTGACCGGCCACCCGACCGACCCGCGGTCGCTGTGGCCGGACTTGCGCGAGCAGCTCGCCGGCGACGCGGCCGGCAAGCGCAGCGTCTACGCCAGGCACCTGCCGCCCGACGCGGTCGAGGAAGCGTGGCGGCGCTTCGCCCGGGCGCTGCGGCCGCTGCACGACGCGGGCAAACTCGGCGCGGTCCTGTTGCAGTTCCCGCCGTGGTTCGGCCCGCGCCATGACGCGCGCGAGGAGCTCCGGGCCGTCCGCGAGCGGCTGCCCGGCTACCGCGTCTGCGTCGAGCTGCGCTCGCCGCGCTGGCTGACCGAGCCGGAGGATCGCGCGCGCACGCTCGGCCTGCTCGAGGAGCTCGGGCTCGCCTTCGTGTGCGTCGACGCGCCGGCCGCCTCGCGGCTGCCCGCGATCGCGGCGGTGACGTCGCCCGAGCTCGCGGTCGTGCGCTTCCACGGGCGCGACGACGACGCCTGGCGCACCACCTCGGGCAGCGCCGCCGACCGCTTCCGCTACGACTACTCCGACGCCGAGCTCGCCGCGCTCGCCCGGCCCGCGGCCGAGCTCGCCGGCCAGGCGCGCGAGACGCACCTGCTGATGAACAACTGCTATCGCGACAACGCGGTGCGCAACGCCTGGCGCCTGCGCGAGCTGCTCGCGTCAGGAGGGCGCTGACGTGCGCACCCACCGGCTCACGGCCCGAACGCCAGCTGGATGACCACGAGCGAGGCGATCGCCGCCAGGCAGATCAGGTGGTCGCGGCAGATCGATCGCGCCAGCCGGCTGTCGTCGTCGGCGCCGCCGGCGCGCGCGCCGAGCCGCACGGCGGCGGGCACGGTGTGCGCGGCCGCCAGCGCGATCGCCGCGCCGGCCAGCGCCAGCGACGCCCAGCCGACCCACGCGGGGCCGTCGCCGCCGGCGATCTGGGCGACGATCGCCGCCAGCGTCGCGACCATGACCGCGCCGATCAGCCGGTTCATCGGCCGCGCGGCGGTCGTGACCCGCCGGTAGTAGCCCGCGATCGAGCCGACGACGTCGTCGGGCAGCGGGCCCGCGCGGCCGCGGTGGCGCAGCACCTGGACGTCGAACATCAGGTCGAACCACAGGACGGCGAGCAGGAAGCCGCCGCCTGCGGCGACGAAGCGCGTCAAGCGCTCGGCACGGCCACGTCCGCGAGCATCCCCCGCAGGTCGTCGACGCCCTGGAAGTCCAGCCCGAAGCGGTGGTCGTGGCGGTGGCGCACGATGCCGTCGCCGTCGATGACGACGACCGCCCGGCGCGTGCCGATGACCGGCGCGTGCGCGTCGTAGAGGCGCCCCACGGCACCGTCGGTGTCGGCGAGCAGCGGCACGTTGAGCCCGTGCCGCGCGACGAACGCCGCGTGCGAGTCGAGGTCCTGACCCGAGATCCCGACGATGACGGCGTCGAGGTCGTCGACCTCGTCGGCGTGGTCGCGGTACGAGCAGAACTGGCGCGTGCAGACCGGCGAGTTGTCGGCCGGGTAGAAGAGCAGCACGACGCGGCGCCCGCGGTGGTCCGACAGGCGGAAGGGGCCCTCGGTGCCCTCGAGCTCGAAGTCGGGGGCGGGGTCTCCGGGTTGAGGCGATTTGGCCATGGTCCGGAAGCGTACGGCCCCGGCGTTCAAGGTCTTGCACCGGAAATCCGAGAGAAGAGGGCATGGCCCTCTCGTCCCTCGCCGCCCGCCCCATCCGTGCCGCGGGCCTGCTCCTCGCCCTGCTCCTCGCCGGCTGCCTCGCCGCCGCCTCCCCCGGCCTCACCGCGGGCAGCGATCCCGCCCGCATCTGCGGCGCCGCCAGGTCCGGCGAGCAGTGCGGGCCCGGCAACGGCCGCCGGACCGCCGGCGGCGGCGAGAAGGTCAGCCACAAGGGATGGCCGGCCGTCACCGGCGTCCTGTGGAAGGTCCTCGACAGCGCCGACCGCGGCAAGGACGGCGGCCCCGACAACGACGAGCTGCTGGGCCACCACGGCTCCGACGTGATCGTCGGCGGCGCCGGCAACGACATCCTCTGGGGCGACTGGGACCCGCATGCGAACAACACCCAGCAAGTCGACGTCCTGCGCGGCGGGGCGGGCGACGACTGGCTGTACCCCAGTCACGGGCGCAACACCGTCGAGGGTGGGCCCGGCCGGGACTACATCTGGGCCTTCTACGGCCACGGGGTTATCGACTGCGGGCCCGGCAAGGACACCGTGCGCGTCCGGATGAACGGCGCCTACCGCCTGCGCGGGTGCGAGGTCGTCAACCACTTCTGCGCCTTCGGCTCCGACGGCCGCGGCGGCTGCCTGAAGCCGGGCGAGAACCGCCGGCGCAGCTAAAGCTGGGCCGGGAGCCGCGCGCGCAGCTCCTCGAGCTCCTCGCGCAGCGCGGCCACCTCGCGCTCGAGGCGCCCGAGCCGGTCGTCGGCCGGGGGCGGCGGCGCGACCGGCGGTGGCGCGTCCGCCGCGGGCGCCGCGACCGCCGGCATCGCCGCGCCGCCGTCGCCCTCGCGGACCTCGCCGCCGAGCAGGTGTGCGTAGCGCTCCTCCTTCTGTCCCGGCCGGCGCGGCAGGCGGACTGCCAGCTCGTGCGCGATGAGTGACTCCAGCGCGGCGTTGATCGCCCCCAGGTCGGCGAAGTTGTGGAGACGGTCGGTGCGCTGCTTGAGCTCGCCCGGCGTCTGGGGCCCGCGGAGCATGAGCACGGTGAGGACGGCGCGGTCGGCGTTCGAGAGCGGGAGCGCCTCGTCGAGCAGGTGGCGGAACTTCGCGGCGCGGCTGCCGGCGCTGCTCGTCAGCCGCGTCCAGCGCCGGCGTCCCAGGCGGGTCAGCGCGTCGCGGACCGTGGCCTCGTCGTAGTCGACGACCGGGTCGCGGTTCGTGCTCTGGTTGCACGCGGCGCGCAGCGCGTTGAGGCTGAGCGGATAGGCGTCGGGCGTCGTGCGCTGCTTCTCGAGCAGGCAGCCCAGCACGCGGATCTCGGCGGGAGAGAGATCGTTGGGCGGGGTCATTTCATTCGAGGGCCACGACGGTGTACCGCATCTCGCCGCGCGGCGCGCGCACCACGACGACGTCGCCTTCGCGGCGCCCCAGCGCCGCCTGGGCGAGCGGCGAGGCGACCGACAGCCGCCCCGCGGAGAGGTCGGCGTCGTTGGCGCCGACGAGCTCGTAGGTGACGGTCCGCCCCGAGGCCTCGTCGCGCAGCGCGACGCGCGAGCCGACCTGGGCGCCGCCGTCTCCCGCGCCCCGCTTGACGACCTCGGCGTTGCGCAGGCGCTCGGCGAGCCGCTTGATGCGGGTCTCCAGGAAGGCCTGGTCGTTCTTGGCGTCGTGGTACTCGGAGTTCTCCTTGAGGTCGCCCCACTCGCGCGCGGTCTTGATGCGCTCGGCGATCTCCCGGCGCGCGGGACCCTCGAGCTCGGCGAGCTCCGCCTTCAGGGCCTCGTAGCCCTCGGGTGTCATCTGATTGCTCACGGCCGCAACGCTAGCCCCACACACGCCCAGCGCGGTCTCCGGGACCTTCGTTCCCGCCCGGGCGCGCGGAGTATCGTCGGCGGCGGGATGTCCGCGTGGACCGGCTCGGAGGTCAAGACGATCGGCGCGGCGTGGCGCGAGTTCCGCGCCAAGCGCGCGCCCTGGGTCATCGGCGCGGCGATCGCCGGCGCGCTGGTCGCGCGGCTGATCATCGGCGAGTTCGGCTGGCGCGATCTCGTCGCCGTCGCGTTCATGACCGTCGTCTATCCGTTCGGCGAGTGGGCGATCCACGTCCAACTGCTGCATCTCAAGCCGTTCCGCTGCCGTGGGCGGACCGTCGAGCTGCCCACCGCGGCGGCGCACCGCGAGCACCACGAGCACCCCGAGCGCCTGGACCTCGTGAACTTCTCGCCGCGCGAGGCGCTGGCCATCCTGTGCCTCGCGGTCCCGGTCACCGCGGCTCCGCTTGCCCTCGTGCTGCCGCTGGGGCCGGTCGTCAGCGCCGTGGTCACGGCGTACGTGCTGGTCGGCGCCTACGAGTGGACGCACTTCCTCATCCACACCGCGCACCGACCCCGCTCGCGGTACTACCGCTCGATCTGGCGCAACCACCGGCTGCACCACTTCAAGAACGAGCACTACTGGCACGGCATCACCAACACGGTCAGCGACCGCGTCCTGGGCACGCTGCGCGACCAGCGCGAGGTGCCGCGCTCGCCGACGGCGCGCACGCTGCGCGAGAGCTGATCGTCAGGCGGCGAAGGCGTCGCGCCCGAGGACTTCGCGTTGGGCTGATCCATCGGGCGCGTCCTGCCGATAACCGGGCTGATGAAGCGGCCGAGCCTCGGACGTGCCTCCACCATCGCGGCGACCGCGGCGATGGCCGCGGCCCTGACTGCCGGCGCACACGCCCGGCCCGCCGCCCTCGCGGTGGCCGCGCCGAGCACCGCCGCCTCGTGGCCGACGATCGCGCCGCCGCCGTGGCCGCGCTACGTCGCCAGCGACTACGCGATGCTCTCGCCGGCCGGCAACCACGAGATGATGTCGATCGTGCTCGAGGCCGCGCGCAGCCTGAAGGCGGGTCCCGCCGACCGCGCGACCGTCCTCGAGCGAGTCCACGAGCGCTTCGCCCAGGTCGCCTTCGTTCACGCCGAGGCCTACGAGGCGACGGTCCAGGAGGCGGTCGCTCACGAGCTCGATCGGTTCCTGCTCGCCGCCGGCGACGAGCCGATCGACACGCTCGACGAGATCGCGGCCTAACGCGCCACGCCCTCGACGAGGGCCGGCCCCGCCGTGAGGTGGACGCGCCCCGGCTCGAGCCCCGCGCCGCGCAGCAGGTCCTGCAGCTCGCCGACCGAGCGCTGGCGGCCGCCGTCGCACTGGGTGAGCATGTGGAGGTCGACGATCGACGTGATGGGGTCGGGCCTGTTGCGCTCCTGCACGCGCTCGACGACCACGAGGCGCGTCCCCGGTCTCATCGCGGCACGCACCGTCGCGAGGATGCGCGCGCTTCGGGCGTCGTCCCAGTCGTGGAGGATGTCCTTGAGCACGTAGAGGTCAGCGGCGGCGTCGACCCGCTCGAAGATGTTCCCGGGCTCGAGTTCGACGCGCCCGCGCACCCCGGCCCGCGCCAGATGCTCCTCGGCCTCGCCCAGCACGCCGGGGGCGTCGACGAGCTTGCCGCGCAGCTGCGGGCGCTCGCGCAGGATCGCCGCGAGCACGGTGCCGACCCCGCCGGCGACGTCGGCGACCGTCCCGCGCTCAGGCCACGGGTAGCCGCCGACGACGGCCGGGAGGTCGATCCGGGTGACCTGGCGCATGGCGGCCGCGAACAGCCGCTCCTCGTCGGGATGGGCGGCGAAGTGATCCCACACCGACCGCCCGTGGACCGCCGGGAACGGCGGCTCGCCGGTGCGCAGCGCCGCGGTCAGTCCCGAGCAGGCGGCCTGCGTGGAGGGCAGGTTCAGGTAGCGCACCCACGGGTGCACCGAGCGCGCGTCGGCGGAGGTCAGGCGCCGCCCGGTCCGCGTCAGGCGAAAGCGCCCACGGCGATCGAGCCGGACGACGCCGTGGACCGCCAGCACCCGCAGGACGCGGTGCAGGTAGTCGGCGTCGAGCTTCAGCGCGGCGGCGAGCTGCGCGGCGGTCCGCCGGCCGCGCGCGAGCTCGTCGGGCACGCCCAGCTCCGCCACCACCCCGAGCAGGAGCGTCCGGTAGAAGTCCCACGAGTGCTCGACGACCGCGACGTCGGACGGCAGCAGCGCGTCGGCGGCGCGCAGCAGCGCGCCGCGGCCGCGCAGGATCGCCTGCACGACCGGCCGGGGCGGCAGGCGCTGCACCATCGCTCCCTCAGCCCGCCTGCGCCGACGGCCGGACGAGCACCTCGTTGATGCTGACGTTGGGGGGCTGCGTGATCGAGAAAAGGATCGCGCGCGCGATGTCCTCGGCCTCGAGCGGCGTCACGCCGGCGAAGCGCTTGCGCATCTGCTCGAGAACCTCGGGCCGGTTGTGCCCGGCCAGCTCGGTGGCCACCGCGCCCGGCTCGATGAGCGTCACACGGATCCCCGACCCGGCCGTCTCCTGGCGCAGCGCCTCGGAGAACGCGCCGACGCCCCACTTCGTCAGGTTGTAGACGCCCGATCCCGCGCGCGCGACGCGGCCGGCGACCGAGCTGACGTTGACGATGTGCCCCGACCCCTGGGCGTCCATGATCGGCAGCGCGGCGTGGGTGCAGTACAGGACGCCGAACACGTTGACGTGGATCATCCGCCGCCACTCCTCCGTCGGCGCGTCGCGGATCGGGCCGAGCAGCATCACGCCGGCGTTGTTGATCAGCGCGTCGAGGCGGCCCAGACGCTCGCGCGCCTGCTCGACGAAGGCGCGCGCCTGGTCCTCCTCCCCCACGTCGGCGGCCATCCCGAAGGCCTGCCCGCCCTCGTCGGTGATGCGCCGCGCGAGCGCGTCGATGCGGTCGGCCCGCCGGGCGGTCAGCGCGATGGCGGCCCCGGCGCGCGCGCACGCGAGTGCCGTGGCCTCGCCGATGCCAGACGACGCGCCGGTGATCGCGACCACCTGTCCTGAGAGATCCTCGTTCATGACCGCGAGGCTAAGGTCCCCTTCCGCCGTGTGCTTCGCGCTCGACTCGCTGCCGCCGGTCCCCGTGCTCGCCGGGGCGGCGGTCTCGCACGAGGACCTCGTGCTCGAGGCGCCCGACGGCAACCGGCTCGCCGCCTTCGCCGCGCTGTCCGACGAGCGCCCGCTGCTGCGGGCCGGCGTCGTCGTCCTGCCCGACGTGCGCGGCCTGTACCGCTTCTACGAGGAGCTCGCGCTGCGCTTCGCCGAGCGCGGCTACGCGGCCGTGGCCATCGACTACTTCGGACGTACGGCGGGCGTGGCCAAGCGCGACGACGACTTCGGCTTCATGGACCACGTCACGCGGACGACCGGCGACGGCATCCAGGCCGACGTCGCCGCGGCCGTGGCGCACCTGCGCTCGCCGGCCGGCGGATCGTGCACCTCGGTGTTCACCGTGGGCTTCTGCTTCGGCGGGCGGCAGGCCTGGCTGTCGACCGCGGGCGGCCACGGGCTGGCCGGCGCGATCGGCTTCTACGGCAGGCCGGGCCTCGGGCGCGACGGCTCGCCCGGCCCCGTCCAGCGCGCCCGCGAGCTGCAGGGTCCGATCCTCGCGCTGATGGGCGGCGCCGACCAGGCGATCTCGCCCACCGACATAGCCGAGCTCGAGCAGGCGCTGAGCGACGCGGGCGTCGAGCACGAGGTCGTCACCTACGAGGGCGCCCCGCACAGCTTCTTCGACCGCAAGTACGAGGAGTTCGCCGAGGCCTCCGAGGACGCGTGGACGCGCGTGCTCGCCTTCCTCGAGCGCCACGCCATCACTTAGCCTCGGCCGGGTGGAGGCCTACCTGCGCATCGTGCGCGCGCCGCGCGTCGCGCCGCTGCTCGCGTCGACGCTGCTCGCCCGCCTGCCGATCGGCATCAACGGCCTCGCGGTCGTGCTCTTCCTGCGCGCGCAGCACGCCTCGTTCTCGGTCGCCGGCGCGGCGGCGGGCGCCCTCGCGCTCGGCACCGGGCTCGGCGCGCCGCTGTGCGCGCGAGCGGTCGACAAGCTCGGCGCGTCGATCTCCTTCGCGCGCCGTGGCACCCTCGCCCCCGCCCGATGACCGCCGGCCCGCTGCTGTTGTACCTCGACCAGAACTACCTGAGCGGCATCGCCAAGGGCAAGCCGGCCTTCCGCGAGCTCGAGCCGGTGCTGCGCGCCGCGGTCGCCGCGGGCGCCGTCGCCGTGCCCGAGTCGGCGGTCCACCACGCCGAGTCGGCGCCGCGCCCCGACCTCGGGCTGCTCGAGCTGCTGCGCGAGCTGTCCGGCGGGCTGCGCCTGCCCGACGAGCCCGACGCGGCAGGCCGCGCGATCGTCCGCCGCCTGCAGTCCACGATCGCGGCCGAGCACCCCGGGCGCCAGGCGCGCCCCGGCGACCGGGCCGACCTGCGGGCGCTCGCCGTCGCGCTGCCGCGCTGCCGCCTGGTGACCTGCGACGCGTTCATGGCCGACGTCGTGCGGCGCACCCGGCTCGATCTGCGCCACCGCGCCGAGCTCTACACAGGCCGGCGCGCCGACGTGCACCGGCTGCGCGAGCGCCTCGCGGCGCTTGCTCCGGAATCCGCGCGCTGGTAGGCATAGCGAATCGACCATCGGCACGGCGCTCACGGACGGAAAGAGCGCCCAGGATTCATGGAGGGGTCCATGACGCAAGCCCCGCGACGCGCCCGACGTGCCTATCTCGTCGTCGCGCTGGTCGCCCTCACCGCCGCGGTCGCTCCTCCCGCCCGTGCCGCCGCCCCCGCGCTCGACTGGAAGCCGTGCGTCGACGCCGCCGGCTTCGACTGCGCGACGGCCGCCGTCCCGCGCGACTACTCCGACCCCAAGGGTCCGCAGATCAAGCTCGCCGTCACCCGCCTGCCCGCGCAGGACAGCGCGCACCGGATCGGCTCGCTGTTCGTCAACTTCGGTGGACCGGGCGCCCCCGGCGTCGAGGTCGTCAAGGCGATCGGCGCGGGCCTGTTCGGCAACCTCAACCAGCGCTTCGACATCGTCGGCTTCGACCCGCGCGGGGTCGGCGAGAGCTCGCCCAGCATCGACTGCAAGATCAACCAGGAGACGCAGGGCATCTGGGCGCAGCCGTTCGTCACGCCCGAGAACCTCGACACCACCGGGCTCGTCTCGCGCACGAACGACTACATCGATCGCTGCATCGCGCTCAACGGCGACATCCTGCCGTACGTCTCGACGGCCAACGTTGCGCGCGACATGGACCTCCTGCGCCAGGCGGTCGGCGACGACAAGCTGACGTACCTGGGCTTCTCGTACGGCACGTTCCTCGGCGCGACGTACGCGAGCCTGTTCCCGCACCGCTACCGGGCGCTCGTGCTCGACGGCGCGCTGGACGCCGACGCGTACATCAACCACCCGATGGCGGCCACCCGCGAGCAGACCGCGGGCTTCGAGCGCGCGCTGGGGCGCTTCCTGCAGGCCTGCGCCGTCCACCAGGACGTCTGCCAGTTCGGCGGCGAGGACCCGTCGAACGCGCTCGACGAGCTCATCGACCGCGCCGAGCAGACGCCGATCCCCGCGACCGGCGACGACCCGCGTCCGGTCACGGGCGACGACATCCGCGCGGCCGCGATCCAGGCCGTCTACGCCAAGCAGCTGTGGCCGCTGCTCGCGCTCTCGCTCTCGCTCGCCGACGCCGGGGACGGGGTGGGCATCCGGCTGATCGTCGACTTCTTCTACGGCCGGCTGCCCGACGGCACGTTCGACCCGCTCGCCGACCGCTTCTTCACGATCAGCGCGCTCGAGCTGCAGTACGAGCACGACGCCGGCACGTTCCTCGACGCCGGCGCGGACTCGTGGGCAATGTTCGACCACTTCGGGTGGAACACCGGCTACGGCGAGCTCCCCTGGGGCCTGTACACGGTCCGGCCGCGGGGCATCTACACCGGCCCGTTCAAGACCGCGGCGGACAGCCCGACCGTGCTCGTGGTCGGGACGACGTACGACCCGGCGACCCCGTACCGCGGGGCGCGCCGGCTGGTGCACGAGCTCGGGCAGGCGCGGCTGCTGACGATGCGCGGGGACGGCCACACCGCGTACGGCGGCAACTCGAACTGCATCGACTCGGCGGTCGACGCCTACCTCATCGACCTCACCGTTCCGCCCGCGGGCACGGTGTGCCGCCAGGAGGTGCCCTTCGCCGTCCCGCCGCTCTCGCAGGCGCGCGCGCTGAGCACGGGCAAGGAGCACCGCTTCAATCGCGTCCTCAGCAGGATCCTCCGGAGCGCGGTCGACTAGTGCTGCGTCACTAGCTCGAGCGGGCAGGCTCGGCCTTGCGGGTCACCGTCTGGCGGTCGGCGAGCTCGCCGTCCGCCAGGCGCTGGCGCAGCACCTTCTTGTCGAACTTGCCGGTGCTGGTCTTGGGCACCTCGTCGATGAAGGCGTACTCGTCGGGCACCCACCAGCGCGCGACGCGCGGCTCGAGGTGGGCGGCGACCTGGTCCGCGTCGAGCTCGGCGCCCTCGCGCACCACCACGCAGGCCAGCGGCCGCTCGGCCCAGCGCTCGTCCGGCTTGGCGATCACCGCGGCCTCCAGCACGTCGGGGTGGGCCATCAGCTCGTTCTCGAGGTCCACCGAGGAGATCCACTCGCCACCGGACTTGATGACGTCCTTCGTGCGGTCGCGGATGATGATGTAGCCGTCGGGGTCGATGCTGGCGATGTCGCCCGTGCGCAGCCAGCCGTCGTGGAACTTCTCCGGCGCCGCATCGCGGTAGTAGGCCGAGGCGACCCAGGGCCCGCGGCACTCGAGCTCGCCCTCCGCCTTGCCGTCCCAGGGGAGCGCGTCGCCCTCGTCGCCGACGATCCGGACCTCGACGAGCGCGACCGGGCGCCCTGCGGTCGAGCGGTACTGCCAGTGGCGCTCGCCCTCGGCGTCGCGGGGCGGGCGCGCCACCGAGCCGAGCGGGCTGGTCTCGGTCATCCCCCATGCCTGGCAGACCGGGACGTCGTGGCGCTCCTCGAGGGCCTCCATGAGCGCGCGCGGCACCGCCGAGCCGCCGCAGGCGACGAGGCGCAGCGAGCTGAGGTCGGGGTGGTGCTTGTCCGCGTAGCGCAGGATGTCCATCCAGATCGTCGGCACGGCGCCGGAGACCGTGACGCGCTCGCCCTCGATCAGCCGGCACAGCGGCTCGGCCTGCAGCCACCGGTTGGGCATCACGAGGTCGGCGCCGGCGAGCGCCGCGGCGTACGGCAGCCCCCACGCGTTCGCGTGGAACATCGGGACGATCGGCAGCACGCGGTCGGCGCGGCTGACGGCCAGCGTGTCCGCGAGGCAGGCGCCGAGCGAGTGCAGGACGCTCGACCGGTGCGAGTAGAGCACGCCCTTCGGGTTGCCGGTGGTGCCGCTCGTGTAGCACAGCGCGGCCGCCTGGCGGTCGTCGATCTGCGGGTAGTCGAAGCCGTCGTCCTGGCCGGCGAGCAGGTCCTCGTAGCGGATGAGGTTGGGCAGCGAGCCGCCGTCGCCGTCGCCCATGAGGACGTTGTGGCGGACGGTCTCCAGCTGCGGGACGACCTTCTCCCACAGCTCGACGAGCGAGTCGTCGAGGAAGACGATGGTGTCCTCGGCGTGGTTGGCGATGTACGCGAGCTGGTCGGGGAACAGCCGCAGGTTGAGCGTGTGCAGGACGGCGCCCATCGCCGGGATGGCCAGGTAGCACTCGAAGTGCCGCTGATGGTTCCAGGCCAGCGTGGCCACCCGGTCGCCCTCGCGCACGCCGAGGTCCCTCAGCGCGGCGCACAGCCGGTCGACGCGCGCCGCCACCTCGTCGTAGCGGGCGCGCTCGGTTCCCTCGCCGGTGGAGCTGACGATCTCGCCGCCGCCGTTGACCGTCCGCAGGCGGTCGACCACGTAGCCGATCGTCAGCGGGAAGTCCTGCTGGACCAGACCCTCGAGCATCGCCCTCTCCTCGTTCGCGACGTGATGCGCGCCATCCTATGCCGGACAGAGGTCCGGGCGGTGCGGCTGGTTGAGGCCGCGGCGCAGCGAGGCGAAGGCCAGCCCGCCGACCAGCAGGGGCAGCCAGAAGAGGATCACGCGGTAGGCGAGGACGGCCGCGGCCGCCGGCGCCGCCGGCTCGCCGTAGACGATCAGCGCCCCGACCAGGCCGCCGTCGATCCCGCCGATCCCGCCGGGGATCGGCAGCAGCCCGCCGAGCTGCCCGATCAGGTAGCCGATGAGGATGATCGACACCGGGGGCACGTCACCGAACGCGTGGAACGTGGCCCACAGCACCGCGTTGTCCCACGCCCAGTAGCCGATCGCGCCGACGACCACGAGCAGGTCGCCCGAACGGAGGAGCGCGATCGCCTCGGCGGTGCCGCCGGCCACCGCGCGCCGCGCCGCGGCGAGCGCGCGCCGGGCCCCCGCCTGCGCGGGTTGCTCCACCGGGCCGATCCAGCGCAGCGCGGGCACGGCGACGATCACCAGCGCCGCCGCGGCCCCCGGCGCCGCCGTCAGCCACAGCGACCGGTGCGGCCCGACCAGCCCTGTCGCCATCAGCGTGCCGAGGACGGCGACGGCGACGAAGTTCACCGAGCTCTTGATGAGGAAGAAGGCCACCGACCGGCGGGCGATCTGGTCGGCCGGCATCCCCCCTTGGCGCAGGACCCAGGCGCCCAGGGCGAGCCCGCCGGCGCCGCTGGCCGGTACGAGCGACCCGACGGCGAGCTCGGAGAACGCGATCTCGAAGCTCGAGCGCCACGACATCCGCGCGCAGAAGATCGGGCGAAACATCAGGACGTAGGAGACGCACGAGAGCCCCTCGAAGGCCACGCCGAGCGCGAGCCAGCCGGGACGGGCGCCGGCGAGGCGCTCGCGCACCTCCCCCAGCCCGGGAGCCAGCAGGAAGACCGCGACGAGGGCGGCGAGCAGCGCGACGACCTGCAGCGCGCGGCGGCGCAGCCGCCTCGGCTCCAGCTCGCCGGGAAGCGCAAGAATGCCGTCATGTCCCGCTTCCATCAGCTCTGGATCGTCGACGCCGAGCTGGAGATCCGCAATCCGGCTCCAACCGATCGTCCTGACACCGACGCCCTCGGGACCTCCGACCACTCCTGTGGCGGGCGTATCTACGAGGCCCTGTTGCGCTACGCGAGCGAGGAGACCTCACCGTACCCGGCCCAGGTCGTGCGCGATGACGACTGCTGGCTGCAGCTGACCTTTCCCGTCTGGGCGCCGACGCGGTTCGCGGCGCTCGCCGCCGGCGCCACGGTGCTCGCGGAGGCCTGCGCGCGCGCAGAGGCCGACACCGCGGTCGTGCGCCTCGCCGCCGGCGAGAGCGTTGACGAGCTGCACGACTACCGCGGCCGGGTCCATGTGATGGAGCGGGCGGCCACATGAGCCGAGGGGCGCGACCACGGCTGCGGCACGATGCCCGCCAGGGACGTCTGGTCGGTGACCATGGCGTTCACGGCCATGTCGCGACAGGCGTCAGAGGGGTCGGTCGTGTAGCTGTTGGGGTCGGTGCCGTCGCGCACCTCGTCGCCGTCCGTACGGCAGTCGCCGCCGGTGTCCTTGTTGTGGGCGTGCCCGCCGCACGGCGGGCCTCGGCGAATGGACGCCACGAGTCTCCGCCCCGGGTCCCAGCCATCAGACCCCCTTCGGGGCGGAGATGGGCACCCTTGTCGCGACCGCGCGCCTGCAAGGATGCCGCCGTGACGCCCCCCTTCGTGCATCGCCTCCGCGTCCGCTACCACGAGTGCGACGCCCAGGGCATCGTCTTCAACGCCCACCACTTCGCCTACTTCGACATCACGCTCACCGAGCTGTGGCGGGAGGCCTTCGGCTCCTACCAGGCGCTCGTCGACGCGGGCAGCGACGTCGTCGTCGTCGACGCGGCGGCGAGCTTCAAGTCCTCGCCGCGCTTCGACGACCTCCTCGACATGGAGATGACCATCGCGCGGCTCGGCGGCTCGTCGATGACCAGCGAGTTCGCCGAGCGACGCGACGGCGAGCTGCTGGTGACCGGCCGCATGGTCCACGTCTTCGTCGACCCGAGGACGATGACCAAGCAGCAGATCCCGGATGTGGTCCGGGAGCGCTTGGCGCCCTGGACGCTGTAGATCCCGTTAGGGTGCGGGGTCCGGCGGATCGCCCACTCGACCGGGGGCGCCTCGAGCGCCCAGCCGGGTACCGCGCCGCCCGCGGGCGGCGGACCGCCCCGGCGGTCGGGAGTGTCGCGCAACCCAGGCACGGCACATCAAGTCCTGGGACGTAGGTAGTCAGCGGTGATCCATGACCGGGCGGTTTGACAGGGCGGGCCTGCGGGCCCGCCCGGCCGCATCCACCGGGCACCGATGAATTTCACATCGGGGCCCGGTCCCATCACTACCGTGACCACTTCCCTCATGTCTTCCACACCCCGTACCCCCTCCCGGTTCGTCCGCCTGGCCCGGCTGTGCAACCGCCATCGCTGGCGCACCTTCGGCGCCTGGCTGCTCGCGCTCGTGGTGATCCAGGTCGTCGCGTCCGGCGTGGGCGTGAAGCAGATCTCGAGCTTCCGCCTGCCGGGCACCGAGAGCCAGCGCGCGTACGACCTGCTGGCCCAGCACTTCCCCGCCGCCAAGGGCGACACCGACCAGGTCGTCTTCCGGGCGCGCACCGGCACGCTCAGGGACGCCGCCAACCGGGCGCGCATCGACGCCGCGCTGCGGAAGGTCGCGGCCGCCGGCTCCGTCGCGAGCGTCGACAGCCCGTTCTCGCCGCGCGGGCAGCTGACCCGGGACGGACGGATCGGCGTCGCCACGCTCACCTACAAGAAGAGCACGAACGACATCAAGCCGAAGACGCTCGAGGGCGTCGAGAACGCGGCGTTCTCGGCGCGCAGCGCGGCGCTGCAGGTCGAGCACGGCGGCCCCGGCGCGGAGATCGTGCGCTTCAGCAAGAGCCAGGGGCCGTCGGAGTTCTTCGGGATCATCGCCGCCGCGATCGTCCTGCTGATCACGTTCGGGTCGCTCGTCGCCGCCGGGCTGCCGCTGCTGGCGACGCTGCTCGCGCTCGGCACGACGCTCGGCGTCATCACGCTCATCAGCCACCTGGTCGACACGCCGGACTTCGCGAAGCAGCTGGCGTTGCTGATCGGCCTCGGTGTCGGCATCGACTACGCGCTGTTCGTGGCGACGCGCTTCCGCGCCGAGGTCAGGAGCGGACGCGACCGCGACGAGGCGATCGAGATGGCGGTCGACACGGCCGGGCGCACGGTGATGTTCGCCGCGATCACCGTCGTCATCGCGCTCCTCGGCCTGCTGCTGCTCGGCCTGAGCTTCATGCACGGCGTGGCGCTCGGCGCGGCGACGGCGGTCCTGGCGACGATGTTCGCCGCGCTGACGATCATCCCGGCGCTGATCGGCGGCTCCGGCGGCTTCATGGACGGGGTGCTGCGGGAGTTCGACGCTCGCGGCGGCTTTCGCTTCTGGGGGACGAAGCGGCGCCTCGCGCTCCCGGGCGCACGCTGGCGCGCCCGTCGCAGCGCAACGCATGAGCGCAAGCTCGTCGAGGGCTCCGGCTGGCAGCGCTGGTCGCATGCCGTGCAACGGCGGCCGTGGCTCGCGATCGCCGTCTCGCTGGCGGTGCTCATCGCGCTGGCGCTGCCCGCGACGCACCTGCGCCTGGGCTCCAGCGACGCCGGCGTCGACCCTCCGGGCTCGACGACCCGCAACGCGTACCACCTGATCGCCCAGGGCTTCGGCGCCGGGACGAACGGCTCGTTCCTGCTGGTCGCGGCGCTCGCCGACAAGGGCGACCGGGCGGCGGCCGAGCGGATCGCGGCGGCGGTGCGCGCCGACCGCGACTTCACCTCCGTCGCGCCGCCGGCGCTCTCCCCGGACGGCAAGGTGGCGACCATCGCCGCCTACCCGCGAACCGGCCCGCAGGACAAGGCCACCACCGACACGCTCAAGCGCGTGCGCGATCGCGTCCTGCCGCCGGTCGAGCGCGAGACCCGCGCGCGCGTCGAGGTCGGGGGCTTCACGGCGTCGACCGAGGACTTCTCGCGCGTCGTGGCGGGCAAGCTGCCGCTCTTCGTCGGCGTGGTCGTGCTCTTCAGCGCGCTGCTCCTGCTCGCCGTCTTCCGCTCGGTGATCATCCCGATCAAGGCCGCCGTCATGAACCTGCTGTCGATCGGCGCCGCGCTCGGCTTCGTGACGCTCATCTTCCAGGAGGGCCACGGCGCCGGGCTGCTGGGGATCGGGACCGGGCCGATCGAGTCCTTCGTCCCGGTGCTGATGTTCGCCATCGTCTTCGGGCTGAGCATGGACTACGAGGTCTTCCTGATCTCGCGCGTGCACGAGGAATGGGAGACGACGCGCGACGCCTCGCGCTCGGTGGCTCGCGGCCTGCAGACGACGGGGCGGGTGATCACCGCGGCCGCGTCGATCATGATCCTGGTCTTCGCGTCCTTCGCGCTCGGCGACGACCGTGTGATCAAGCTCTTCGGCCTCGGGCTGGCCAGCGCCGTGCTCTTCGACGCCGTGATCATCCGCTGCCTGCTGGTCCCGGCGCTGATGGAGATCTTCGGGCGCCACGCGTGGTGGCTGCCGTCGTGGCTGGACCGCCGCCTGCCGCGGCTGGCCATCGAGGCTGAGCACGAGCACCGTCCGCCGAAGGCCGAGCCGCTGACCGACCTCGTGTGACGGGGGACGACAGAGAAATGGGCTAACGGGCGACCCGTTGTCGCGAGGTCGGCACAGGCGTAGGGTCGCCTCAACGCCACGCGGTGCAAGGAGGCACGGTGCCCATTTTCTCTCGTCTCGCCCTCGCAGTCCTCGTTGTTCTCGTCGCCACGGCGGCCGCGGCGCCCGCCGCCCGTCGTGCGCCGCGGCTGGCGGGGGTGCACATCACCGGCGTCGCTCCCTCGAGTGTCTCGGTCGTGTGGAAACAGCCGAAGTCGGGACGGGCGCGGGTCGAGCTGTACGTGAACGGGCGCCGGGTCGCGATGGTCCGCGGCCGCCGCTTCACCTTCTCCACGCTGGCGTGCGCCACGCGGTACCGGTTCACCCTGCGGGCGCGCAACCCGAACGGCCGGCGCTCCGGGCGCTTCCAGCTGTTCGTGACGACGGCGGCGTGTGCCGGGCCGGATCCCGGTGACAAGGGCGATGGCGAGCAGCCGCCGCCGATCCCGACCCCGGTCGTGCCGTCTCCGGCGGCGCCGCCCACGGCGGTTGACAGCCAGGCGCCCACCGCCCCCAGCGGCCTTTCGATCGGCAAGGTCACCGACACGGTGATCCCGCTGAGCTGGAAGGCGTCGACGGACAACGTGGGCATCGCCCGCTACGCCGTCTATCTCAACGGGACGCAGATCCTGCCTCCGAGCCCGACGGCGACGAGCTACACGTTCACCGGGTTGACGTGCAACACGGACTACCTCGTGGGCGCCCAGGCCTTCGACCCGAGCGGCAACGCTTCGTCGATCACCACCCAGAAGGTGACGACCGCGGCGTGCCCGGCCCCCGCCCCCGCCCCCGCCCCGGCGCCCGCGCCGGCGCCGGCGCCGGCCCCCGCGCCGTCGGGCGACTGCCCCTCCAACCCGCTGCAGGGCGTGCAGCGGCCGGGTCAGCTGAGCGTCCTCGACGGCGCCAACCCGTGCCGGACGGCGACCGGCACGGTGACCTCCAGCCACGTCGAGCACGACGGCGACTGCCATGTCAACGTCAGCGTCGACGCGGCCTACACCGGCCTGCTCAACGGGGTCAACCGCTCGGCCGGCGGCCTGATCACCGAGGTCATCCCGAGCCACCCGCTGCCGATCCCGAAGGTCGGAAGCCACGTCTCGATCCTCGGCACGTGGGTCAACGACCACGCGACCGGCTGGAACGAGCTGCACGCGGTCTGGTCGTACCAGATCCTGTCCGGCAGCACGGGAAGCTGCGGAGGCTAGGAGCGAACGCCGATCTGAGCCGCGGATTCGAGCATGCGCTCGATTCGCGGCTCGATCGCCGCCGTCTACCCCGGCCTGGCTACAGCTGCGTCGTGTCCGTCGGCTGGCCGAGCAGCAGGCGGCCGGTCAGCTCCCACGTCGCGGGTGCGACGAGCATGTGCTGCGTGGCCACGTGGGCGTCCCGGAAGCGGCGCTGCAGCGGGCTCGTCTCGTAGATGGCGCTGCCGCCGCCCAGCCGGTAGGCGCTCTGCGCCACGTCCGCGCACGTGAGTGCGGCGTGCGTGGCGGCCAGCCGCAGGCCGGTGCGCGCTTCCACGCCGACGTCGCCGGCGGCGAGCGCGTGCTCCCAGGCCTCGTCGATCGCGCTCAGCAGCAGCGCGCGCGCCGCTCGCAGCGCCGCCTCGGCGCGCGCCACCTCGGCCTGGACGGTGCCGCGCTGCGCCAGCGCGCGCGTGCCGCCGGTCGGCACCTTGGCGGCGGCCATCGCGGTGAGGTCGTCGAGCGCACCGCGCGCGATCCCGAGACTCACCCCCGCGATGGCCAGCGCGAGCAGGCCGAACAGCGGGAAGGCGTAGAGCATGCCGTCGTGGCGCGGCGGGTCGGTGATCACCGAGGCCGCCATCTCGGCGGGGACGAACGCGTCGCGCAGCTCGATGTCGTGGCTGCCGGTGGCCCGCAGGCCGGCGACGTGCCACGTGTCGTGGATGGTGAACTCCCGCGCCGGGGCCAGCATGAGCCGCACGTCGGGCATGCCGCTCGGCAGCGCCTGCAGCGCGCCGTCCTCGTCGACGACGCAGCCGCCCATCAGCCAGTCGCAGTGCTCGCAGCCGCTGGCGAACGGCCAGCGCCCGCTCACGCGAAAGCCGCCATCGGCGGGCACGGCGCGCCCGCGCGGGGCGAAGACGCCGCCCGCGATCGCCGACGGCTCGGCGAAGACCTCGCGCGCGCGCTCCACCGGCAGGTAGGCGGCCAGCAGCCCGCTCGTCGCGCCGATCGCCACGCACCAGCCGGCGGCGCCGTCGCCGCGCGCGAGCGCCTCGACGGCCTGCACGAGTACAGCCGGATGGGCCTCCAACCCGCCGGTGGCGGCGGGGACGCAGAGCCGGAACAGCCCCGCCTCGGCGAGCGACGCGACGAGCGGCGCGGGCAGCCGCCGAGCGCGCTCGGCCGCGGCGGCGTGCTCTGCGGCGACCGGCGCGAGGGCGCGCGCGGCCGCGACGGGATCGCTCACTGCGGCCGCGAGATGCCGCTGCGCCGCTCGATGGAGACCGAGTAGGCGGGCGAGCGGAAGCGCAGGATCGGGTCGTCGGTCAGCTCGATGCCGTCGGTCACGCGCGTCGGATCGAAGACGAGGACGTCGCCGCCGGTCTCGCGCCCGGTCTCGAACTCGGTCAGCTCGAGGGTGCCGCCCTTGACGGTCTGGCCGTCGTCGCGCCACGGCGAGGTTGGATCATCCACGGGGTCGCCCTGACGGACGACCTGGACCTCGAGGTCGAAGCGCACCGGCCCGCGGCCCAGGCGCTCGCCGATCTCCTGCTGGAGGTAGTCGGCGCCGCGCTGCTTGGCCTCGTCGCCCGGGATGTTCTGCTCGCCGCCCTCGGGGACCCAGCGGTAGCGGACGTGGCGCGCGCCGCCGCCCGCGTCGATCCACCGGAAGGCGTGGATGGCGTAGTAGCGGCGGGTGGCGTAGCTCGCCGGCGGCTTCAACGCGGCCGCGGCGCCGCGCAGGCCGGGCAGCGCCTCAGGGTGGCGCGCCAGGAAGTACGGCAGCTTCCACGCCTGCGAGATCCCCGGCTTCATCGCGCGGACGAACTCGACGAAGCCGTCCGGGGTGCGGGTCGGGAAGCGCGGCACGGTCTGCGCGACGATGTCGGTGCGCGACCCGTCGGGCAGATAGAACTTCGTCGCCATGCCGCGCACGTCGGGCTTGTAGTCGGGCTCGCCCGGGTCGCCGGAGCCGTTGGAGAAGCGCACGGTCACGGGGACCGGCGCGCCCTGCATGTGGGCGGCGCGCGTGAGCGCCGCGGCCTCGGACGTCGCGGCGAAGGTGCCCTTCAAAAGGAGCCCCTTGGCGTGCAGCGCGCGGTAGCCGGTGTGCCGCCCGAAGCGCTCGTGGACCGCGTCGACGGCCTGCTCGGGTGTGATCACCGCACAGACCATAAACCGCCCGCGGAGTATGGTCGGCCCATGGCCGCCGCCGAGGTCTCGCTGCCCCCTGGACCGCGGCTCCCGCGGCTGCTGCTGACCCTCGGCTTCCTCGTCAGCCCGGCCCGCTTCCTCGACGCCTGCCGGCGCCGCTACGGCGACGTCGTGTGGCTGAGCACCGCGTTCGACGCGGGCTTCGTGATGGTCTTCGACCCCGACGTGCTGCGCGAGGTCTTCCGCGCGCCGCCCGACCGTCTGCGCGCCGGCGAGGCGAACGCCCCGCTCGGACCGCTGCTCGGCGAGCGCTCGGTCCTCCTGCTCGACGGCGCCGAGCATCTGCGCCAGCGGCGGCTCCTGCTGCCGCCGTTCCACGGCAAGCGCCTGCAGGCCTACGAGGGCATCATGCACGAGGCCGCCGACGCGGAGATCGACCGCTGGCCGCGCGACGAGCCCTTCGCGCTGCTGCCCTCGATGCAGGCGCTCACGCTCGAGGTGATCATGCGCGCGATCTTCGGCGTCGAGGAGGGCGCGCGCCAGGAGGAGCTCAAGCGGCGCATCCGCGACGCCATCGGGCCGCTGCGGACTCGCCGCGTCGCCATGCTCGCGCTCGCGCTGTCGGGCGGACGCCTCGGCGACCGCGGCGCGATGGTCATGTTCCAGCAGCGCCGGCGCGCGCTCGACGAGGCGATCTACGCCGAGATGGCACGCCGGCGCGGCGCGGCCGACCTCGACCAGCGCGACGACGTGATGTCGATGCTGCTGCAGGCGCGCGACGAGGACGGCGGGGCGATGACCGACGAGGAGGTGCGCGACGAGCTCGTCACGCTGCTCGTCGCCGGGCACGAGACGACGGCCACGGGCCTGGCCTGGACCTTCGACCTCCTCCTCCATACCCCGCGCGTGCTGGCGCGGGCGCGCGAGGGCGACCCGGAGTATCTCGACGCCGTGGTCAAGGAGGCGCTGCGCGTCCGGCCCGTGGTCCCCGGCGTGGGCCGCGTGGTGCGCGGTGGCCCGTTCGAGCTGGCCGGCTACGTGCTGCCGCCGGGCGTCGAGATCAACCCGTCGATCAGGGTGATCCACCGGCGCGCCGACCGCTACCCGTCGCCGCGCGAGTTCCGGCCCGAGCGCTTCCTCGGCCCCGACGCCCCGGACACGTACACGTGGGTCCCGTTCGGCGGCGGCACGCGACGCTGCCTGGGCGCGAGCTTCGCGCAGCAGGAGATGCGCGTCGTCGTCGCCCGCGTCCTCGAGCGCGTGCACCTGCGTCCGCTGCGCCGGCGGCCCGAGAAGGCGCGCCAACAGGGCGTCACGCTCGTGCCGCGCGACGGCGTGCGCGTGGTCGCCGGCGGCCACTAGGCTGTGTCACAGGCGCTCGCCGCGCTTGCGCTCCAGCGCCCCCGGCGAGCCGGTTGCTTGCGGGCGCGCGCCCGCTCCCTCGTTCCACCCGCAGGAGGTTCCACCCATGGCCGTTGAAGAGAAGGTCGAATTCGAAGGCGAGATCACCGAGGCCCTGCCCAACCTCATGTTCCGCGTCAAGCTGGACAACGGGCATGAGGTCCTCGGGCATCTGGCGGGCAAGATGCGCCGCTACCGCATCCGCGTGCTGCCCGGCGATCGCGTGCGCGTCGAGCTGTCGCCGTACGACCTCGAGCGTGGTCGCATCACGTACCGCATGAAGTAGCGGCGCGGGTGGCGCGCTCCTACGTCCACCACGAACGCGTCCGGTTCGGCGACCTGGACGCGATGCGCCACCTCAACAACGTCGTCTTCCTGCGCTACTTCGAGACGGCGCGCATCGCGTTCATCCGCGATCTGCTCCCGCAGCACGCGCCCACCGATCCCGAGGGCGAGGGCTTCGGCTTCATCTTCGCCGAGTGCCACATCAACTACCGCTCGACCGTGCGCTTCGACGAGGAGGTCGCCATCCGCTGCTGGATCGGCGAGGTCCGCCGGTCGGCCTTCCAGCTGTGCTTCGAGATGCGCGTCGGCGATCGCCTCGCTGCCGAGGGATACGGGTGGCTGGTCGGGTATGACTACACCAGCGAGCGCGCCGCGCCGCTGCCGGCGGCCGTGAGCGAAACGCTCGAACAAGCAGCGGGATAATTTCCCGTCGAACGGCATCCGTGCCGATGTGAGCGGCATGACGAAGACCCGCACCCCCAACGTCGCTCCCGAGTGCCTCAACCGCCCGCGGGTCAACGACGACGGCTTCGAGGAGCTCTGCCACATCGTCACGGCCGCCGATCCCGACACGGCGCTGTGCGGCAAGGACGTCACGGGCTACCCGTGGAACCCGCCGTGGCCGGTGTGCCAGGCCTGCGCCGAGATGGCCGCGGGCCGCGCGAACTGAGTCGTCCCTCTGTGCGCATCCGCACACAAGCTGCTGAACGGCGGCGTACCGTCCAGCGAAGGTCCGGACAGGAGAGAGACGACATGCCGCAGCAGCTGCCGCCGGGTCCGCGTGCCCCGAAGGTGCTCCAATCGGTCGGCTGGTGGAAGCGCCCGCTGGCGTTCCTCGAGCGCAACCGCGCGCGCTACGGGCACCGCGCCGCCGTTCGTGATGATCTCCGACCCCGGCGAGATCAAGGCCGTGTTCACCGCGCCGCCCGACGTGCTGCACCCCGGCGACGGCGCGCGGATCCTCGAGCCCGTCGTCGGGCGCAACTCGGTGATCCTGCTCGACGAGGGGCCCCACCTCGAGCAGCGCAAGCTCATGCTCCCCGCCTTCCACGGCGAGCGGATGGAGCGCCTGGTCGGTCTGGTCGACGAGGTCGCCGACCGCGAGATCGCCGCCTGGGGCAACGGTGCGCCGATCGCGCTGCACCCCCGGCTGCAGGCGCTCACGCTCGAGGTCATCCTGCGCGCGGTGTTCGGCCTCGACCCCGGCCCGCGGCTGGACGCGGTGCGCGAGCGGCTCACCGAGGTCCTGGCCTTCGGCGCCAGCCCGCTCTCGCTGCTTCCGCCGTTGCAGCTGCCGATCGGTCCCTGGCGACACTTCGCGCGCCTGCGCGGGGAGGTCGACGACCTGCTCTTCGAGCTCATCGACGAGCGCCGAAGCGAGGGCGCCGACCGCGACGACGTGCTCACGATGCTCCTCGCGGCGCGGCACTCCGACGATGGGTCGCCGATGTCCGACGACGAGCTGCGCGACGAGCTGATGACGCTCCTCGTCGCCGGGCACGAGACGACGGCCTCCGAGCTGGCGTGGGCCTTCGAGCGCCTCACGCGCGAGCCCGCCCCGCTCGCGCGCCTCGTCGCCGAGGTCGACGCCGGCGACGAAGACGCGTACCTGACCGCAACGATCCAGGAGACGCTGCGCCGGCGCCCGGTGATCCCCAACGCCGCGCCACGGCTCGTCAAGCAGCCGATCACGATCGGCGGCTGGGCGTATCCGACGGGCGTCTGCGTGGTGCCCAACGCCTATCTGGTCCACCACGACCCCGCCGTCTATCCCGAGCCGTACGCCTTCCGGCCCGAGCGCTTTCTCGACGAGCCGCCCGGGACGTACACGTGGATCCCGTTCGGCGGGGGCCGGCGGCGCTGCCTGGGCGCGAGCTTCGCGATCCTCGAGATGAAGAGCGTCCTGCGCGCTGTCCTGCGCCGCTATGAGCTCGCCGCGGGCGCCGACGGCGCCGAGGCGGTCAGGCGGCGCAGCATCACGGTCAGCCCGGCCGGCGGGGCGCGGACGGTCCTGCGCGAGCGCGCGGCCGCGGCAGAGCCGCTCGCCGCCGCCGTCAGCTGAGCAGCAGCACCACCAGCAGCACGACGAGCGCGATCACGATCCCGACGCCGGCGACGAGCACGGGTCGCTGGCGCCACCAGAACTCGGGTCGGGCGCGGTCGCGCGAGTAGCGGCCCTCCGGCGGCGTGCCGACCCAGTCCTCGTCGTCGTCGTACGGGGTCATCGACGCGGAACCCTAATGGGGCGTGGTGGTCCGGCCGTCGGGACTCATCGCGAACCCGCCGGTGGCCAGCGTGCGCCGTCCTCGCCACGCCTCGACGAGGACCATCAGGCGCTCGCCCTCGGCGTTGACATGCGTCGTGACCGTCAGCCCCTCCTCGGCCTGGGCATCCTGCGGCGGGAGGGCCGCGAGGTCGGCGACCGCCGCCGGCCCGGCCGCGCGCAGCCGGTCGAGCTCGGACTCGACGCGGGCGAGCGCGAGGCGGCGCAGGTCGTCGTCGGCCATGGCGGCAGTCTGCAGGATTCCGGGCGTCAGTCGATGAACTGGGCTACAGAGCGCGGCCTCAGGTCGGAAGAGGCGCCGCCGTCCGCGGTGGCGAGGGAGATCGACGCCCCTCCGCCCGGACCCGGCCGCGCCGGCCTGCACTCGCGGGACCGGCGCGGCCGGGGTCGCTGTCCGGCGACCGCGAAGTGGTCGCCGGCGACGGCGAAGCCGTCGCCATTGACTGCGCGCGCTATCAGGGGCCATCATCGACGCATGGATGGCGACGACGAGGACGACGAGCTCTTCACGGTCCCTCTCCCCCCGCCCCCGCCGGGCGCCGACAAGGACGTCGTGTTCTTCCGCCGGCGCGCGCGCGAGGACCGCGAGGACGAGGACATCATGCTGCGCCGCGTGCCGCGCGAGACGGCCGCGCGCTTCCGGGCGGCGGCCGGCGGCCGCGGGATGACGCACGCCGAGTACCTCGCTGCGCTGGTCGCGCTGCACGAGGCGATGCGCGCCCGCGCCGACGCGGGCGACGCCGCGCTCGGCGAAGAGCTGCGACGGCTCGGGCTGGCCAGCGTCACGGTGTAGCGCGGCGGCGGCGGCGCGCCGGCGCCGGGGCCTGCTCCGGCGCGACTGGCAGCGGTGAGCGCGGCTTGAGCTCCTCCAGGCGCAGGAGCGTCATCACGCGCTGGGCGCCGCCGCGCGACGACAGCAGCAGCAGCACGCGCTGCAGCTCGGACACGTCGCGCGCGACGACCCACAGCAGCGCGTCGGTCTCGCCGGTCACCCAGTCGGCCGAGAGGACCTCGGGCATCGCGCGCACGGCGTCGGCGAAGCGCCGGTGGGCCGTCTCGTCGTGGCGCGCGAGGGTGACGGCCACGTAGACCTGGAGCGCGAAGCCGGCGGCCGCGGGGTCGACGCGAGCGACCACGCGGGCGATCACGCCCGAGGACTTCAGCCGGCGGACGCGGTTGAAAGTGGCCGCGGGCGACAGGCCGACGAGGCGGGCGAGCTCGACGTTGGGGCGATCGGCGTCGCGCTCGAGCTCGGCGAGCAGCTTGAGGTCAATCTCATCTAGTTGATCAGGCATCTCACGAAGGATTCTTTCGTAGAACGAGTCATCTGACAAATCCAGCTTGGGCCTTGATGCATCATCGCCGATAATTCGATGCATGTCGATCAAGATGACAACCGACCGCCGGGCCGCCTTCGCCGCGCTCACCGCCGCTGGGGTGATCTGGGGCCTCACGGTGCCGCTCTCCAAGCTGGCGCTGGACTGGCTCGACGCCACCTGGCTGACGACGGCGCGCTTCGCGCTGGCCGCGCCGGTGCTGGCGGTGCTCACGCGGCGCCACCTGCGTGCGGCGGCGTCGGCCAGCGTCGCGGCGTGGGGCGCGCTGGGCTTCGGCGGCGTCCTGCTGCTGCAGAACCTCGGCATGGAGCGCACGAGCGTCAGCCACGCGGCGCTGATCGTCGGCGCCGTGCCCGCGCTGGTCGCCGTGGCGACGGCCGCCGCGGGCCGCGCCGCGTCCGGGCCGGTGGCCTGGGCGGGCTTCGCGACGGCGCTCGCCGGCGTCGTCGTGGTGGCCGGCGCGGGCGGCGACGCCTCGCTCGCCGGCGACGGGCTCGTGCTGGCCTCCGCGGTGCTCTGCGCGCTGTTCATCGTGGCGCAGTCGCGCCTGCTGGCCGACCGCGACGCGATCGCCGTCACGGCCGTCCAGATGGCCGCGGCCGCCGCGGCGACGCTGCCGCTCGCGCTGGCCACGGGGTCGCCCGTCCACGGCGCACCGGACGCTGCGTCGGTGGCCGCCGTCGGCGCACTGGTCAGCGCCGGTTCGCTGCTCCCGTTCGCGCTCTACGCCTACGGCCAGGCGCGCGTGCCCGCCGAGGTCGCCGGCGCGTTCGTGAACCTCGAGCCGCTCGTCGGGGCCGCGTTGGGCGCGCTCGCCTTCCGAGACCCCTTCGGCGGCGCGCAGGCCCTCGGCGCCGCCGCCATCCTCGCCGGGATCGTCCTCAGCCTCGAACGCCCGCCGCGATCATCGCGGCGGGCGCGAGCATGTCCCGCCTGAACGCTTAGTGGGTGCCGCGCGTCCAGGAGGCGACGCCGCGGTCGCGTCCGGTCAGGTGCGAGTCGTCGAAGGCGCCGGGCGCGCCGCCGTAGACCTTGCCGTACGGCTGGTGCGTGATGGCGTTGCCGCGCCGCCCGTAGGTCGAGTACGCCACGGCGATGGTGTAGCCGACGAGGAACAGCAGGAAGATGATGGCTCCTCCGGCGAGATCGATGCCCAGCATGGCGTCCTTCCTTGAAGACGATGACGTGCTGCGGACGCTACGGACGGCGGGCGCGGGCGTTTGTGACGTGCGGCACGCAGTTCGCGCACTGGGCAGGAAGCTGCCCTTCCGGGCCCCGGACGCTGGGGTTATGGTCGCCCACTCAGGTGGCGAGACCGGTCCCCGGCCATCGGGACGGACCCCGGGGCCCGTACGGAGGCGTGGGTGGCCGGCTCGCCGCCTCAGCCCGGATCCACCGATTCTCGCGGCGCGTGGCTCAGGTGTCGAACGCCGTCAGCCGCCCGATCGTCTCGTCGATCTCGGCGTCGGTCGTGCGCGGGTTGATCGTGCACAGCCGCAGCACCGTGCGCCCGCGCAGGACCGTCGAGCTCGGCGCCGCGTAGCCGTCGGCGACCGCGCGCTCGACGAGCGAGGCGTTGAGCGCGTCGTCGCCGTCCCGGCGGAACGTGACGATCGCCAGCTGCGCCGGCGTGACGACCTCCCAGCCCGGCGTGCGCTCCAGGGTTGCCTGCGCGCGCTCCGCGAGCGCCATGCCGCGCTCGATGCCCTTCCGGAACGCCGCGACGCCGAACGCCTTGATCGACAGCCACAACTTCGCCGCACGCGTCCCGCGACTGAGCTGCGGGCCGCGGTCGCGGAAGTTGACCTCCTCGTCGAGGACGTCGCGCAGGTACTCGGGCGCCATCGCGAACGTCCGCTCGAGCGCGCCCGGGCGGCGCACGAGCAGGCACCCGGCCTCGTAGGGCTGGAAGAGCCACTTGTGCGGGTCGAGGCTCAGCGAGTCGGCGCGCTCGATGCCGCCGAGCACCGCGCGCCCGCGCTCGGTCAGCGCCGCCGGCGCGCCGTACGCGCCGTCGACGTGCAGCCACAGCCGCTCGCGCGCGCAGACGTCGGCCAGGGCCTCGAGCGGGTCGACCGCGCCGGTGTTGGTCGTCCCCGCCGTCGCCAGCACACAGAAGGGCGTGCGCCCGGCGCGGCGATCGGCGGTGATCGCCGCCTGCACGGCTTCGGCGGTCAGGCGGAAGCGCTCGTCGCTCGCGAGCACGCGCACGTGGGGCACGCCGAGCACGCGCAGCGCGCGCACGTTGGAGGCGTGCGCCTGGTCGGACAGGTACGCGGTGTCCCCCGGCTGCTCGTGGCGGGCGGTGGCCAGCGCGGTCAGCGCCGCGACCGAGCCGCCGCTGAGCAGCACGCCCTCGGTGCCGGGCGCCAGGCCGCACAGCTCGCGCAGCCAGTCGAGCACGACGAGCTCGAGCGCCGCCGGGCCTGAGCCGCCCGCCCACGAGCCGGCGAACGCGTTGAAGCCGGCCGCGAGCCCGTCGGCCAGCGCGCTGACGCCGTTGCTCGGGCTGGGCACGCGGGCGAAGAAGCGCGGGTGGTCGCCGTGCTGCATGTGGGCGAGCACCTGGTCGGCGAGGACGTCGAGCGCGGCGCCGACGTCACCGGGCGCCTCGGGCGGCGGCTCGCGCAGGAGCGCCTCGAGCCGCGCCCGCTCCCCGGGGCGGATCGGCGGCTCGTCGCGCAGGCCCTCCAGGTGCGCGACGACGAGATCGACGACGCGGTACCCGAGCCGGCGCAGGTCCTCCGCCGGCAGCGTCAGCGGCTCGCCGCCGTCAGGCGAGCTGGGCTCCCGGATGACGGAGGCGCTCGGCCTCCGCAATCGCCTCCGCGCGCGAGTGCACGCCCAGCTTGCGCATGATGTTCTTGACGTGGCTGTAGACCGTGTCCTCGGAGAGGACGAGCACGTCGGCCACCTCCTGGGTGCTCGCCCCGCTGCTCACGAGGTCGAGGACCTCCCACTCGCGGGCGGTGAGCGAGCTCTTCACCGGGCGCATCCCGGCGTAATCCTCCGGCATCGCCCGGACGTGCTCGAGCAGGCGCATCATCAGCTTGCGCGAGACGGCGGCCTCGCCCTCGACCACGCCGCGCAGCGCCCGCGCGAGGTTCTCGATCGAGACCTCCTTGGAGAGGATGCCGCTCGCCCCGGCGCGCAGCGCCCTCACCGCCAGGTCGAGCGTCACGTTGACGGTGAAGATGACCACCCGGACCTCCGGCGCGCGCTCGGTGACGCGCCGCGCGACCTCGATGCCGTCCATCCGGCCGAGGGCGGCCTCGGCGAGCAGGACCTCGGGCCGGTAGTGCAGGCCGAGCTCGACCGCCTCGACGCCGTCGGACGCCTCGGCGGCGATGACGATGTCGGGCGTGCGCTGGAGCACGTCGCGGACGACGCGCCGGGCCAGCGGGTCGTCGTCGGCGATGACCGCGCGCAGGCGTTCGCCCGCGCGCGGTTGCCCCTGCGGCGGGGCGCCATTCGTCGATGGGGCAGGGGCGACATACGCCACTCCCCCTTCTGATCCGGTCAGATCGTGCTGCTCCTCGTCCATGTGGAGCCGCCCTCGCGCGCCAAAAAAGACAACGTTGCCGATTGCGCGATATCGAGAGCGCAATCGCTCCACCATTCCTAGCGTCCTTTCCGTCCCCGGTCCTGGGGGTTTTCGTCCCCAGTCGCGGGTGAGGAAGACGCGCCGCCGGGTATCCCCGTCCCCCAAGTCACGGGGTGTGTCGCGCGTCCCCCGTCACCGGGCGTGTCTCCCGTACGGGACGGCGGGATCCGCCCAACCGCGGCGACGACGGCCCGGAAAGAATCGTTTCGTGATCGCGCCGCCCGAGCCGGCTCGTGTCAGCGTCGTCATCCCAACGCTGAACGAGGCGGAGAACGTCCCTCACGTGCTCGCGCGCCTGCCCGCGTGGCTCGACGAGGTCATCCTCGTCGACGCGCACTCGACCGACGGGACGGTCGAGGTCGCGCGGCGGGTGCGGCCCGGCCTGCGGGTTCTGCAGCAGAGCGGACACGGGAAGGGCAACGCGCTGGCCGAGGGCTGCGCGGCGGCGACGGGCGACATCATCGTCACGCTCGACGCGGACGGCTCGACCGATCCCGCCGAGATCCCCCGCTTCGTCGCGGCGCTGCGAACCGGCGCCGACTTCGTGAAGGGCTCGCGCTTTGCGCCGGGCGGCGCGAGCTCGGACATCACCCCCACGCGGCGGCTCGGGAACCGGGCCCTCAGGGCGCTGGTCAACCTCACCTACGGCACCAGCTATACCGACCTCTGCTACGGCTACAACGCGTTCTGGGCGCGCTGCCTGCCGTACCTGCGCCTCGACTGCGAGGGCTTCGAGGTCGAGACGCTGATGAACGTCCGGATTGCCAAGGCGGGGCTGGTCGTCCATGAGGTGCCGAGCTACGAGTCCTGCCGGTTGCACGGTGCCAGCAAGCTGCATCCCGTCCGTGACGGCGGGCGCGTGCTGCGCACCATCGCGCGCGAGCGGGTCGCCCGGGCGCGCTGGCTGCTGGCCGGCGCTGAGGACGCTGGACGTTGAACGTCGCGCAGGTCTACGCGCGCGCGGCCGCGGGCTCCGCCGTGGCGTTCGCGCAGGCGCGCGCGATCGCGCGGCGGCTGCGCCCGGTGGGCGGCTCGGTCGAGGTGCTCGTCCACGATCCGCTGGTCCGCCGGCCCGAGGCCGCCGTGCACGACGGCGTCGTCGTACGCCGGTTCCCGCTCGCCGGCGACGCGGGCGCGGGCGCGCGCGACGCGCTGAGCGACCACCTGCGGCGCGTCGGCGCCGCGTACGACGTCGTCCACGTGCACTCCGAACGGGCGCTGGACGCGGTCGCGTCGGTCGCGGCCGAGCGCCTGGTGGTGTCGCTGCGCGCGAGCGGCCTGCCGGCGGCGAACCTCGTCCGCCTCTTGCAGCAGGTGCGCCACCGCCACGGCCTCGGGGTGCTCCTGCACGCCGCTCGCATCGTCTGCGAGTCGCGCTGGGAGGCCGAAGCGCTCGCGGGCGGGCTCGGGATCTCGCGAGCGCGGATCGAGGTCGTCCCGCCGGCGATCGACGTCGACGCGCTGCGGCGGGCAGCGCCGTTCGCGACCGGCTCTTCGATCGTGCTGGCCCTCGGCGGCCTGCGACGCCACTCCGGCCTGGAGCGCGCGATCGCAGCGCTGCCCGCCCTGCCGGCGCGCTTCGAGCTCGTCGCGCTCGGTCCGGGTCACGGGCACCGCTGGCTGCACGCGTTCGCTGGCGACCTCGGCGTCGCAGGGCGCGTCCGGTTCGTGGTCTCGCCCGACGAGGACGTGCGGCGGCGCTGGCTGCGGACCGCGCGCGTCACGACGGCGCTGTCATGGACCGGGACGCCGGTGGTGCTCCTGCTCGAGGCGGCCGCCGCCGGAGGCCTCCTCGTCGCGTCGGACGTCCCCGCCCATCGCGAGGCCGCCGGGCGCCTGCCGCCGGGAACCGTCCAGATGCTGTCGCCGCGCGCCTCGCCGCTGACCGTCGCCGACGCCGTGATCGCGCAGAGCGCCGGCCGGGCGGCGCCGGAGCGCGCTCGGCTGCCCAGCGCCGACGAGGTGGTCGCCCAGACGATCGCGATCTACACCGCCGTGGACGACGCCGCCAGCCGCTCGCGCAACGGCCACGCACAGGTCGCGCCCGCCGAGCGGTAGCGAGGCGCGCTCGATGGAGGCGTGGAGCGCGCTCGCCGGGAAGCAGACGGCCGCGGTCTCCGTCCGTCCGGCCGCGCTCGCGCGCCCGGTCGCGCTCCACGTCGCCTTGGTCACCGGCGCTCTCGGCCTATGGGCGATCGCGCTGACGCGCGTCGACCTGGGCAAGCTGGGCGACCTGGGGCTCCTCAACGCGCTCCCGGCGATCTGGTTCGTCGCGTTCGGGCTGCTGCTCGGCGGCTTCGCGCACGCGGTGTCGCGCGAACGGCCGGCCACGGCCGTGCTCGCGCTCTACGTCGTCGCGCTGATC